>DAIUCM010000058.1:0-21606 GCA_036846145.1 Bacteroidota bacterium
AAAGTATATATGCAAGCTTTAAAAATGAATTTAAATTGTGGATAGTGATGATGATCAAAGTCAATTTTTCAACACTTTTTACATGCAGGCGTTACAAGTAAATATTGTAAGAAGGCCGAAATGAAAGTTGAAGTTGAAATAACCGGTATAGAAGAAGATATTTTAAAGGAAATAATAAATATAGGCTTTGCTAAAGTGGCAGATTCTTTCGCCATTATGGCCAAGCAGCAGGTACTTATACAAGTGCCAAAAGTAGAGATGGTGCCAATTGCTGAATTAGATGCCGTTCTGCCTGAAAACAAATGGGAAGATTCTGTAGTACAATCTGATATACAGGGCGATATGAAGGCGAAGAATTTCCTGATCTTTAAACAGAGACAGGCAATGAAGCTATCGGATATTTGTATTGGCTGCGAAAATGATTTTGCCGGGAATTATAACGCAATGCGAAAATCGCTGTTGCTGGAAACAAGCAATATTTTAACGGGTGCTTTGCTAACCCAGTTTGCAAATATTTTTAACATGAGCCTTTGCGGAACGCCGCCGGTTGCCGTACCCTACACTTTACGTAAAACATTTGCCGACCTTATTCAAAATCTTATTACCTTTAAGCCCATTGTATTAACTGTAAAGACACAGTTTTTGAACATAGGCGAAGAAATAGAGCTGCCTATGGTACTTGTGCTTGATATAAACTCAATGTTCAAAATATTATCTGCCATCCGCAAAAGAAACCAAACCGACCTTAACTGGCTGGCACATAATAATTAATAGTTTGGGTTGAAAAATTATCGCGTATTTGAAAATCCTACTGATATTGATTCCTGAACATCTGTAAGCTGGTTTTGCATTATAACCAATACAGATTTCATGGCTCTGTAAACATCTTTATTTTCAAGGTAACGCTCGAGGTCAATTTCCTTGAAATAATATTTGTAAGATGTTCTCACATCATTATTTTCTTCTACATGGTCCATTACCTTAATTTTGCCGGTAAACACACCGTAAACAGGACCTGTATTTGCAGTTAAAGTAATTTTTGCGATATATTTATGTACAAGTGCTTCTTCTATTTTTTGCGTTAGCATAATTGTGTATGTTTATTAATTAGGGTAATGTATAAACGGTATTGTATGCAAATAGTTAAAAATATTTGTATTTATCCAAGATTTTTTGGCGAGTATAAATTTTATTCCTGGTCATTTAGCAATGGCAAGATAGGTTAAGCTTAAACAATTATGTTAAATTTGCGCCGGAATTGATCTTTTTGTAGAGCAGATAATCTACAGAAAAACGTAAAATATTTTTTTCTGAACTACCGTAAACCGGGTTTTTTTTGATAATGGCACGCGTAAATACGCGCGCCAGCAACGCATTTCAGTCAATTTTTCTATCAATAGAAATAAAGCTCGCAGCTGGCGCGCGTTTTTACGCGTGCCGGTAATTTTTTAGTGTATAATTTCATCCGAAATGCATTTAAAATACTGAAATATAAATAAATACAAATGGTGGCGCTGATTTGCACGCAGTGGAAATTGGCGCATTATTATGCCAACACTCTCAAAGTGTACCGTATTAATAATTACCACTGTCAGAATTTTAGATAGTGATTCTATTTTTTTATTTACAATAAGGTGCCCACACAAGAGTTCAATTTTTGATTACGTAATAATAATCTCCAATATCGCTCACATTGGCACCAGCGTTAGGTAACAAATGCTGGTTTGTGTGCCACGGAACCAGGGTAAATCGCTTCCAAACTCCCTATTTAGCCTACAGGACACCTTTTAAATGCGCACTATTCATTTATTATGATATGAAAGCATTTTTTAGCTTTAGCTAATATGGAAATTTATTATATAATAAGTTTTAGGACATAAGTATTGGGTATTGTATGCTGAAAAAAAAACAGGCTTGCGTAGTGATCACCACATGGAACTGAATAACTGATGCGGATATATTAATAGGTGCGCGATGCTTTGTCCTCAAGCGCCTTAATAGCTGCCAGGTATTTTTCCGAGTATGCTTCTACCGTTGCAAGGCCTTCCCTGGCTTCTTCAATTCTGCCTCTTTTGTATAAACTAACCAGCGATGATGCGTACGCGTGTATTTCACGGTGCAGGCGTTCAACTTCGCGCATCTCCATGCTGCTGCCATACCGTGGTATAGCAATATTATACAGCCACTGGCCTGAGGGGCTGGTGCGGGAGGAGAGGAGTGTTTCATCCATTTTTCCACCAAACAGTATGCTCCTTATTTTTGATTTAAAGAGTATATGCTTTACCCTGCCCTGCTGAAAATCTATACTGTTTAAATTCATTAAGCGCTTTTAGCCGTTGTAACCAATTTTAAAACTTTTAACCAGGGTGTTGTAAGCGCTCTCAGGCTTCTTCACACTTTTTCCTCAGTTCCACAAGTTCTGTTACATCTAATGCAAACACAACAACGCCAATTATTATATCGCCTTCGTATAATGGCTGGTAGGTAAAGTTTACATTTATGGGTACCATAGAGCCATCGTTGTTCATATCAATCATCACCGGCACTTCCTTTCCAAAAAACGGTTCGCCGGTATTATATACATTATCCAGCAATTCTATAAATCCCTGCCCTTTAATTTCAGGCAATGCCTCAATTACCGGTTTTCCTTGTATATCGCGCTGGCTGAAAAGCTTCTGGTATTCGGGATTTACAATATCGAAAACATGGTCTTTGCCGCGTAAAATACAAATCATTGCCGGCGCGTTCATAATCATGCTTTCCAGCGTTTTGCTTTCCGATTCTGCTTTGGTAAGCGCTTCCTGCAGCTGGTCGGTCATTTCGCTCATCTGCTCATTATTTTCCAGCAGCTCCTCAACCATTTTTTTCTGGTCGTGTATATCGGTTGAGCTTCCTACCCAAAATTCTATCTCATTTTGTGCATTACGTTTTGCGAAAGCGCGTGTTAAGTGCCAGCGGTACTGCCCGTCGTGCTTCCTCACCCTAAATTCAACCTGGTAATCTTCGCCATTCAGGCCGGCTTCCTGCAATCGCCTGGCGGCCAGTTCCAGGTCATCGGGGTGTATGGCCTGGTGCCAGCCGTTCACCAGCATATCTTCCGTAGCAATGCCTGTAAACCTGGTCCAGCGCTCGCTAACAAAAATGGCCGTACCATCAGCTTTGCTCATCCAAACCATCGATGGCATGGCCTCAGCCATAAAGCGGAACCTCATTTCACTGTCTTCCAGCGCCTTCTGGGCTTCCTGCTCTTTGGTAAGGTCTCTGACTTCAATAACTGTTGAAACCGGAACGCCATTTTCAAAAACCGGGCTTGCCGCACAGGTTACCGGGTAAAATGTACCATTCTTGTGTATAAATACATCTTTGTGCGCCCTTACATCGCTGTTGGTTGGCAGCGCTTTGTCAATTGGGCATTCTTCCATCGGATAAAAGCTGCCATCGGGACGGTGATGATGAATTAAATAATGCAGCGGCTTTTCCTGCACTTCTTCAAGTGTAAAACCGGTCATTCTTTCAGCCTCAGGATTCATAAAGGTACAATATCCTTCAGCATTCATCATAAAAAGGGCAACCGTAGCGTTATCTGTAATAATTTTTGTTAGCCTGGTTTGGTATTCTATTAACTTTTTATGTTCGTTACTGCTGTTTTCGGCGTTTATTTTTTCGGTTACTTCGCATGATTTGGTAATGATGAAATCAACATTTCCGGCTTCGTTAAGCACAGGCTTGTTCAGGATCTGCCAGTAAACAGCTGTTATTTCGTCTTCTTTTTCCGATGGCAGGTCATACCGTATAGGGTCCATGCTGTGCTCCTTTTTGGTTTCGAGCACTTTTTCGATGGATTTTTTGAATTCGGATTTTGCGTTTTCGGTTGAATTGAAAGCGTCGAGCGCATTTTTACCAACAAAATCTTCCTTGCGTTTATTGTTTAAAGCAAGTATCTGCTTGTTAATATCCAGTATCTTAAGGTCGGTGGAAATGAGCATGTAGGTATCGGGTAGCTCATCAAAAACCTGGCTGAAATTAATATTCATAAAAATGATGGTGTGTTAAACAAAAGCCAAAAGGATTTAAACAAATTATTGTTCAGAAATTTTTGCAGCTTACCTGGGCCATGCTCCAGGCTTTGAAAGTCTCATCCTTTCAGTGGTTTATGCAAAGCATTTTTAGCCATAGCAATATATGGAATTAAAAAATATTCTATATTATCTTTAAGAAATGGTTTTGATTGAATGTTTTTTACGAGCTGCAGGATAACATGGAACAACCAGCCTGCTGGCTGGCCCAGTCGGGCCGTTTTGTAAAAAATTCATTGGCAGAAGTTGAATAGGGTTGTTTTATAGCTTCCTGTAATTTCATGAACAAAGTATTTTCGCCTTTTTCCAGCCCCTGTATGGCCTGGTGAAGAAGATAATTGCGTAAAACAAAACGCGGATTGCTTTCTGTCATTTTCCTTTTCTTTTCTTCCTGCGAAATGTTATTCTGTTTGATGCGTTCGGTATATTTCTGCATAACTGCGGCGAAGGATTCGCGCTGGGTTTTAACAGGCTCCATATAATAGCTCTCAGAAAAATACTTTATTATCTCATCTTCGCCTTGGATGTCAACAGGAAAATTAATCAGCAGCTGGTAAAATATTGTCATATCGGGTTTTATATCGGCCAGTGTTGCTTCAAAATTTCTTATAAGCTCAATATCATCAGCTTTCAACTGGTCAAACCCAAGTTTAGCGCCCATCATGTTGTAATATTTCTGCCAGTAAATATTGCTGTATTGCTGCAGCACGGCAACTATTTCTTCGGTGCCTTTAAACAGCGGCGCTATTGCGCTTGCCAGGCAGCCCAGGTTCTAGTAGGCAATATCGGCCTGTTTACCGAAAGCGTACCTGCGGCCGGGCAAATCGGTTGTATTGGGCGTAAAAGTATGATCATAAGCATCCAGGAACGAGAACGGGCCATAATCTATAGTGAGGCCAAGTATGCTCATGTTATCGGTATTCATAACGCCATGCACAAAGCCAACACGCAGCCAATGTACAATCATATCGGCTGTTCTTTCCATTACTTCCTTCAGCCACTGAAGTATTTTTTCGCCGCCTGTTATATGCGGGTAATACCTGGCTATGGTCCAGTCCACCAGTTTCTGCAGGTTTTCGGTTTCTTTGCGCGCTGCCGGCATTTCAAAGCTGCCGAAACGCAGAAAACCTGGCGCTACGCGCATAACAATTGAGCCGGGCTCATAAGCTGCGTTGCCGTTATAAAACATATCGCGCAGTACCGGATCGCCTGTAGAAACCAGGCTTAATGCACGTGTAGTTGGCACGCCAAGGTAATGCATTGCCTCGCTCATTAAATATTCCCGTACCGATGATCGTAAAACAGCTCTGCCATCTGCACGCCGGCTGTAGGCGGTTTGCCCGGCGCCTTTGAGTTGCAGCTCCCAGCTTGTATTGTCAGGCGCAAGCCACTCGCCCAATGTAATGGCCCTGCCATCGCCCAGCTGGCCGGCCCAGTTGCCGAACTGGTGGCCGGCATAACAAGCTGCGTAGGGCTGCATGCCTGGCGTTACCAGGTTGCCGGCAAGTATGGCTATATCATTTTCATCAGCAGGTTCGGCTATGCCAAGTTTTTCGGCCAGATCATGTGACCAGGCTAAAAGTTTCGGATTGCTTACGGGTGTTGGCATGGTTTTGCTGTACATTACACCAGGTGTTTGCCGGGGTGTAAGGCTGCCGCTTTCATCACCGGGAAAATGGCTTACAAAATCATTTTTATACTCTTTAGCGCTGAGGCTTTGCATATATATGTTTATTAAAAAATACCTTTGGTTTGGTTGCAGAACTTATAACTAAGCGCAGGCAGCCGCAATTGGTTTAAAATCTATTTGAAATATAATTCCTGTAATAAGGCGATCTGTAAAATTACCGCATTGAATTATCATTTAATTATTGTCACAAGCCCCATAAAGCCTAAAGCCGAAAAATGCTTTTTGCAAATTAATGGCGCACCGAAACTAATATATTTACCATCCATTAATGCATAAAATATTCTGTTGAAATTTTCCAGCTCAGTTTATGATAATACAGTTGATGTAAAATAAAAAAGGGCACTGTAAAATACAGCACCCTTTTTCCGATTAACTTAGAGAGATGAGAATCTTTAATAATACGGCTTACCGGCCGTACAATTTATTTTTTTTATTTATATAAGGCTGATGGCTATTATAAGGAATGATTCAAGGTGCGCTGTACGTTTCATAGTATGTTGGTTTAGCAGGTTTTAAATAGTTTTATGCATTTGACGTGTAATGCGTATCAAAAGTAACAGGCGTTTTAAAATAAATATCTTAATACAGTATTAAGAAATGTTAAAGTATGTTAATAAGGCAATTAGCGCTTTTATAAACGTAATTTTGTGCAGATGAAAAAGATGAAAGTTAGGTTGGTAATAGGGCTGATGGGAATTGCTGTAGCCGGATTGATTCTCATACAGATAATATGGATAACCAAGGCTATTGAAGTTAACAAGGAGATTTTTTCGCGCCATGTAAATGATGCTTTACAGAATGTAGCCATGAAACTGGAACGCAAGGATGCCTTTGCCTTTGTTTCTACAAAAAGCATGAAGGATACATCAATTATTCCGGATGTTGGTGTTAAAACGCTTAGCCCCAGTGCGCTGAAGCCTTATTTGCTGCGCGATCTTCGTCGGCTGAAATATGCGGATTATGCGCTGACAGATGTGCCGGTAGAATTTACAGATGAGCATAAACATATACCCTCACTACAACAGCCTCCCGCATTTCCGGTTGAAGAAGCAGAAGAGGAAGATCATATTTTTTTACCTGAAGAAACGCCTGAAATTCCTGACCTTGATTTTGTTACCGGGCCGGAAGATATTGAAGAGATTGCCGGGCTGGAATCTACTGAAGATGTAAATAAGGTGCTTAAAAAAAAGTACCTGCTGCAGAAATTAGCGGTAGATCTCGCCAGGAGGAAAAGCCCTTTGCAGCAGCGGCTCGATTTCAGGCAGATGGATAATTTCCTTGCTGATGAATTGCGCAACAGGAATATTACATTGCCATACGAGTATGGCGTTTACCAGGAATATACAGGTAACTTTATTTACAGTTCGGCCGGTGAAAACAATGCTGAGCTTGAACGCTCTATTTACCAGGCGCAGCTTTTCCCGAATGATTTTTTCCTTGAGCCAAATTACATCAAGCTCCATTTCCCGGGGCAAAATATGTTTATCCTACATAAAATAAGTGCCATATTGGGCAGCTCGCTTGTTTTTATTGCAATTATCATCTTTACTTTTCTATGGATGATGAGAAGCTTCCTGGAGCAGAAAAAACTATCGGAAATGAAAACTGATTTCATTAATAACATGACGCATGAGTTTAAAACGCCCATTACAACCATTGCATTGGCAAGCGAGGCGCTGCGCGATACTCAGGTACAGAAAAATGAAACCAGGCTGAACCGGCTGGCCGGTGTTATACAGGAAGAAAACAAGCGGCTGGAAGGCCAGGTGGAACGCGTGTTACAGATCGCCAGGCTGCAAACCGGTGAAATAAAGCTTAATAAGCAGGCTGTAAATATTCATCATATAATAGAAAAAGCCATTGAACAGGTTAGCCTTATAGTAGAAGAAAAGCAGGGCCAGATTAGTTGCAGCCTTAATGCAGAGAAAGCCATTGTTGAAGCAGATAATGTGCATCTTACCAATATAATTTATAACCTGCTCGATAACGCTACGAAATACGCGATGGATAAGCCTTCGATTATTATACAAAGCTATAACAGCGGTCCGCGTATTGTAATCGAAATCACCGATAACGGAATTGGTATGAGCCAGGAGGAGCAAAAACGTATTTTCGAGCAGTTTTACCGCGTGCCTACCGGCAATATCCACAACGTAAAAGGTTTTGGTTTGGGCTTAAGCTATGTAAAAACCATGCTGCAGGCGCACAATGGAAGCATACAGGTGAAAAGCGCCCCCGGTAAAGGCAGCACGTTTACGTTCACTTTGCCACTTTCTAATGAAATAATGAAATAATGAAACAATGAAACAATGAAACAATGAAACAATGGTATTGTATTTTTCAATCAAAGCATTTTCTGGCATAATGATATATGGAGAATTGGAAAAAATCAAAACTTAAAAAATAAAATATCATTGGGTTAAGGTTGCTTCGCATTGCGTAATCCATAATCCATAATTCAATACTACTTTTCACTACTTCTTTGTTCGTCACTAATTATTATTTCATTAATGCATTATTTCATTAATTAATTGAACCCTCATGAAAGAAAACTATAATATACTGCTGGCAGAAGACGATGTAAATCTGGGAAATTTGCTGAAGGAATATCTTGAAATTAAAGGGCATACCGTACAGCTGTGCCGCAACGGCGTAGAAGCTGTGGAGCAGCAGCTTACCAATACTTACGATTTGCTTGTGCTTGATGTAATGATGCCAAAAAAGGATGGTTTTACAGTAGCCCGGGAAGTACGTAAGCAAAACGAGCAGGTTCCTATAATTTTTCTGACTGCAAAAGGTGAAAAAGAAGATAAGATACTTGGTTTTGAAGCCGGTGCCGATGATTATCTGACCAAACCATTTAGCATGGAAGAGCTTATGCTCCGGGTAAAGGCTATTATGAAGCGTGCGCAGCACAGCGTTCAGCCGGGCAATTCGGTGCAGCGAATTTTCCAGGTAGGCATTTTTACTTTCGATTATGAAACGCAGAGTCTTAAATATCCCGGCCATGAAATAAAACTATCGACCAAGGAAGCAGATTTGCTGCGTATGCTGTGCCTGCATAAAAACAATATCCTGCACCGTGATGAAGCGCTTAAGCAAATTTGGGGAAATGATGACTATTTCAATGCCCGCAGTATGGATGTTTACATCACCAAGCTGCGGAAATACCTAAAGCCGGATGCGCACATACAAATTATGAATATACATGGTAAAGGTTATAAGTTATACGTTGAGTAAAGTTTGGAATAAGGCAGAATGAAACTTTTGTATATAGCTTTTTGAAATATTAAACGCTTCACCTCTTCCTGGATGTATTGTAAAGCATTTTTTCGCAAAGTTATATATGTATTGATACACTATAGAATGGAAAATGCGTAAATAATGCTGGTTTGTGTACCACGAAACCAGGGAGTAATGCTTCGAGGCTCCGTAGCTTGTTGCTCACGGGACAGTTTTCTAATACGCAACATTCATTATATTTTGGTATAAGCTTTCTGTTAATTGAATATAAAAATTCAGCATACTCAAATCAATGTAGTTTAGTTAAGGATTTTTCAAACGTTTCGGTAAATTCTATATAATTGTTTCAATTCTGGTTTTTGCCCTCCGTTGCCGGGCAGGCAACTTCTTTTGGCTTGAACCAAAAGAAGCAAAAGTTCAAGGCTGTAAATTATTAAGCTAAAAACAGATTTAAAGCATTTTTCACCCGCAACAGGAGCCGCCAGTTCGTTTTGTGTTTATTGCTCTGTTGCGTTGGCTCGCCTGTTGCTCTGTAAGCTATTTCATCTTTTCATCAAGCTTAAAGCATTTTTTAACAACATCATATATGCTTTAAAACTTTTTTTTTAACGCTTATAATTTAAGGCCGTTACAACGCTTTGCAGTTCTATTTACTTTTAATAAAACATTAATAGTTCAATTCTATTTAATCTCGTTGCACCAAGCCCTGCATGGGCGAACTGTATCAGCATGGGGCAAAGCCCTATGTGTAAAAAAACCTAAACTAAACGACACTGATTCAGCATAATCAAATCCTTTATCAAAAGCCCATTTTACGGAAATAATTTGGTAAGCCAGCATCAGTTCCATCGCGTAATCTGCCAGGATAAACTGTAAACGTAAGCTCATGGCTTGCTGCCCAAACTGAGCGTGCGTTGGGAATAGAAATATCGTATGTGTAACCGGCTTTGAACCAGCCTTTTGATACGCCAGCCAGGAAAGATAAAGCATCGCCATAATTATAGCTACGGTAGGAGAGGCCGCCTGTAAGAATTCCTTTGTTTACGTTTATTCCCGGAGCTAAACCAACTAACTTCGGTTTACCATAAACCAGCAGGTACGGCGCCAGCACCAAACTTTTCGGATTACGCTTTTGTAAATGGAAAAATCCGCCAAGCTGTGTTGAATAATCGCTGATCAATGCTTTTTTACCCAAACTATTAGCAGGCGCCAGCGATTGTGAAAAGTTATGTAAAGCAAAGCCTGCATATACATTTTTGTAAGTGAGCATTGCGCCACCTCCGTAATGGCCGCCCTGTTTATCATCTGCATTTTCCCTGGTACTGCTTCTGAATTTTGAACTATCTATATCGAGATAAACATATGCCAGTGAAACCCCTGTTCGCAGCATTATATCATCATTTAATTTAAACTCGTAAGCGTATTGCATGCCGGCGACTTTTCTTGTCATAACCTCGCTTGTTAAATCTTGTAATAGCGATGCGCCAATAAAGCCGGCATTAGCGGAAATTTGCTGGTCATAATCTAATTTATAAGTATTTAAGCCTGTTTGTACAGCAGGAAATATTTGCTGGTAACTCGCACTAATTCTTGGGTTTATGGCAATACCCGTTAAAGCAGGATTGGTAAATGAATAATTCGCCTGCCACTGCCTTATATTATGATGCTGGGCCGATAGCAATATGCTAATATGCAGTGAAATGAAAATGATAATTGTGGTTGTGTAATTTATGATCATGGTTACTGGTTAAGGTTTTGATTTGTTTACATATGGGCACCTCTAAAAACTCAATCTCTGCGTTTTGCTATCAAACTTAAAATCTTCATTTACAATGTAAACTATGGTTTTAGATTTTCTGCACGCCTTAATTTTAAGGTATTTAACGCTGTCCATATATCCTTTGGCTGAAAATGCTTTGGCCGTTAAAAACCCATTTTACGGTAATAATACGGTATTTCTTTATCATTTCCTTCGCGATGTTTGCCGAGATAGACAGAAAGCGATATTTCATGCACAGCTTTAATAAAAACTGTATTGTTGAGGTTATAATCGTAATTGTATGCTGTTTTAAACATGCCTTTGGAAATGCCTAATAAGAAATTGATACTTTGGGCTTTACGCGTGCCTAAGTTGCTTATATGAGTTTCTGAATACCTGTATGATGCACCACCGGTAAATATTCCTTTATTAAAGTTTAATCCGGGTTGTAAAACAGCTATGTTATTCTGCCTTTGGAAAACAATATGAGGTGCAAGAATTGCTGTCTTCTCATTCGCAGGATTTAATGGTAAAAATGCGCCAGCGTTAGCAGAATATCTTCTTGGAAGCCTGGTTGTTGGATTTGGCCCGAAAGCATCCATAGATTCGAGAATGTTATGTATAGCAAAACCGGCATAAAAATTATTATAATTCATGGCTGTGCCAATGCCGAAATTGGGCCTGATGCCCGTGTAAATTGTGGTTGATGGTATACGAGAGTACGATTGGTAAGTTACGCCTGTACGTGGATTGTATTGATCCGTCAATCTTAATTTTTCGCCACTAATGCTTCGTTCAAAACCACCCAGCGCAATACCGAACCGAAGATTCAATTTGCCTGCATCGCTAAAATTTTCATTTCCTGCTTTTGCAGAAATATCAATACTGTAATTACGCGCGTAGTTCAACATAACTGACTGTGTACCAAACTGCGCGCTGCCAATCATATCGTTCATGTAGCTTACACCAATATAGCCGCCTTTGGGTGAAATTCGCTGATCATAAGAAACAGTTGTAGTTCTACCGGCCTGGTGCTCATTGTTTGGAAGAATAAAATAAACCGGCTGAAACCTGTGCGCAAAATGTATTCTCGGGTTGTTGCTTATACCTGTCATAGCAGGATTAAAAGCCATGTAATTCGCCTGCCATTGGGTAAAATCAACATCCTGCGCAATGGTTGTAGGAATTAAGCCAATAGTGAAAAGGCAAAGCAGTATTGTGGTTTTTAATTGCATAAGCTTGGTTTGGTTACAATATTAACGCAACTGTTTTTATAAAAAGTATGAATTTTAATATAAACTGATCCCGGTCATATTTGCGTCGAGTAATAATGTTCAGCTTTGCTGGTCGAAAAATAACGTTTACAGTAAAATGAAGGATATAGAGAATATTGATGATATAAAAAAAATGGTGAACACATTTTATGACAAGGTGAATAAAGATGTTTTATTATCGCCTGTTTTTAACGATGTGGCAAAAGTAGATTGGCCGCACCATTTGCCAACTATGTATAACTTTTGGGAAATGCTTTTGCTGGATGGCGATAATTACAGAGGCAATCCTTTCCAGAAGCATATTCCTTTACCGGTTTCTCCGGCACATTTCCAAAACTGGATAAAGCTTTTTATACAAACTGTGGATGAGCTTTTTACAGGCAATAAGGCCGAAATGGCCAAAACCAAAGCCCGCACCATTGCACAGATATTCGAAATACGCTTAAAACAAATGGGCAGGCTTGAGCAAACTAGTGTTTAAAGTTAAAATCGCATATATACGTACCCTGAAAAATGCTTTCAAGCTTTTAATATATTTTTAGCGCATAAATTATAATTTACTGATTTTTCCTGTGGCTTTGGCGCCGTTACCCAGGAGCAGATTATAAATATACAGGCCTTTTGGTAGATCAGCGAGCGTAACTGTTAATTGGTTTACGCCTGCTGTAGAAGTGCCTGCTTCAGTATAAATTGTACGGCCGGCCGCATCGGTTATAACCAGGGTAAATTTGCCCGGTTTTGTACTTCTGAACGCAATATTGGTTGTTTGTGAAAACGGGTTAGGAAAAACATTTGCTGAAAGCTGTAAATGTGCGCCGGAAGGTAATTTCCCGCTTCCTAAAGCTGCCTCGCCCAGGCCGGTTGTATCTTTTACATACATGGCCAGCAAAACCATCATTTCATCATCGGAAGTTGCGCCGAAAGTAACTGGTTTAGCGCCGTTATTTACATATTTCGCAACATGTGCTATGCGCCGGTTACCGGTTTGGCTTTTTATGGGCAGAAATGGTGAAAACTTCCTAACCGGCGGGTGCTGGTAATCGTAATTTGTGCTCATACAGCCCGGTATGCCGTTCTTGCATGATCCTTCGAAGATCTGTTCGCCCAGTTTGCCATCTTTTTCTGCAAAATAAACATCGTAATCCTTGCCATATTTATGTGTGTGCGAGGTAATTGCCCATAAATAAGAATTTTCGGCAAGGAAATAATCTGTAAATGTATGCTCTTTTTTATCGTTAGGTATAAAAATACTGGTGTTTGCAATTAATGAGCTGTACATTACCTGCTTGGCTGTGCCTGCCGGCTGTGTGTAAACATTTACATAAACTTCTGCAGCCAGTACTTTTGTGGTAGAATAGTTGATATAATGCGTATTAAGATCGAGGTAGCTGCCTGCGTTCCAGGGAAACGCTGTTCCGGGCGGTAGTGGAATGGCTTCCGATTGCTGGTGGGCCGAAACCATTTCCGTATTCATGTGTGCGTTATCTTTCCTTAATCCCCAGGGCTGCAAATTCTTGTCACTGTCCTTATAGCGGAATAAAATAAAATGGTGCGAGTAGCCTTTACCCATATAGGCATCAATTTCCTTAACTTCAATATTGGTTTTCAGGCGGGTATCGTACTTCGAGAAAAATTCTATTTCAGCTTTTGGCGCTAGGAAAAACGGGCCTAAATGTATCTGGAAACCTTTACCTTCTTCGGGGGCTTTCGGAGGCTCGTTGGCTGAAACAATGCCGCCTTCCCTGTAAAATCTGCCAATTAAGGATGTATCAACAACTTCGCCATCTTTCGGAGCGCCGTATAGTATCCATTGCCTTATTATCTCAGCCTCTTTATTTTCCAGCGCAATACCGTGTTGCGGCATAGCATCTCCCTCGTCCGGGTGCAGTACCAGGTCATCTCCTTTTAAATTTCCATGTGCCTTCCGGAAAAGGAAACTCGCATACGGATCTCCCGGCGATACAAGTTTGTAGCCTTTTCTGCTGGCATACGTATTTTTTGGCGACTTGTTATATAGATTATTGTAAACGTCGTTCATCCGGTCGGCATCGGTAAATCCCGCGCCTTCCAGGTTCAGGTTGCCGGCCTGCGTTATGTTGCTGTGGCAATAAACATAGCTGCAGCTGGTTTGGAAAGTTGAATAAACCTTTGCAAAGGTACCGCTCTGTGCAACGGCATTTAAATTGAAAATTAGTACAGATATAATAATTAAATAAGAAGCTTTCATATAAAAAAAGAAAAAAATTTTTTGAACATAAACAAGATTTCTGCATTATTTAGAAATGCAGTATTCTTATACTAACAGCTAATTTAGTTAATTATACGCTTCTTTTTAAATCAAATTTTAATAACCCTAATTTTTAGAAACTGAAATGATACATTTAAAATATATATGCCTTATACTTTTTACAATTGGTTTTTACTCAACAGCAATCGGGCAGTGCACGGTACCATCATCCAAAACAAATAAGTTTGTGGTGCTTGAAACCGGCAAACAGCTTACCGCCGAAAGTACCGGCGCCAAATACCTCTCGGGCGGTGTGGTTTTACAGATCAACGACTATACACTGAAAGCCGATTCCGCAGTGGTTAACCATGCAACAGGCCTTTTGGAGGCATATGGAAATGTAGTTCTCGAGAAATATAATACAGTATTTATAAACGGCACAAGCGTTGTTTACCGCGAAGATGCACATTTACTTAACTTTACAAAAGCACCCGGTAATTTCAGAAAAGAAGACGAAGCAACGGCCAGCACCACAGTGCTTTACGATGTAACGCAATAGTTTGCATATAACTATTGGCCGGAAAATGCTTTGACTATTTTTTTAATAAAATATTTATTAAATTGAACCAATGTTAAGATGCATCTTAGTGTTGGTTTTTTTGTTTGTGGTGTATGTTACGAGTGCGCAAGTTAATTTAAAGGATAAAAAAGACGGTAAATTTACTTTGCTAAAAGTTGGTAAGCTTCAGAATTCATTGGAAGATGAAAATATAAAGTATTTAAGTAATGGCGTAATTTTTAAAATCGATAACATGGAAATACATGCGGATTCTGCTGTGATAATGGTTAATGATAATAGATTTGAAGCCTTCGGGAAAGTAAATTTTTATAAAAATGGCAAAATAAACTTTTCATCTGATCGCGCTTATTATCGTTCCGAAGCAAGACATATTATGCTCATGGATAATATTTCATCTTATGATAAAGATGGTACAATCAGTAAAATAATGGTTCCGATTATTGAGTTTGATATAAACTAATCAACTTCGATATTAATTAAACAAAAAACCCGGCTAAAAACCGGGCTTTCCATATAGGTATATCTCTAAAAATGCTTTCAAATTAACAATGGGCTGAAGCCCAATGCAAGTGAATTTCGCGCAATGTGCAGGTCAATTGCATTGGGTTTTAACCCATTGTAAGCGGCTTTGCGCCTTTGCTTCTTTGCGCCTTTGCGGGAAAGAAATCCGGCGAAAGCAAAATTTTTCAATTGTCCAATCTTTCAATTCCTAGACCAGCACTGCTTTTCCGTACATTTCTTCACGGAGGAGTTTTACGCGCTCATCCTCCAAATACTCATCGTAAGTCATTTTCTTGTCAATGATTCCTCTTGGTGTAAGCTCAATAATACGGTTCGCAATGGTTTGCGTAAAGGTATGGTCATGCGAAGTGAAAAGTACTGTTCCTTTAAAATCAATCAAAGCGTTGTTGTAAGACGTAATGCTTTCAAGGTCTAAGTGATTGGTTGGCTCATCCAAAACAAGAACATTTGCATTGCGAAGCATTAAGCGTGAAGTCATACAACGTACTTTTTCACCACCGCTCAATACAGTACATTTCTTCAAAGTTTCTTCACCGCTGAAAAGCATTTTACCCAAAAATCCGCGGATAAAAACTTCATCTTTTTCGGTTGAGAATTGTCTCAGCCAATCCACTAAAGTCAGATCATCTTTAAAAAAGTCTGAATTTTCGTTCGGTAAATAGGCATTTGTAATGGTTACGCCCCATTTGTAAGTGCCTTTATCTGCTTCCCTTTCGCCCATAATTGTCTGGAAGAAAGAAGTTACCGCCAAACCTGTGCGTGAAATAAACGCAACCTTATCACCACGATCTAATGTGAAAGTTACATTCTTGAAAAGCGTTGCGCCATCATGCACCAAAGAGAGATCTTTTGTTTCAAGGATCTGGTCTCCGGCTTCACGTTCCTGGCGCAAAATTATGGCAGGATATTTACGTGTAGATGGTTTTATATCTTCAACATTCAATTTTTCTAACAACTTTTTACGGCTGGTTGCCTGCTTGCTTTTACTTGCATTCGCAGAGAAACGCGCGATAAAATCCTGCAATTCTTTTTTCTTGTCTTCCGCTTTTTTGTTCGCATCCTGGCGCTGTTTCAATGCCAGCTGCGAGCTTTCGTACCAGAAGCTGTAATTACCGGTGTAAATGGTGATCTGGTTATAATCAATATCCGCAACGTGCGTACAAACCGCATCTAAAAAGTGCCTGTCGTGCGAAACAACTATTACGGTGTTTTTAAAATCGGCAAGGAAGTTTTCTAACCACGAAATAGTTTCTACATCCAAACCGTTTGTAGGCTCATCTAATAAAAGATTCTCCGGATTACCGAAAAGCGCCTGCGCCAAAAGCACACGAACTTTCAGGTTCTCGCCAATATCAGCCATCAGTTTATCGTGCAGATCTTCTGTAATTCCCAATCCACTGAGCATGGCTGCCGCATCACTTTCCGCGTTCCAGCCATCCATTTCCGCGAATTCAGATTCTAATTCACCTGCTCTTACGCCATCCGCATCGGTAAAATCTGCTTTCGCGTAAAGCGCGTCTTTTTCCTGCATAATTTCCCATAATTTCTTATGGCCCATCATAACGGTTTGTAATACAGGGTATTCGTCGTAAGCAAAGTGATTCTGGCTCAGAACCGCCATACGCTCGCCAGGAGTCATGTGCACTGTTCCGGTTGTGGGATCAATATCGCCTGATAAAATTTTGAGGAAAGTAGATTTTCCCGCTCCGTTGGCGCCAATCACACCATAGCAATTGCCAGGCGTAAATTTTATATTTACATCATCGAAAAGTATGCGTTTGCCGTAGCGAAGAGAAATGTTTGAAGTAGAGATCATGTGTTATTTAAAGAAAAGAATATGCGTAAAAAGGGTGCAAAATTACGGAAAATAAGCCGGTTATAAGCATTTTTTGCCAAATGTATATATGGAAATGCGCTTCGCCGCTTGGTTATTAGTAACTAAGATTGATGATTTTTAATTCCCATGCTGCAGATTCTGAAAGTAGAATTTTATTATGACATGATTTTCAGTTCAAATATTTCAATATACGTATCTCAAATTAGTAATCAGCAAGTTCAATTTACAGCGTTCCTGAAGCATTTTTTGGTGCATGTATATATGTAAAAGTATGCCTATTCTTTCATTCTGCCTTTATCGTAAATGGTTTGCCTTATTAGATTTCCTTTTTCATCGTAGAATTTCCACAAGCCGTGTCTGACGGAATATATATGTTCATAAAATTCTCTTTCTATTTCGGGATTATAAAATTGTCGTTCAATAGGTGATTTTCGATCCCAATATACATCATGTTCATTTTTGGCAAGCTAACCACAGCTCTTTGCCCGAAAGCATTTTTCGAAAGGAGTATATATAGCAATAGCATTACAATCCGCATAGAAAAACAGTTTAAAAGTAAAACGCAGTAAAAATAACAATAGTACAGGCAACCCAAAGCATTTTTTGAACATCTTATAATATGTACAGAAAATTACTGGACTTAACTTAGCGAAATGAAATCGGGAAATGTGGAAATAGGAAAATCGAACCTGCCGGTGCATGCGCTTGGTGGCGAGGAATCTGCGGTTTGCGTGCGCGATATTCAGTACAAAAACCCGTACGATTTTACGCGGGAACACAGGCATTCTTATTTCGAGATCTTCTTTTTTGAGAACGGCGGCGGCAGCCAGCTGATAGATTTTATTGAATTCCCGGTGAAGGATAATAGCTGCTATATTGTTTTTCCGCAGCAGATCCATTTACTCAAACGTGCGCCTAAAGCCTGCGGAGATTTGGTTCAGTTCAGGGAAGAAGTTGTTCCATCCGAGAAAATAAAAATGTTGCTGCGTCAGGTTTCATTTGGTGAAAATCCGGCTATTGTTTTTGAGAATAATCACGATAAGCTACAGAAGTTTTTGCCGGTTTTAAACCTGCTGAAAGAATCAATAAACCATCCCGGAAAATTTACGCAGGAAATCAGCCTTCATTATTTGCAAATTATTCTTTTACAACTGGTAGAAAACAAGGAAATATCCGCTGTAAATATTTCTTCAGATGACAGGAAACTTATGTTCCGGTTTCAGCATTTATTGGAAGAAAAATTCCTGGAAACACATGCCGTACAGGAATATGCAACGCAGCTTCAAACTACGGAGAAAAAATTATCGGCGCTTACAAAACAGCATCTTGGCTTAAGTCCGTTGCAGGTAATACACAATCGCATATTGCTGGAAGCCAAAAGGTTGCTTCTTTTTGAAAATACTTCTTATAAAGAAATTGCATATCATTTGGGTTTCGACAGTCCGGCCAGTTTCAGCCAGTTCATCAAAAATAAAACAGGTTTTACGCCGTCGGAACTTTCGCAGCGTTTGGTGGAAATTCATAAGTAATTGGCGTTAATTCATAAGTGTATGGGTTTTTGATTGGAGATATTTGTGATATACATTTTAAAAACCACAAATATGAAAACACAACACCTTTACAAGCACCTTTTTTTACTGCTTATTGTATTGCCAATACAGGCTGGCGCGCAATGGCGTATGTCTCGTTTCGATCACACAAATTTCTTCCAGAAAGCGCTAACCATTGATGCTGATAACGCTTTTGTGACCGGTACGGAACCTGTAAATCAGGGCCATTTTATGCTGAGAACAAACGATGGCGGCATAACATGGGATTCGCTGAATATCAGGTTTGATGAAGATACGCTGGAATTTGCTGAAATGTTTTTCACCGATAAGCAAAACGGTTTTGTTGGCGGAAGCAAAAGCGGCAAACAATTCCTGATGAAAACTGCGAATAACGGAGCCAGTTGGGATGATATTACGCCGGAATTCGCGCAGTTCCGCGAAATACATGCCATACATTTTACTGATGCCCGAAATGGCTTTGCCAGCAACGGCCAAAACCTCTATAAAACCACCAACGGCGGCCAGACATGGAGCTTTATTAATATCGATTTCTATATAAATGATATTCATTTTTTGGATATGAACACCGGTTTTGCAAGCGGAACCGGCGGAAATTTTTCCAGTAATGGTGTTATAATGAAAACTACCGATGGCGGTAATACATGGCAGGAGATTTTGGATGTTAGAGATCCAAGTTTGTTTGTAACCTCGTTTCATAAAATGAATGTAGTTGATGCGCAGACAATTATAACAGCTGTTCAAAATACAGATTACCTGTTTCGCACAACAAACGGCGGCCAGACCTGGGACAGCGTAAAAGTGAACTTAGATTCTGTTTATTATTTATCTGACTTTAATTTTACAAGTGTATCAAGCGGCCATGTGCTGGCAGATGGTGGAAAAATTCTCTTCACCAACGATGGCGGCGCCACCTGGAAGCTGGAATATACAACCGGCTGGGGATTGTACGGCCCGGATGTTTATCTCAATTCATTATCTGTAAAAAACGGCATCGGCTATGTTGCAGGATCGAACGGACTGATAAAAAAATACCTTGCCGGCACAAATTCAATTGGTAAAATCGCAAATCGCCTGCAGATGAATATTTACCCTAACCCGGTTGCAGGCAGCAGTGCTTTGCAAATTGATATTCCGGAAAACAGCGGTAATTATACATTAAGTATTACAAATTCATCCGGCCAAATAATTACTATAGAAAAACTACAGGCCGATAGATCTATAAACCTGCAAAAGCTTGAAATGGCGCCGGGAATTTACTATGTAACCTTGCAAAACAACAACGCGAAAACCGTACAGAAGCTGGTTGTAACAAAGTAGTTTCGCGGCAAATGTTAACCGCTGATTAATGATGATTTTTATGATTTGGTTGATTCAGATTCCGGATTATTAAAGCATTTTTCGTTGAAGTGATATATGAGAATTCAGCGTGCAGATGTTCCACTTTTTCAAAAAGTGGAACATCTAACTTTATTTAGTGCATTATATTTATTTCCAGTTATTTAGATTTTGTCTGAACTATGATTTTTTTGATTAATTTGAATTACATGATTCCAGGTTCATAAAAATCAATCTAATCACACGAATAAATTTTAATGCCTAAAGCATTTTTTGAAAGAACTGTATATGGAATTTTCTCTTTTTTTAACCGAAAATAGAACTCCCTCTCCCTGGGGGAGGGCAGGAAATTAAACAACAGGCACACTATAATTTGGGAGGGGCTAAAACGGCGAATTGAAATTTTCCAGCTTCACAAAACTTAAATCTCTTTCGGAAACAATAGGATTTTCTACTGGCCAGTTGAGGCCAAATGAATCGTAACGAATGCCGGTATCGCTCTCTTTGTGGTGGACGGAACTCACGAAATAGAATAGCGTAGCCGCATCTGTCAAAGCGCAAAAGCCATGCGCCAATCCGCGTGGAATATACAGCTGGTGTTTGTTTTCTGCGGTTAAATTGAAGCTGGCGGATTCGCCGTAAGTAGATGAATTTTTACGCAGATCAACTACTACATCCAAAATATCACCTTGTGTAGCGAAAACAAGTTTGGCATGATCGTGCGGCGGCAACTGGAAATGCATTCCGCGAATAACACCACGCACCGAAGAGGAATAGAAGCTTTCTTTAAAATCTGTTTCCAGACCTTTTTCTACAAATTCTCCTGCATGAAAAGTCTTTACAAAACTTCCGCGCGCATCCTCAAAATGAAATGGTTTGATGAGGTAAACGCCTTCTATTGCTGTGGGAATAAATTCCATTTAATTACTAATTAATAATTACAAATTACTAATGATTTCTTCGTATTTGCGATTGCTAACTTAAAGCATTTTGTGGGCATTGTATATATGGAATTTCTCGCAAAGGTCGCAAAGTTTCCGCAAAGGTCGCAAAGTTTTGTACGTTGATTATATTTGTAAAAGTAAAACTAAGGCCGCAAGAAATACGTTGAAATATTATGAGCAATCTTATTAACAGAATTACTATTGATCCGAATATTTGCAACGGCAAACCGGTTTTTCGTGGTAAAAGGATTACTGTGCAAACGGTGCTCGAATTTTTGGCTGCCGGAGATTCAAAAGAAGATGTTTTGAAAGCTTACCCAATGCTGGAAAATGATGATATTCTGGCGGCTTTAGAATTTGCTTCCAACATGCTAAATAATTCATTTACAGTTAAATCTGTAGCCTGATGCCAAAATTTTTGGTGGATGTAAATTTACCGAAGTATTGGTTTGTTGCTGGCGCCAATCTGAGCGGCAGCGGAGATTGGTGCATCAGGCTAAGTTCTACTTATAACAGCGAAAAAAGCTGTATCTTAGCATCATGGAAAC
>DAIUCM010000059.1:0-21531 GCA_036846145.1 Bacteroidota bacterium
TATCAATACTTTTAATAGTGCTTGTGAGTATTATCATTTCTGCTATTACGATTATCTTTTTTTTAAGACTTAAAAAGGCAAAATATGATGCTGAACAAAATAAAACTGTTTTAGAAAGCATAAGAAGTTCAATAGAAAAACAAATGTATAATCTTAATGATAGACTAATACTAAATGAGGAAAGATGGAAAGACGTAAATCATCTGCTTCTAAAAAACGAATACATAAAAAGTAATTCGCCTATTACGAACAGCAGAGAGACCTACTATTCAGATTTTTTAAAGGCAAACGGAATTACTGAGAACGATCTTATAATTGATACCCGACTTATTTTTATTCTTACCCCATTTCACGATAACTATTTTGAAGATTATAAAGTTATTAGAGATACCTGTAAACAAAGCGGTTTCAATGCTTATAGAGGTGATGAGAATTATATTAAAGGAGATATTTTTCCTGAAATGTTAAAACTCATTGTAAAAGCTAATTTGATAATCGCAAATATTAATGGTAGAAATCCTAATGTTCTTTACGAGTTGGGGATTGCACAAGCTTTGGACAAACCAGTTATTTTAATTTCAAGAGAACCTGAAAATCTTCCAATTGATATTAAGTCAAAGAGATTTTTAATTTACCGTGATTACACAGAGCTACAAGAATTGCTTCGTCAAGAAATAACAAATTTGTCATTTAGTAAATGAGCAGACTTCAAGCAATAGAAAAAGGCCTTTCGTCTATCAATCAAGCTGCATTTCAGAATTTGTGCGATAGTTTTCTTGCTCTACGAAATACAAATTATTCAGCGTTCTCAAGAACTGGAAGTCAATTAGGCAAACAAAAAACTATAAAAGGAACGCCTGATACTTTTTTACTTCTACCTAATGGGAAATACATATTTGTTGAATATTCAACAAATGTATCAGCAGGAGTTGCAAAATTGCAAGATGATATTAAGAAATGTATTGATTCTAAGAAAACTAGTATTCCATTAAAACAGATCTCTGAAATTATTCTTTGTGTAAATTTTAATTTATCAACAACAGAAATACAATCATTAAAAGATATTTTATCGAGTACCCGAATTTTATTAACTATTTATACACTCGACGCATTAGCAATTGAATTACATCTGAACCATAGAGACCTTACTCATGAGTATTTAGGTTTGCCATTTGACACAGGTCAAATTGTTTCAATAGATAAATTTATTGAAGAATACGGTAGAGCATCAAAAGGAATTGCAACTCCTTTAAACAATACATTCTTACATAGAGAAAAAGAACTTCAAGAGTTAAAGCAAAATATTTTCCTATATGATTTTATAATTTTAACTGGAGCACCAGGAATTGGTAAAACAAAATTAGCTCTTGAAGGAATTAAGAGTTTTCTGTCTGAAAACTTATCTTATTCTGCTTATTGTGTTTCATATAAACACCACACCTTGCTTGACGATTTATATCAGTATTTTGATACTGATAAGGATTATTTACTTTTTGTTGATGACGCAAACAGAATAGATGCATTCAACCAAATTACAGGATTCTATAAAGCGAAAAGAAATGGAAAACTTAAAGTGATTATTACAGTTAGGGATTATGCTTTTCAGGATATTGGAATACTATGTCAAGAGTTTTTACCAAGGAGAATCGACTTGGCAAAATTCACTGACGAACAAATTGTTGAGATAATAAAAGCCAGTCCGTTTGATATTCTCAATCCGACTTATCATAAAGAAATCGTTCGTATTGCTGATGGTAACCCACGTCTTGCAATCATGACCGCTTTATTAGCTAAAGCTGAACAAAATATTTATGCGTTGCACGATGTATCCGATTTGTTCGAAAACTACTTTACAACTTTTGTGGCAGATGATGGAGAATTTGCAAAAAACATCAATATAAAATGTCTAGGAATAATTTCTTTCTTTTATACTGTTCCTTACAAAAATAAAGAAATCACGAGTTCAATTCTTAATAATTTTGGGCTAAAATACTCAGCATTCATTGATGCTATTGACAAGTTAGACAAACTAGAGTTGGTAGAAATACAATTTGAACACGTAAAAATTCCAGAACAAAACCTTTCAACATTTTTCTTCTATAAAGCATTCATTAAAGACAATTTGCTGTCCTTTGAAATCTTGTTGAATAAGTATTTTGAAAACAATGCTAGTAAGTTCAAAGATAGTGTCATTCCAGCTAACAATACTTTTGGTTATCCAAGAGTTATGGATAAACTTAAACCCTTTTTACAAAACTATTGGGAGGCTAATAAATTTGATGAAGGAAAAGCTTATAAGTTTCTAGATACTTTTTGGTTCTACTTACCTGATGAAACCTTAGAATATGTTTACAATATTACTCAAGCACTTCCAATAACTCAGGTAGATAATTATAATTTAACTTACGAGAACAATGCCTTTTCTTACAATAAAAATGATGTAATAGAATTAATTGGTGAGTTTTTTCGTTTCCAACATAATTTAAAAGATGCACTTCAATTAGCCTTTGAATTTGCAAGGAAATCCCCCAAACATT
The DNA here is from genome assembly GCA_036846145.1 of Bacteroidota bacterium. Taxonomy (GTDB): domain Bacteria; phylum Bacteroidota; class Bacteroidia; order CAILMK01; family CAILMK01; genus DAIUCM01. The sequence goes on from DAIUCM010000059.1 coordinate 2,538, forward strand.
TACCAGAACTGATTCACAAAGTTCGGGAAAATATGACTTTTGATGTGGATGATGAACGAATTAATTTTATAAGGCAAACAATTCTTTTTCAAATTCTAATTGATGGGTTAAATGCAAATGATAAATTACTTTCAAGAGTATTTTATGAGTTAGCAAAAACTTTTTTAGGTTTTGGTTTTCATCACACTAAAGGCGGAAGAAAAATGTCCTTTTATATGTATCAATATCCTGTTCCGAACACCCCAATAATTCAGTTATTTCGAAAAAATATTTGGAACGCAATTCAAACAAACTTTCCATTATATCCGAACGAATCATTTGATTTATTGCAGAGCTATTCTCATATAAATCCTGATGTCTCCAATGATGTAATGCAATATGATGTTCCAATGCTTGTAGATATTATTGAAAAGCATCTTACACCTAATTCATTTGAACATTGCAAATATGTTCAAGACCAAATTAGATGGTGCGAACGTAATAATGTTTCTCACCCTTCCTTTTCTAGACTTTTGAAAAAGTTTAGAAATAAAATATACGAAACATTCCTAAAAATTGACTGGGATAGATTTCGAGATAAAGAAATATATGAATTTGACGATTATAGAGAGTATGAAAGACTTAAAGAAGCCGAAATAAGAAGTTCATATATATTTAATAATCAAGATCAAGTAATAGAATTTTACCGCACATTTGTCTATTTAAAGAAACTCACAAAAAATGAATGGAACTACAATACAACTCTTGACCATATAATTGATGAAAATTGTACAAAAGACTTTCTGATAGGTTGTGAGTTATTTAATTGTGTAATTAGAAATAATAATGAAATAAACTATGTACCAAGACTTGTTTTTAAAAATCAGTTAAAAGAAAGTACAAAGGCAGGAATTATTTGGGATATAATAAATCAAAAAAGTTTTATTCATAAACCATTGTGGGAACTTGCCTTCTATGATTATATTGACGATTCTCTTTTGAATTCAAAATATGTTCATTCATTAGTTCATACGATAAGTAGTATGAATGATTCATACACAATTCATTTTGACAGATTGAAAAGGTTTTTGGCGATCGAACCAAATCTTTTTCAGCTCATACTGAAAACAATCGTTGAAAAAAATGAAAAAAATGGTACAAAAATACAAGTATGGATTGACTTATTTAGTGAACATTTTAACCAATTAGGGGACGACATTGATCTAATAAAAAAGGCCTACCTACAGCAAGACAAAATTCATAACCACTTTGACTTTGATGGCAAAGGAATGTTGAATATTTTGAAAATAGATTCCAGCTTTTTAATTGAATATATAAACAGCTTATATGACGTAAAACAATTTGGTATTTCTAGGGAATACAAACGTCTTGAATTTGTATGGCAAGTTGATGGGATAGAAAACATCATCGAAAAAGTTTTTGATTTAATTTTTGAGAAAGAGCTATATTTCGGAATTGGAGACCATTTCTGCAATTCCTTTTTCAGAAATTTAATTGGAGAGCAAAAAGAAATCGCAAGTCAATTTCTTCTTAACTATGTAAAAACGAATTATAGAAGTTATAAAAAAATGAATATTGTGGTTGACATTGCAAGACATTCAATGCGTGAATTGTTTGATGATATTCTATTATTATTTCTAACACTAACACAAGACAAGGATATTTTTGCAAAAATCTGGTGGCGTGGAAATGGTGGAACCTATGCGGGTAATGTGAATATAGGTGACATTGAAGCATCAGATTGGAGAAACATTCTTTCTATTGTTGAAAGGTCTGACGTAGGAATAAATTTAATTCCAATCAAACGATACATAAATGAACAAATTGAATATTCGTTGAAATATGCTGATTGGGAAAGGCAAAGACGATTCTTAGAAAGATATTGAACATACTTATAATCAATAGCAAAATCAAATTCGAGCATATACAAATAAAATATTTCATTATTTATATAATATCCATACATTTACCCATTAAAATATTTACCTTTCAAAACAGTAACTTTGCTTTCTACACACCCCATAAAAATGCAACCCGCAGATTTTGAGCTGAAACCCTGGCCGCCTGTGCGTAACCTTATCGCGGAGCACCTCAGCGTGGCGCGCAAAACCAACCAGATCCACGGCATGGCCGAATCCGATATAACGCCGCTCAATAAAATGCCTTCTGCGCAGCGCAAAGCGGGAAAAGTTTATGCACTGACTGCTTTTTTCCTGTACAACCTGGTGAAGGCAATCAAATGATACAAACAACTGCAGGCGTGAATTACAAATCAATCCTTTGAAAAAAGGTACTAGTGCTTAATGAAGCAGAAAGCTGTTTATATACTTACATAAAAAAGCCGCCCCAATTACCCGGAACGGCTTTTTCATATATCAATATCGCAAAAAATGCTTCAAACTTACGCGCCGGCTTCTGCCATCGCGCTGATATTCATTTCCTCGGCCATTGCGCTTGGCTGTTGTTTCTGGTTGAAACGCAAGGCCGCTTCCACGAACCTTACAAACAAAGGATGCGGATTTTCTACGGTGCTTTTTAATTCCGGGTGAAACTGCACGCCGATGAAGAACGGGTGGTTTTCGATCTCTACAATTTCCACCAGCTTGGTAATAGGGTTTATACCGCTCATCTTCATGCCTGCTTTTTCGTACGCATCTTTATAACGGTTGTTGAACTCGAAACGGTGGCGGTGGCGCTCCATAATTACATTCTGGCCATAAATTTTAAACGCCAAAGTGCCTTTTTTCAGCTGGCAGGGGTAAGCGCCCAGGCGCATGGTGCCGCCTTTGGCCGTTTTCTCTTTCTGTTCTTCCATTAAGTCAATTACAGGGTGCTGTGTCTTCGGGTCCATTTCGGTTGAGTGTGCGCCCTGTAAGCCAACAACATTACGGCCCCATTCTATTACCGCGCACTGCATACCCAGGCAAATGCCGAAAAACGGGATGTTATTTTCACGCACATGGCGGATGGCTGTAATTTTACCCTCTATGCCACGTTCGCCAAAACCCGGCGCCACCAGTACGGCATCAAGGCTCTGCAGCTTTTCAACAGCGTTTGCAACCGTTAAGCTTTCAGATGGTATGTAATGAATGTTTACCTTGCAGTTGTTTACCGCACCGGCGTGTATAAAAGCCTCGTGTATAGATTTGTACGCATCGGGCAATTCGGTATATTTACCTACCAGGCCAATGTTTACGGTATGGCTGTAGTTTTTCAACCTGTGCAGGAAGGCTTTCCAGTTTTCCAGGTCGGGCTCCTGTTTTATCGGCAGCTTCAGCTTGCTCAGCACTACTTTATCAAGCCCTTCTTTTTGTATGTTGATGGGCACTTCGTAAATGGAGCTTGCATCTATGGCTTCTATCACCGCATTCTGGTTTACGTTGCAGAAAAGCGCCAGTTTTTTACGCATGTCCTTGTTTATTTCATGCTCGGTACGGCAAACCAGTATATCGGGCTGCACACCGTGTTCCTGCAATGTTTTTACAGAGTGCTGCGTCGGCTTGGTCTTCAGCTCGCCCGCGCCTTTCAGGAAAGGAATATACGTAAGGTGAATTACCAGGCAATGGTTAGCGCCTTTTTCATAGCGCAGCTGGCGCAGCGATTCCACATACGGCAACGATTCTATATCGCCAACCGTACCGCCAATTTCTGTGATGATGATATCGTACATACCGGTTTTCTCCAGCTTCTGAAAACGGTGCTTTATTTCATCGGTTATGTGCGGAATTACCTGTACTGTTTTGCCCAGGTAATCGCCACGGCGCTCTTTCTGGATAACGTACTGGTACACCTGGCCGGTGGTAACATTATTGGCCTGCGATGTCGGTATGTTCAGGTAACGCTCGTAATGGCCTAAGTCTAAGTCCGTTTCAGCGCCATCATCGGTAACATAGCATTCGCCGTGCTCGTAGGGGTTCATGGTGCCCGGATCTACGTTAATATACGGATCGAATTTCTGGATGGTAACAGAATAGCCGCGCGCCTGCAGTAATTTTGCAAGGCTGGCTGATAATATTCCTTTTCCTAACGAGGAGCTCACACCTCCTGTAACAAATATATATTTAGTAGCTGCCATATCTTTTTAAAATGTTCTGCTTAAGCGTTTTGGATCCCGTTGCTTAAATAGAATTCTTCTGCTTTATGTAAATCTTCCGGTGTATCTACTGAAAGCATTTTGTAATCTGTTTCAGCCGTGTGTATAGTGTAGCCGTTCTCCAGCCAGCGCAGTTGTTCCAGGCTTTCTGTTTCTTCCAGCATGCCTGGCTGCAGCTGGGTTATTTCTCTTAAAACATCGGCCCTAAAAGCGTATAAACCAATATGTTTATAGCAGGCAGGCTGAAGCATTTTTTCAGCATCTCTTATATGCGGAATAGGTGCGCGGCTGAAGTATAACGCTTTACCGTTCATGTCCTTCACCACTTTTACAATATTGGGGTTTATTACATCGGATGGGTGCTTAATTTTCTGAATCAACGTTGCAATGCCTGCTTCTTTATTGCTGCCAAAAACCTCCAGCAACTGCTTTAACGGCGCAAAGCTGATGAATGGTTCGTCGCCCTGTATGTTTACTACAATTTCAGGGTCGTTCAGCGAGGTTGTGTTTATCACCTCCGCGCAGCGGTCGGTTCCGCTCTGGTGCGCAGGGGAGGTCATGGTTACTTTTCCAAACCATTTTTCGGCCTCGGTATATATGCGCCCATCATCTGTTGCTATCACCACATCATAAAATAAGCCGCTGGCCATAACGTTATCGTAAACGTGCTGCAGCATGGTTTTACCGCCAATTTTTGCCAGTGGCTTACCAGGAAACCTGCTCGAATTGTACCTGGCAGGAATTATAGCCAGCGCTTTTTTCATGATTCTACCGGCTCCTGTACTATGTCATTAACAATCAGCCCATCGCGCATGTGCAGCTTGCGGTTGGCCATGTTGCCCAGCTCTTCGTTGTGCGTTACAATTATAAAAGTCTGGTTGTAATCATCGCGCAGCTTAAAAAAAAGGTTATGCAGGTCGCGCGCATTGGCAGTATCTAAGTTCCCGGACGGCTCATCGGCTAAAACTACCGTAGGATTATTGATCAAAGCACGCGCTACGGCTACGCGCTGCTGCTCACCGCCCGATAATTCCGACGGTTTATGTTTGTATCTGTTGCCTAAACCCAGTGTTTCCAAAAGCATTTTCGCGCGTTCTTCCACCTCGCTGCTGTTTTTGCCGCCAATATAGCCGGGAATACAAACATTCTCTAAAGCTGTAAATTCGGGCAGAAGGTGATGAAACTGGAAGATAAAACCAATGTTTTGGTTGCGGAATTGTGCTAACTCGTTACGACTAAGGCTTTTGGGATTGATGTTGTTGATGGTTACTTCGCCCTGGTCGGCAATATCAAGCGTGCCAATTATATGCAGGAGTGTACTTTTTCCTGCGCCGCTGGGCCCGGTAATGGCCACAACCTCACCGGCCTGTACAGAAAAATCCACGCCGCGAAGCACATCTAAATGACCATATTTCTTATGAATATTTCTGCCGAGGATCATAAATAAAATAAACCACAAAGGTACATTCGAATGCTGAATTGTGAATGGTAAATTTTGAATGATTAGCGAAAAATAGTTTTAGCAAAAAACATGGCAAAGCATTTTTACTGCGAACCATATATGGGGAACAACTGGATTTCTATCGCTATGGCGCGCTCATAAATCAATGCATTTAAACGCCGGCTTCAATTTCACAAGGCTGCGTGCTTAAGAATTTTTGTATTGCCGGTTTGATTATATGTGTATAAAAATTTCAGCTTAAATAAATAGAAAGGTTGGTTTCACAATTAAATACCTGCAAAAAACTTATTTGCAGTAATCGATTTTCACTACATGTTATGCAGGTGGCTGTAATCGTGCAAAAGCGTTTCGAGGAAGGCGAGTGGCGGCAGGTTTGTCTGCACCTGTAATACTTCGCGGAGCTTTTTAGATAAAGCGTCAACCACAACGTAGTTATCTTCCTGGTAATAAGCGCGCAATGCTTCTTTTATAATATTGGCCTGCTCATCGGTTAAATGTACCGCTTCCGGAAATTTTGGTTCATAAGCGGTTTCATGGTAGGTTGGCAAAGTATCGCTTAGGCTGGTTTTGCGTGTTGTTTTTATTACTACGGTACCGGCTGCCATATCGCCCAGGCGCTGATGATATTCGGTAGCCGCAATGCAAATAAAGCCGATTACGCCGTCATCAATTAGTTTTAAAATCCAGCGTATAAAATAATTACCAAAACCAGCAGGCGTGCCATCCAGCTTTACAACACGTGTGTTAACTGCTTTTTTACCAAGCGTTTGCCCGTTGAGCAACTGTTCGCAGGCCAGGGTATAAAAAAATATGGGAAAAAGCAGTACCAGCATAATGATCACTTTCAGCCGTTCATTCATGCTATCGCCAATTACAGCGAACAAGATTATTATAATGCCCGCAACATATCCAATTTTCACAAGCGAATCTAACACAATGCCCAGCAGCCTGTCGCCCAAGGTAGCTAAATTATGCTCTACAATAACGTTTTGGGCGGTACGGATCTGAACTGCAGGCATTACTTTTCGGAGTGCTTTAATGGTTGAGTGGCAAAAATAATGTTTCCGGTTAAATTGCTGCCTGTTAGCTGTAAAATATTATAGCACAACTTTTGTTTATTTCCATTATGGCTCACTTAACTTGCTAATTATAACTATTATAGAATGCTTGTATTATATAATTTATATGTTGCACAAAGCCCTGTAAAGTCAAACTGTGTCAGAATGGGGCGAAGCATTATGTATAAAAAAACCTTAACTTAACAACATTATTGCATTGTTCAGGATTATTTAAATTTTAAAAAAAAAATTTAGCAGGAAATACTACATTCTTAACAGATAATATTTGTCAAAAGGACGGGAAGTATTATTAATCAAACAGTCCACTCAAACAGATATTAATTATACCTTTAATATGATCTTAAAGCGGTAAATTTTAATTCGGCCCATTTACTATTACATTGCGTTATACATTTGTAAAAAGTAATTTGCTATGCCAGTCACCAAAATTTATATTAAGAACATGGTGTGCAACCGCTGCATACGTTTTGTGAAACAGGAGCTTGAAACGATTGGCTATACCATAAATAATATTCAGCTTGGCGAGGTTGAAATAAGTGGTAAAAGTATTAATACCGGTAAAATTCGTAAAGTGCTTGGCGATAATGGTTTTGAACTGCTTGAAGATAAAAAAGTACAGCTGATAAACCAGATTAAGTCGCTGATTATTAATAAGATACATCATCAAGGCCTGGAAGATTTCAATAAAAATTATTCCGATTTCATTTCACAACAGCTGGGTAAGGATTATACATACCTTAGTCATTTATTTTCTTCGCATGAAAGTATTACCATCGAAAAATACATCATACTGCAAAAGATTGAACGCGTAAAGGAATTGCTTGTATATGATGAACTTACGCTAAGTGAAATAGCTTACCGGATGAATTACAGCAGCGTGGCGCATTTATCGAACCAGTTTAAACAGGTTACCGGGTTAACACCTACTACGTTTAAGCAAAATAATGCCGCCAACGCACGAATGCCGCTCGATAGGGTTTAGCGCAAAATTATATAAATGCTTTACAAAGTAATGTAAGGCGCAGGCTGCGGCGCAAAACTAATTTTGCTGAAGTATTTTTAGAAAAATGTTTATATGGAAAATAATTCGGTGAAAGAAGATAACCTCATACACGCAACATATCCTGTAACCGGCATGACCTGCGCCAGCTGTGCCATAAGTGTTGAATCTATGCTGAAATCGGTTGCAGGTGTTGCAAGCGCAAGCGTTAATTATGCCGGTACCATTGCCCAGGTAGAGTATAATCCACAAATGGTAAAGCCGGAAATTTTACGAAAAACAGTTCAATCTATTGGTTATGACCTGGCAATTGATAAAACCGCCAATGACGAAACACTGGCCTCTGAAAAGGAGCATGCTTACAACAAGCTCAAAATGCGCACTTTATGGTCGGCAGCTTTAAGTTTTCCTGTAGTGGTTATCGGCATGTTTTTTCACCACTGGCAGGCTGGTAACTGGATTATGATGCTGCTAACTTTGCCTGTTTTATTCTGGTTTGGCAGGTCATTTTTTGTCAATGCCTGGAAACAGGCCCGCCATGGCCGGTCGAACATGGATTCGCTTGTAGCGGTAAGCACAGGTATTGCCTTTATTTACAGCGCTTTCAATACATTGTTTCCGAATGTATTACTGCGGCAGGGTATGGCGCCGTATGTTTATTTTGAATCGGCAGCGGTAATTATTACTTTTATTTCGCTGGGTAAATTGATGGAAGAAAAAGCGAAAAGCAATACATCATCTGCCATAAAAAAACTTATCGGCCTGCAACCCAAAACCGTAAAAGTTTTAAGAAACAATGCGGAAACAGAAATAAAAACCGAAGATGTTTTAAAAAACGAAATAATCCATATAAGGCCGGGCGAAAAAATACCTGTAGATGGTAAAGTGCTGAGTGGCAGTTCTTTTATTGATGAAAGTATGATTAGCGGCGAACCATTACCTGTAGAGAAAATTAAAGATGCCAAGGTCTTCGCAGGTACTATTAACCAGAAAGGCTCGCTCACTATTGAAGCTGAAAAAGTTGGCGCTGAAACACTGCTGGCTCAAATTATACAAACCGTTCAAAATGCGCAAGGCAGTAAAGCGCCCGTACAAAAACTGGTTGATAAAGTTGCCGGTATTTTTGTGCCTGTGGTAATTGTTATTGCCATACTTAGCTTTGCTGCATGGATGATTTTTGGTGGGGAAGGCGCATTTGTTCAGGCAATTTTATCGGCAGTTACGGTGCTTATAATCGCCTGCCCCTGTGCGCTTGGCCTGGCAACGCCAACAGCAATAATGGTTGGAGTAGGCAAGGGCGCCGAAAACGGTATACTTATAAAAGATGCAGAAAGCCTTGAGAAAATGCACGCGCTGAACGCTGTAGTGCTCGATAAAACCGGGACAATTACCGAAGGAAAACCAAATGTACAGGAAATTGCGTGGGCCAACAGTATTACTGATATTGAAAGATTAAAAGATATTTTAATTGCCATTGAATCACGATCCGAACATCCGCTTGCTGATGCCATAGTAAAATCACTTGAAAAAACAGGTATTAAACAATTGGAAACAGAGCAGTTTGAAAGTATAACCGGTAAGGGTGTTAAAGCATTTTTCGGCGATGCCATATATGCAGTTGGCAGCCTTAAATTTATGTTCGACAACAATATTGATATTACCAATCTACCGGCCTATAAAATTGATGAATTCAGCCGGAATGCGTTTACAGTTGTTTATTTTGCCGGCTCAGGAAAAGCGCTTGCAGCTATAGCCGTTGCTGACCAGGTAAAACAGTCATCAGCCGAAGCCATAAAACAGCTAAAACATTCAGGTATTGATGTTTATATGCTAACAGGCGATAATGAGCAAACCGCAAAGGCTGTAGCGCAACAGGTTGGTATTGATTATTACCAGGCGCAAACACTTCCTGCACAAAAAACAATGTTTATTAAAAAACTGCAGAATTCAGGAAAAACGGTGGCCATGGTAGGCGATGGGATTAACGACGCGGAAGCGCTTGCAGTTGCTGATATAAGCATTGCCATGGCAAAAGGTACAGATATTGCGATGAATGTTGCCAGACTCACTTTAATGCACTCTGATCTAACACATATCGTGCGCGCAATACGGCTGTCGAAATCAACTATTAATATCATAAAACAAAATCTTTTCTGGGCTTTTATCTATAACCTTATTGGTATCCCCATTGCGGCAGGATTATTATATCCTTTCAATGGTTTTTTACTTAATCCCATGCTGGCAGGCGCAGCTATGGCGCTCAGTTCTGTTTCGGTAGTATTGAACAGCCTTCGACTACGATCTGCCAGGTTATAAATAAACATAAATCCATATACTAGTAACCAGAAAAATGCTTTATGAATATGTAATTTATTGTTTCCAAATATTTTAAAAAAATACACAATTACTTGCAAGCTAAAAGCACTCGTGTTGTTTTTATTTGTTTAAACCAGTTCAATATCGATATAAAGCGTTAATACTTAAATTTTTATATTTTAGTTTAAATAATGAAATAGAAATATTGCCAGGAAGTTAAGCGTTAAAGCAATCTTGGTGTTTTGAGTTTTCGGTATTCCCAGTCGCTGCCCATTTTTCTAAGGCTGAAGATTACCCCGAACTGCAAAACCGGCGCAATATCTTTATTATGATGGTCAAAATAATCATACGCTGCGCCGTATTGTAGAAAAGCGCGCTTAAAAAACCGGCATTCATCAATTTTGGCAATTGAAATCCCCGCATGTACATCCTGCTGCAAGGTATGATAATTCTCCGCCGAATTACCTTTTTGCCATTGCGTGCCGATGTATGCTCTCAGGAAAAGCCTGTTGTTAAACATATCATACGGCGAACGCCACACCGGCGCCGGGTTAATGATGCTTAAAGGAATGCTTATAAAATTATACTGGTAACGGGCCACAGCGTAAAAGTTTTTACCCGATGCGCCTGCTGTAATATTGGCCTGTCCATGCTTCCACTCACGGTAAATGCCAAGGCCTGCGTAGGCGTTTAAATTACTGTAATCCATTCCACCCGCTTCAATGCCAATATAATAAGGCGGGCAACCACCGCCACTGGTACCTCCGCAAATAGCGTAAAGCGTATCATTCCGTTTCTCGTTGCAGCAGATCATAAATCTGTAAATACCGCTGATGCTATAATCGAACGCATTGTTATGATAAACCGGCAGGCGCGAAAAAAGGTGATCTTTGTGTTTCTTCTTTTCTTTTATTTCCCATTCCATTGCATTTGTTGTTGCGCCGGCATAATAGGTAGTGTTCAGGTCAACATTCTCTGCCGGAACCCTGATTTTTACTTCTTTCCTGTTAAGAAAAACAGGTTTGGCCTGTACTCGGCTCATCAGGAAAAAATCGGGCCTTAGGCATTGCGTTATTTTAACCGCTTTTTTATTGCTTCCGAACGCTTCGTTACACCTGGCGCATGGCACCGGCCTTATTGTAAATATCTTGTATTTTTCAAACGATTGTTTGGGAACAATCGCAACATATCGTGTTCCGGCCGACCATTTTTTCCCGGTACGCTTCGGCTTCCAGCTAAGTTTAACCGGAACAAAGCCGCCGGTATCATCTTCCACAGCGTAATAATGCTGTATGGCAGGTTTATCATTCTGTATCTCAATTAGTATGTGTTCCTTTTTATTTCGTATAACAGTGCGAGTATTCGCGAAGTGCAGCATGTCATAATTTATATAATGGCAGCCAGCTCTTTCCTCTTCGGTAGCCTGTTTTTGCTGTACAAGTTCCGGATCTGGTTCATTAAAATAAAAAACAATCTCTACACGGCGGTCAAAGGCTTCTATGTGCTTATCTTTTTCGCCTTGCGCGTTAATAAATAAAGGCGTACCTTCGGGAATATAGCTTTGCAGGAAATCAGCAACATTTTTCGCCCTTTTTTCCGATAATCTCAGGTTCGTTTTCCTTTTACCTGTCGAGTCGGCAAAACCGTTAATCTCAACCTTCGACAGTTCTGTAAGATTATATCTTCGGACAATATTGTTTAAAGTCCTGATCTGCCTTTCTTCCATTTTCGCACTGCCGGTTTCAAATAATACCGAAGCAGCATCCTGCCCCAGGCAAACATTAACATTAATGAGCCAGGTAACGCAAGCCAGTAAAATTATAATCTTCTGCCGCATACAAAGTTTGGTTAAAGTTCGGGTTCTACTTTATAACGCGGGTTTTTGATTTTATTGCACAGTTTACAAACAATGTTGTGGCGCTGAACTATTTTATGGCAATGTTATATATGCGGTTAGAAGTTTTATAGTATCATTACAAATTTAGTTTTAATAAAATTTAATTTTGTATAATCCGTAAACTATTAATAAACAATTATTTAGCAATATATTTTCCCGGTACTCAATACACAATACTTTGTCCTAATACTTACCTTGCCGAAAACCGCAAAATTTATAGCCTGGGAATATCTACACCTAAATAAGTATAATAGGCAGATTTATAGCGCAAAGTGTTGTATTCTGCGTAATTCCTGGGTTTGTAGAACGGGTTGAAAATTTTTGTAACGACTTTACCGGTTGAAGAAGCTGAAACTGGCAAAATTTCGTTAAAAACATCTTTTTCACCATTATTATAACCAAATTGCCGGATGATGCGCGAATGGCCGGCAGTTTTGCGTAAATAAACCGATGCGAGCATATCGGCATAAACCAAGTCGAAATTTTTATCGGTAAGCATGTATTGATGTACATTCCGGAAAATATCGTCATTCAGCAGTACAACATAATCAAACTGCATATCTTCATCTGCCACGGGGAAAACATTGCCGGGCGCCTGGTAAAGCATAAAGTTATTACGGAAGAATATTTCTGGGAAAATATCGAGGTCGCGCAAATCAATATAAGTTTTATACCCCGGCTGTAAATACCAGAGCAGGTAAGATGAGCTTAAAAAATCGGTAAACGATTTACCTTTTATATGATGTTTTTTAATAAAAGATGCTGCGCCATGTGGCGTTTGCGCGGCGTTAACTTCAAATCCAAAGTAACTGGATGTATTAAAACGCGAATAATACCAGTTGTTAATTACACTCAAATAAAAAAAACACGCCACAGCAAGTACCGTAAAATACGCTGCCTTTATTTTGCCGGTAGCGGTAAGTTTTTGATTAATTTTTTGATCTATACCCACTGCCAGCAAAGGCAAAATAGCGGTAATTAAAAATGGCACATTTCTTAACGCGGAACTGGTAAGGTACAGCATGGCCGCGATAAAAAGCAGGTAACCGGTTCCTATTTTATTTATAGCGTTAAAAATAAAACCGGGCTGTTGCTTGCCTTCTTGCGCTTGTAAAATGTCTCTCAGCACTAAGAAAGTTAACACCAGCATACCCAGCGCAAGGTAAGCCTGGTAGGTCCAGTATTCTTTTTTAGTGAACGAAAAAAGCTCAACGGTAAATTTATTCCTGTTCAGCTGCGAAAAAATCTCTAACGGGTGAAATAAGAGATCAAAGCCATTGGGATTAATACTTATGGCAATGATGCTGAACGCAACAGCAAGTGTTAATATTTGCGGTTTGGCCTCATGAGAAAAAGTATAGAATTTTGAATTTTTAAGAAAAAGAAATTCGAACCACGTACCAGCTGCAAAAATAACTGAAATTATTACGCCCAGGCCAAAAGCTTCGTGCAGGTTCGCCCACAATGCCTGCAGCGGAATAAGTAAGAATATCCACTTGGTTGCTGTAAACCTGTAGCTGATGAAAAGCAGCGCAAAAGCAGCGGATAAAAGGTGGCTTACCGCTTCCGGCCGGCCCGTCATCCGGAATTCCATTACAACCAGCCCAAGCATAATTACCAGTGCTGTGCCAATGGCGGGTTTATAATTATCGTTAGTCAGCTGCCTGCCGAAAATACCGGTTGTGCGCAATAACAGTAAAAGTAAAAATACGGTAATTACAACCTGTAATAGTGGTAACATTGCGGCGCCGCCAAGGTATTTTGCAACAACAGCCTGCAGAATTTCATATCCCCATTTTACGTTTACCCAGGGAACATTTTCGTATGTATAGGAAAAAACATCGTGCGTGGTAACTTTTTTGTTTTCCAGCATCCACTCGCCGGTGCGCAGCTGCCACCACAAATCGGGTTCTGTAACCGCTTTAATACTCAAAACCATACCTGTTAAAATAGTTATTGTAAGAATTACTCTTCGCAGCCAGGTAAATTGCGCAGTTTGCATGCCGTAAATATTTGTGGTAAATCTACATACATTTATTCATAAAAATAATGCTGCACAAATGCGCTATAGCTTTTTCCATATATGCCAAACGCCAATATTTGTACTTTTGCGCAAAAAATAGAATATCATGTTTATTTCGGTTACTTACCTGAGGTTAAAAAGCCTGTGGAATATTTTCAATTTTATGAAGTATAATTTCAGGGTGAATAAACAGATGAAAGCCTTACCTGGAATGATAAAGAAAGATATGCGCGCACGTAGTGCTTATGAATACTATACTATTACAGCCTGGGACAGTAAAGCAAGTATGCTGCAGTTTCGTAACAGCGGCGCGCATCTTGAATCTATGCGCATTACCAAAACAATCGCAACAAAAGCCGATGCTATTAATTTTGAAGCTGATGAATTCCCAACATGGAACCAGGCTTTTGAAATGATGGATCAACACCAGGCAAACCGCAGAAAATAGTACAGCATAAGAATGTTTGCACAACTAAAGCATTTCTTAGTAAAAGTTTATATGTGCACCTCTGTAAATCTTAAGATCCAGGCGTTCAGATAATTTAAAACCGGAGTTTACAGTCGTAAATGAGAAAATTGATAACTAAACGCAATGATTGAGTTTTTATAGGTGTGCATATTTAAAATACATTGCAGATAAGTAAATTAACGCAAAAAATCAAATACAATTATTCCTTCACAAATTCATCTGTAAGGTCGCCAAGAAGATACAGGTACTGCGCATTTTGCTTTAACAATTCCGCCTTCAGGCTAATATTTTTCTGCTTTTCGTCAAGCAGTTTGTTCTCCCGCATATTCAGTATAAAAAAGGTGCTTTCACCCATGCCGAATCTTTGCCTTTCTGCCTGCTGCAGCTTTTCTGTTCCGGAAACAATATCATTTTGTAAAACAATAAGCTGGTTAATGTTTCTTACCAGGTTCTCACTGTTTGCAATTTCGGTGCGGAGGGTATTTTCGAAATTTTTTACCTCAAACCTTGCATCTTCCACTTTTATGGATGCAATGCGGCGTTTACTTAATTCTTTCCGCCAGGTAATAGGCATGTTCATTTGAATTCCCCATTTATAGCCCTGCGCAACAAATGGCGCTTCGAGATAACGGTCGACCGGAAAAAGGTAATTATATTGTATGCTGATGGCAGGCTTGGTGTTCTCACGCCACAACCGCTGGTCAATTTCAAGATGCTGCAGTTTGAAATTTAGCTGCTGAAAGTAAAAGTTGGCGCTGATAAAACGGTTTAAGTCGTTCAGGTTTTTCTCCGCGGGAATATTAATATTAAAGCTGCTTTGCGGTATAACTTCCGGCCTTAGAAAAACCGGGTTTATATTTTCATCCCACAAATATTGTGCAACCATATTTCTGCTGTTATTATAATAAGCGACCGATTGTGATACATCCAGCCTGCGGCGCTGCCTTTCTGTATAGGCTTCGGTAGTATCTATCCATGGCAGATCACCTTCCTGCGCGCGGCGCCGTATCGCAACCAGGTTATTATCAGCATTTTCAAGTCCTTCGCGTTTGATAAGCAAAACAAAGTAAGCCTTATACCATTCGGCATATACTTTTGTAGCTTCGAATAACAACTTATTCAGCGCCTGCTGCTGTTCGGCCTCGGAGTACCTGAGCATAATTTTTGCCTGTGCCAGCGCCGCCCTCCGTGTATCGAACATAAAGCCCTGCAAAACCGGCACACTTACACCTGCATTGTATAATCCATTTGGCGGTACATTCTCCTGTGGGTTAAGGTACAGGCCTGAATTATTTTCTAAGCCAGCTTTGAATTCTGCCCCAAACCAGCTTGGCCAGATAATATTTGCATCAGTTTGGGTATAATATGTTTTCCCATCGTACTGTTTCTGGTTGAAATCGCCCTTTATTGACGGGTCGAATGCTGCACGCGCCAATCGGAGCTGCTGCCTTGCCTGCTCATTTATCAAATGCGCCTGTTTGGCAACCGGGTGATTCCTGATGATCTGCGCGAAAAAAGCATCAAGCGTTAAAACAACGGCTGTATCCTGCGAAAAAGCGCGGTTGCAGCATAACAAGAAAAGCAGCAGTGAATAGGCTTTCATGTTTTTCATTTTACAGGCGCAGCTTTAACAGGTTTTTCGGTTGCCGGTGAAAGCGGGAAGCCGTTGATTTGCCGCCATAGCTCGAACCATATCGGCACTTCATTCATCAGCACCCAGCCATAGGTTGATGTTCCGATCCGAAGGGCATCGGGCCATGGCTCATCATCCTTGTCAGGCACAACCAGAACACGGTATTTCCCGGCTTCATTGGCAACATAGTCTATCATATGAACTTTACCGCCATACGTACCTAACGCTACATTTGGCCAGCCGGAAACCTGCAGAATAGGCCAGCCATCAAACCGCAGCCTTACTTTATTATTTTCCCTTACAAGCGAAATATGTGTAGGATCAACCAGTAGCTCGGCCGAAAGCTGCGGGTTTTGCGGTACGAAGTTTATAACAACATCGTTCTCTTTAATTATTTCACCGATACCTGCCCGTATAGCTTTTGATACAAAACCGTTTTGCGGCGCAGTAATTACCTGGAACTGCTGCCTTGTGGCGGCGTCCTGCTGCTCGTTTTGCAGCTTGGCTACACTTCCGCGGCTATCGGCAATATAGCTTGCTGTACTTTGCCTTTCAGATAATGCTTTGGCAATCTTTTCATTATAGGCGTTTTGCTCGTCGTTCATTTGTAAAGTTGCTATCTGCACTTCATTTAATGAAATTACAAGCTTATCCATAGCATTGCTCTCCTTGCTAAGCGCTTCCTGCCATTTTATACGGCGGGTTTCCACATCTGCAAGCGATTTGAGGCCCTCTTTATAAAGCGCTTCATTTCGCTGCAGCTGCTGTAATGCAATGGTGGCATCGAGCTTTGCACTTTGCAGTTCCGCACTGTCTATTTTAACTTTCAGCCGCGCCTGCCTAATTTTTTTCCTGCCTTTTTCAAGGCTTAGCGCCTTACTATTATCAAGTGCAGTAATCTGCGCATCTATAGCGTCAAGTTTATCTCTTAAAGCATCAATACCTTCTTCCTTTGCGGCACGCTGTTCGCCAAGCCTTTCTACAAGTTGCGGATCGAGGTATTTTTCTTTTACTTCGGATATGATGACCAGCGTATCGCCTTTCTTTACAAATTGTCCTTCATAAATTCGCCATTCCTTAATACGGCCGGCAATGGCTGTTTGCAGGGTTTGCGGCCTTTCATCGGGCCGCAAAGCTATTATCTGCCCAAGTGATCGTACATTTTGCTGCCAGGGTAAAAAAAGTAAAATAAAAAAAGCTATCGCCATGCCCAGCAGCACGCGGGCAAAGGTTTGGTGCCTGCTTTTAGGGTAAATATGCTGGTAACTTTTATATGGCCGGCTCTGATGCATACTTTCTAATGTGCTGAATCCAACAGGTTATTAATATCAATAAAGTTATTACACTTGTTTTTAATCACTTCTTCTTCAGAAAAAACTATCATGGCAATATTCGGGTAAGCATCTATTACATCCGCCGCAATCTCATTATACTCGGCATCATTATAAAATACTTTGAATAGCAACAGTTTGGGCGATTGTAGCAAAGTACGTGCTAGCACCAATCGCCTTCTTATATTTTTGGGAATATAAGTTACATCCGGATCCAGGTGTGCGCTTAAACCCTCCGGCTGCTGTCCTATCCAGTCATTGAGCCTTGTAATGGTCAATACCTGTGTAACAATATCGGCCGGCAATGGTGTTTTTTGCAAGGCGATATTCTCATATATGCTGCCGGGTAAAATTACTTCCTGTAAAATATTTTCCGATATTATTTTGCGTATATAATGTAAAGGCAGATCCTGGAACAAAACCTTGTTAAAGCTTATTTTGCCGTACTCTTTTTCATCAAAACCCAAAAACATTTTAGTTATATGCCTGCGGTGCACTTCTTCTAGCCCGCTGATGCACAGCTTTTCTCCTTCATTTAGCTGCAAACTGAAGCTTACTTCGGGTAGCGTTATTTCCGCAAACAGGCTGAAGGTATTTTCTGAAGGTTGTATATATGCAACTGTCGGCTCTTTTTCCTGCGGCAGCTGCAAAACATCCTGCACTTTGTAATTTGCTATCAAAAGATCATAGGCGGCATCTACCGTAAACATTAGTTTTTCAGCGGCAGCCAATGTAAGTACTATTACAATTTCCGATGCTACCAGCTGCGCGATATTCATTTTTGCATCCCATACCAGCCACGAGCCAACAAGTAAAATGGCAGCTGCTACAAGCGTTTTAAAAATGGTTAATATGATGTAATGCTTTTTAAGACCTTTAAAATATTTATTGCGCGATATTATATATTCGGTCGAAATCGCATCTGTATTATCATCAGCATATAAGTTATTACCAGCATGCTTAAACATTAGTACGCTGCGGGCTACTTTTTGCAGCCAGTAAACCGTTGCGTACTTTTTTTTGCTTGCTGAAACACCATTGTAAAAAGTACTTTTATGTTGAAGCCATATGGTAATTACCAGGAATGCGATAACCGAAACACCTATTGCCGCGAAAACGGGGTGGTACATGGTTAAAAGCAATAGCCCGAAAATTATCTGCAATGCGGCGCTGGTAAAATCTATTAATATTTTAGGCAGATTTTTCTGCATGGACAGTATATCGAAAAACCGGTTTGCGCGCTCGGGCAGGTTAATGTTATCCAGCTGGCTATCGTTACTGTTGGTAAAGCTTTGCGTGAATCTGAAAGCGCCTTCCAGGTAAATTTTCTGCCTGATTCGCTCAACAATTTCCAGCTGAAAAATCTGCAACACGCCATAGAACGCTACACCGCAAATTACTATAGCCGCTATAATATATAGCGACGAAGCAAAAATACCCGCATTAAGCAAGCTAATAATTGCCTGTATGCCTAATGGCAAACTTAGGTTCACTAAACCCGAAAGTACCGCGTACAGGTAGAGATAAACTATGTCTTTTTTTTCTTTCTGAAGGAGTTGCCAAAGCATAGGTTGGGTTTGCAGCTGTTTATTTTTGACTGCCTTTGTATCAGCTATTAAATACCGACGAATTAATTGTGTAAAATTATTTCAATTATGTTAAACAAATTACATTTACATGTTAAGTTTTAT
>DAIUCM010000060.1:0-21524 GCA_036846145.1 Bacteroidota bacterium
CTCTTTAACCAAGGAGAGGTGGCCGAAGGCCGGAGAGGTTTCATTTACATATTTTCCTAACAAACAAATAGTCATATTAATTTTATTAGTAAACAAGTTATTATGTTCCGAGCTTACGCTATTAACTAAAATTTTTAAAGTTGCTATCTGCAAAACAGGAAAAATAAAAATCTTAAAGATAAAATTACAGCCGTGCTGCACGCCTCTGCTGATTTATGAGAAGTGCCCGAAGGGCGTAGAGGTTAATTAAGCATAATTTACTAACAAACGGATACAAATTATATATAAATATTGTAAACGGTTTTCGCCTTAAAACAGTGTTTAAACACTTCTTTAAGATGTCAATATTATTTGCGCTTCCATATATCACTTCAGCAAAAAATGCTTTATCTGCTATATGCCGCAATAAAATTAAACCAAAACCTACCTTTGCAAAAAGCGTTAGCTACCATACATTTGTTTTGATGAGATTTTGAGAACCTTTCGCATTCCATATAAGTACAACAATTATTTACGAAGCCTGAAACATGAGAGCCAGGCACAAAGCCGCGAAGTAAAATACTTTTTCTTCAGCCAGTATTTTTCCGATGGCTTGCGTATGACCCTTGCTATACTACTGCCTACTTTAATTTTCGCTTATCATGGTAATTTCGACTTGGGCTTAACCCTTAGTATGGGTGCTTTCTGCGTAAGCTTAACAGATAACCCCGGCCCTATTGCACATAAACGCAACGCTATGCTGGCCTGCTGCTTTTTTATTTGGCTATCGGCCATAATTACCGGTTTTGCACGTACGCATAACTTTCTGCTTGGGCTGGAGGTGCTTTTAATGAGCTTTGTTTGCTCAATGTTCCTGGTGTATGGAAGCCGTGCCGGCGCAATTGGAAGCGCGGCGCTGCTGGTAATGATTTTATTTATGGATACGCCGCTTACATATCCGGAAATTTTTATCAATGGCGCGTACCTTGTTGCCGGCGGATTATGGTATGTACTGCTAAGCCTTTCGTTTTCACAAATAAGGCCATACCGGCCGGCGCAGCGTGCTTTAGGAGAGTGCATACATGAAATAGCCAAATTTCTGCGTATAAAAGCCGAGTTCTACAGTGTTAATACAGATCTGGATGAAGACTATAGAAAGTTGGTTGAACAGCATGTTAAAGTAAGTGAAAAACAGGATGCCGTGCGCGAATTGCTTTTTAAAAGCCGTATGATGGTACGCGACGCCAACAGCACCAGTAAACTGCTTATACTTACTTTCCTGGAAGTGGTTGATATGTTTGAGGATGTTATGGCAACCTACTACGATTACGCAACCATACGCGAAAAATTCACCAACACAGGTGTGCTCGAAAAAATATGCGGGCTTATAAAAAAAATGGCTACTGAGCTGGATAATATGGGATTTGCCATACAGGCAAATGCGAATTATAAAAAACAACAGGACCTTGATAATGCATTAATAAACCTAAAAAAAACTATTGATGAAATAGTTGCAAGCCAGCATGATGGAAGCCTGGTTCTGAAAAAGGTCTTCGTTAACCTTAAAAATCTTAATCACAGGCTGGATAATATACTGGTTTATTTCGCTGCCAAAGACTCGAAGAAGATAAATAGTGCCGGTAACCTGGATTACTCCAAATTCGTTACACACCAAAATTTCAGCTTAAAAATTATCAGGGACAATTTAACTTTCGATTCATCTATTTTTAAGCATGGGCTGCGCATGGCAATAGTTTGTGTGGTTGGTTTTATTGTTTCAAAACAAATATCATATGGCGAGCATAGCTACTGGGTTTTGCTTACAATTGCATTTATTTTAAAACCTGCATTTAGCCTTAGCAAACAAAGAAATGTACAGCGTATTATTGGTACTATTGTTGGCGGATTTATTGGTGTGCTTGTTTTGGTATATATTAAAAATACAGGCGCGCTGCTTGCCATACTGTTGTTTTTTATGCTGGGCACATACAGTTTTATGCGTATGAATTACATAATGATGGTAATATTTACAACGCCTTATGTATTAATATTACTCGAATTTTTAGGCGAAAGCTATATTGGCACTGCGAGGGAGCGCGTTTTAGATACGCTGGTTGGCTGCGCAATTGCATTTCCGGCGAGTTACCTGCTTTTCCCCGCCTGGGAAGCCTCACAATTAAATTCATTAATGCGCAAAGTGCTGGAAGACAATATAAAATACATGCATATGCTGGCCGATATGCTGGCCGGCCATACAATAAGCATTGCCGATTATAAATTTGCCCGTAAAGAAATTTATGTAAGTACCGCAAACCTTTCGGCAGCATTTCAGCGTATGCTTTCCGAGCCTAAAAACAAGCAGAGGAACAGTACAGCCACGCACCAGTTTGTAGTGCTTAACCATACATTAACTTCAAACATTGCCTCTATTACATCCGGATATATACTTAAAGAAAAGCAAAAAACGGCGCTTTATGGTAAGCTAAAGCCGATAAGGCAGTCACTTATGCTACTTTATGAAAGTATGCAAATGCTGGATCCGGAATTTGAAGATACCAGCCTTATTCATGTAGCGCCGGAAAATAACATGAATGAACTGCATCCGCTAAATCCTGATGAAAAACTGCTGAACGAACAGCTGGAATTTATACACAAAGTAAGTAACGATATTAAAAAAGTTACCGCGCGTTTAACTGCAGATGAAGGAGTTACAGATGAAGAAACTCATATAAGCCTTGCCGGAAAAATGCTTTCGTATGTTGCTAACAGGCATAAATAAATGATTGTAAACAATAAGTTTATTTATTACTGAATAAAAACTTTTTGTTCAAATTTTCATCAAAATTCAGTATAGTGGGCGAGAATTTATTGGCTAAAACCTTTTTGTAAAATCAACTCCTGGAAACCACTTCCTAAAAATTTGTGAATTTCAAATGCAAAAACAATTATTTTCTCAGTAATATCTTGTCTTCATTTCATCAAGCATAACCCTTAAAATAAATAAGCTTTAGAACCTGTTCATAAAAGGAATCTGCGCAATCCAAAAATCCGTAATGTGCGCGATTCAAACTTTTTCCATATATAATACCTTCAAAAAATGCTTTGTGGAAGGTAAATTCAAATTTTCCTTCTGTCGCGATGAGATGCAAAGCATTGCGTCTTTACAAAACACCGCTTCATAAAATTCAGCATTCAACATTCAGAATTCAAAATTCAACCTTCAACGAAAAACATTCACTCATTCAAAATTTAATTCATAACCCATAACTCATAACTCATAACTTCTTTTATTTATCTTTGCGCCAAGTAAAAAATTAAATACAAATGGCATTTGATCTTATTGTTATAGGCAGCGGCCCCGGCGGTTATGTGGCTGCCATCCGCGCATCGCAACTGGGCATGAAAGTAGCGATGGTTGAGCGCGAATCGCTTGGCGGAATCTGCCTGAATTGGGGTTGTATCCCAACCAAAGCGCTTATTAAATCGGCACAGGTTTTCGAATATATCAATCACGCGAAAGAT
This sequence comes from Bacteroidota bacterium, assembly GCA_036846145.1. GTDB lineage: Bacteria > Bacteroidota > Bacteroidia > CAILMK01 > CAILMK01 > DAIUCM01. The sequence continues at coordinate 3,502 of DAIUCM010000060.1, forward strand.
TACGGCATCAACATTAGCGGTGCGGAAGCAGATTTCGGCGCTATTATCAATCGTTCACGCGGCGTGGCAAATGGCATGAGCAATGGCATTGGCTTCCTGATGAAGAAAAATAAGATCGAGGTAATAATGGGAACCGCCAAACTTACCAAAGATAAAAAAGTAGAAGTTACAGATGCGAACGGCGGTAAAAACGTGGTGGAAGCAAAGCATATTATTTTAGCGACCGGCGCACGTTCACGCAACCTGCCAAACCTGCCGATAGACGGACAAAAAATTATCGGTTACCGCGAAGCCATGAGCCTTTCGCAGCAGCCAAAAAGCATGGTTGTAGTTGGTTCAGGCGCTATTGGTTGCGAGTTCGCATACGTTTATAATTCACTCGGAACACAAGTAACAATCGTAGAATATTTACCGAATATTTTGCCGCGCGAAGATGAAGAAGTGAGCAAACAGGCTGAACGTTCTTTCAAAAAGCAAGGCATCAAAATAATGACAGATGCTGCGGTTGAAAGTGTTGATACAAGCGGTAATGGATGCAAAGTAAACATCAAAACCAAGAAAGGTATGGAAACCATTGAGTGTGATGTAGTGCTTTCTGCCGTGGGAATTACGCCAAATACGGAGAACATTGGCCTGGAAGAATCCGGCGTAAAAGTTGAAAAAGGCGTAATATTAGTGGATGAAATGTACCGCACCAACGTGGAAGGCATTTATGCCATTGGCGATGTAGTTCCTGGTCCAGCCCTTGCGCACGTTGCTTCTGCGGAAGGAATTATCTGCGTAGAAAATATTGCTGGCCATCATCCTGAGCCGATTGATTACGGAAATATTCCAAGCTGTACATATTGCATTCCGGAAGTTGCCAGCGTAGGCATCACTGAAAAAGAAGCGAAAGAAAAAGGCATCGAAGTGAAAGTTGGTAAATTTCCATTCTCTGCGAGTGGCAAAGCGAGCGCTGCCGGTGCTAAAGATGGTTTTGTAAAAGTAATTTACGATGCGAAATACGGTGAATGGTTAGGCGCGCACATGATTGGGCAGAACGTTACAGAAATGATAGCTGAAGTGATTGTAGCACGCAAACTGGAAACAACCGGCCACGAGATCATCAAAGCCGTTCACCCGCACCCAACCATGAGCGAGGCGATTATGGAAGCAACCGCTGCAGCTTATGGCGAAGTAATTCATTTGTAAAAATGTTGAATTTTGAATGCTGAATTTTAAATGATTCTTCCCGGCAAATTGATAAATTTCTATTTTAGATAATTTATCAGTTGGAGTGCCAAAGCCCTCTCCTTTGGGCGGTTTTGGATGGGGCAAACTTAAAGCATTTTTCAGCTACGTTGTATATGGAAAGGCAATCAGCAATGGTTGCCTTTTTCAGTTATTTTAATAGTTTTTTATTACCATTTTATTATCTTGCTGAAATAAAATTCTGTTTCAGCTTATGAGAGGCATTTTTCTGTATTTCCTTATATGGGTTTTACCATTTTACGCTTTGTCGCAAACCGCTGATATTGATAAATTTACAAATCCGGAAAATAAAAATATTGTTAATTCCATCGGCTTTTCCAGCATAGTTAATAACAGGATTGTTTACCTGCACGGCAACGACAATAGCATAGGCGCAACACTATACTCAGCAAATCTGGACGGATCTGACAAACAGGAACTTATAAAGCAAAATTATTTGCAAAGCTTCTATAAAGTTGGTAACATCATACTTTTCATAACTTATTACGACTCTACACTTTCACATTTCCTGTGGCGCACCGATGGTACAAAAGCAGGAACAGTAATGATTGAAGAAATTAATGACTTTAACAATTTTCGTAGGCCCGAGAATTTTTCATTGGCTAATAATCTGCTATACTTTGTAACAAACTCTGCCGATAAAAGCAAGCGCCTTTTTAGAAGTGATGGAACAGCCGCAGGCTCATATATACTAAAACAGTTTACAGGTACAACAACCATCAGCGCAATAAAAGCTTATGGCAATAGTGCTTATTTCACAGTTCAATATGAGAAAAATGCAGAGCTCTGGAAAACAGATGGAACTATAAAAGGCACTTATAAAGTAAAAGAGCTTAATCATAACTTATATGCTGCCGCTGTAATTGACTCTGTTATAATTTTCCCATATACAACAGATGATTCCGGTACAGAACTTTGGCGGAGCGATGGCACTGCTTCAGGCACATACCTTCTCAAAGACCTTATGCCGGGCTATGATTCAAGTAGCAAAAAACAGAATAGTGCCAACCCGGAAGTTATTGGTGTATTAAACGGGAAAGCATATTTTCTTTATCGTAACCAGGAATATAATTATACTTTCGGCGTAACAGATGGGACAATACAAGGGACACGAGTTCTAAAAGAAATCTCCAGACATGCCTGGCACAATTATATTTATTTGCGTAAAGCATTTATGCTGAATAATAAAATTGGCTTTTATGCAATAACAGATTCAGTTGGATTTGAATTTTACTTCTCCGATACAAGCAGCCAAACCATTTTTGAGCCTATTGATATATGGAAAGGTTATGGCAGCGGAACCAATTTAGTGCATTATACTGAGCGCGTTACAGAAACCTTTGAAGGTAAGCTGCATTATTTTATTGGCAACAATGGCGAAACCGGTAACGAGTTATACAGAACTGATGGCACAAAAGCCGGAACTTATATGATTGAAGAAGAAATACCCGGAATGCGAACCAGCAGGTACAGTATTCTATATCAGGATGATGATACAATGATTTATACCTACAACAAAAACAATACTTTGCATTTGAAACTGACATTAAATGCGAGTAAAATTCAGCCTAAAAAATATACTTACAGTGGAAATGGCTTAACCTGGTTCCGATCTTTTGGTGCCGATGGTTTTGCTTCTACAAGTTCTTATTATATTAATAGCCATGCGCTGAAACTGGATAAACAGAATAATTCCCTGGTTATGGGGAAAATACAATCTTCCGTCCTTCGGTTTTACGATACATCTTTAAAAGTTTTAGGGCCAGGCATTGACCAGAATTATTGGGGATTTGACTTTATAGCCAAGCATAATTCACAAGGAAAACTGCTTTGGGCGAAACAAATTGGTGGTGGAACTTTCGCGAAAGGCGCAGATCTGGTAACTGATGAAAGAAATAATATTTATGCAGCCGGTTGCTATCATCAAAAAGCCATAATTGATGATGAATTAATTGAATCGGCTCAAAATTCCATCTACTTAACCAAACTAAATGCTGATGGCAAAAAAATATGGCATACCTCTGCTTTTTCAACTGGAAGCATGGATGTACAAAAGCTTCACCACAATGGTAACAAATTAATACTGGGAGGTACTTACAAAAATTTTCTATCGTTTTGGCCGAATCAGCGCTTACATTCCGATAGCAGCCCGGCATACTATATTACAAGTTTCGATACGAGCGGTAAAATGCTTTGGGGAAGGCATTTAAATATCAATTGGAACTGGGCAGGGCCAATTACTGCAATAAAAACAGATAAATCAGGTAATATATATGTTTTGATTAGTGGTGGAAGCAGGAATACATGGAGCAGTTGCCGTTACAATAACTGGTATTTCAAAATCTTTTGCCTGAATCCAGAGACCGGACTTACCGAATGGGAAAAAACATTTGAAAGCAGCGACCTTATGACTGCAAGTACTTTAGAAATTAATATTTATGGAGAACTTATGATTGCAGGAAATTTCCGAGGAGAATTATACGCTGATGACCTCGTACTAAAAACAGATAAAATAGATAATAGCTGCAACCTCGTTTCGTCGTTCTTTTTACGATTAGATAACCTGGGGAACACAATTTCGGGCAATACAGAAAATCCGGCTTTTACAGATATTTATGATCTTTTTGCCATGCCGGATGGAACATATTACGAAACAGGAATCAGGAAAGTGAAAGGGAATCATAATTCTTATCCCGGTTACGAAAATCTGCAAATTCCATCTGCGTACCAGCGTACTTACATCCGCCACAGAAGCGCAACCGGTAAATTACTGGCAGAAAAAGAATTCTACAAAGGCGGATCGGATTATTATGAGCACCAGCCGCGCGTAGTAGCAGATAATGAGTACAACGTGTACCTTTCGGATATTTACAAATATTCCCTCGATACTATTTCGCAGGCTTACAACGGAAATAATAATTATAGTATTTACCTTACAAAATTCCCGCTCGGCCAAAAATATTACGAATTTTCTACCGGTAACCAGGATAACGAATTGATCACCATCGGTCCTAACCCAACACAAAGTTTCTTATATATCAATTCCACAAAAAATACTTTCATCAACTATAATGTAGGCTTGTACAACATGTTAGGCCAGCAAATTTTATCACAAAGTAAAACAGATGATCTGCAAACTTACCGGCTGAATATGAGCCATTTATCGCCTGGCGTATATATTATAAACCTGGATAATGGCTCGAAAAAAATTAGTAAGAAAATAGTGAAATATTAACAGCTGATTTTAAATTTATTCTTTGATTACGAATCAAGACTATTAAAGCATTTTTGATGCACAAGCTATATGGGAAATTGCATATAATTACCTTCGCGGTTTTTAACGATTAAGCATAACTTGCTTAAAATTTCAGCGTTGAATAATGCTACAAACCATCAGCAGGAAAAACCCGATCGATATTATTGTGAACCTGCTTTTCCTGGCTTTATTTGCGTTTGCAATAATTTTCCACGAAGAAAGATTACTGGCAGATTCTGGCTATTACCTTCTGCAATTAATTAATAACCAAAATTTTATAGTTGAGCACAACCGCTTTATATTAATATTATCTCAATGGCTGCCATTAATAGCTGTAAAAATTGGCTTGCCGCTGAAACAGGTCATTCTGCTATATTCCATTGGGCACTGGCTTTTTTTCTATATTATTTACCTGGTTTGCAGATATAATTACGCGAATAAAGAAGCCGGCATTTTATTAGTTTTATTACAAACTTTAGGAATAGCCAGCGGATTTTTTACGCCAATGTTTGAGCTGTATTATGGCGCAGCATTATTGGTTTTATTTGCCTGTGTTTTATATCATTCTCCTCATAAAATCAGTTCATGGATCATACTTATTTTAACAGCTTTTTTCGCAGTTACAGGCCATCCTTTCTCTAACTTCCTGCTGCTTTTTATCCTCGCGCTGCATGCTTTAGAATTCAGGTTTCAATATGTAAAACAATATATAATTATTATTTTAGTGATAATTGTTCTGTTCATTTTTAAGATGAATGCAGCCTCAGAATATGAGCAGGGTAAATCTCAGGCGTTTCTGGATACATTAAAAAACGGTGTTTACAACCTGGATTATTTAGGCGGGTTAATGCATTTTCTGGCTAAGTATTATATGGCAATGATGCTGCTTTTTACGTTGCCGGTTTTCTATTTTATCAGCAGAAAAAAATATTCATTTCTGGGACTTTATGTAATCACTTTCTTAGGAATGCTGGCTTTGGTAAATGTTTCGAGTTATGGCTTTGAGCAATCGCGCTACCAGGAACAGGTTTATTTTCCGCTTACGTTTATTGTAGCTTATACTATATGCTTATTTGTTCTGAAAGAAGTTAAATACAGGCTTGCGCTGGTTTCTGTTATTGTGATTATTTTCATTTTCAGGCTGAATGCGATCTGGAACGATGGCATGAATTTCCGCACCAGGGTTGAAACCATGAAAGATCTGATAAATACAGCACAACATTTACCCGGAAATAAATTCGTTGTTTCTGAAGCTTATGTCCTTTCGCAAAGCAAGATTCACCCGAACTGGTCATTCCCTATAGAAACCATGCTTCTTTCTGCCGCAAACACCAATAAAACCGTAACCATTTGTACCGATGCAGATATGAATTTCGATGATAATAAATCCAGGATAAAACCATCGGAATATTTGTTTCGCCGCTGGGAAATTTATCCTGTTAACTCACTCAATATGAAGTATTTTCAAATGGACAAAACAGGTTATTACAATATAGAATAAATAGTACGCAATTGAACAATGTCCTGAGAGCCACAAGGCCACGGAGCTTCGAAGCGATACTGCCTGGTTTCGTGCCACACAAACCAGCATAGTTTATGCATATTTCATTCTTAATTGGTATTTTTTTTCACTGGATTAATTCATTAAACAGCAAAGTAATTAGCCGAAGCATTTTCTGTCGAATTAAGATATGGAATTTAATGGTGAATTCTTCACATCGCAGCAAATTCTTACACTCTCACATTCATTCAATCTATCATTTAAAATCCAAAGCATTTTCCGGCAAACGGAGATATCGAAAAATCATTCAACATTCAAAATCCAACATTCAAAATTTCTTTTCAAAACTCATAACTTTTTAAAGTATTTTTGTGGCAACCTATATATGGGCAGATGAATAAAATTGAAAAATTACAGCAAATGCGCGCTGAAGCCCTTGTGGGCGGCGGCGAAGATCGTATAGCGAAACATCATAAACAGGGCAAATTAACAGCCCGCGAGCGTATTCATTTTCTTTTAGATGAAGGCTCATTCCAGGAAATCGGCGCTTTTGTACAGCACAGAAGCAAAGATTTTGGCATGGAAAGGCAGCAGATACTGGGTGATGGTGTTGTAACCGGCTATGGTACTGTAGATGGCAGATTGATCTATGTTTTCTCGCAGGATTTTACTGTTTTTGGTGGCTCTTTATCAGAAACACATGCCGAGAAAATTGTGAAGATCATGGATATGGCCATGAAAAACGGCGCTCCGGTAATTGGATTGAACGATTCAGGCGGCGCACGAATACAGGAAGGTGTAGTGAGCCTTGGCGGCTATGCCGATATTTTCTACCGTAATACGAGAGCGAGTGGTGTTATTCCGCAAATCTCGGCCATTATGGGCCCTTGCGCAGGCGGCGCGGTTTATTCGCCTGCTATTACAGATTTTATTATGATGGTTGAAAAAACATCGTACATGTTTGTAACAGGTCCAAACGTTGTAAAAACGGTTACGCATGAGAATGTAACGTCTGAGGAATTGGGCGGCGCATCTGCACATGCTGCAAAAAGCGGTGTAACACATTTCTCCTGCAAGAACGAAATTGATTGTATTCAGCACATAAAAAAACTCATTAGCTATATTCCGCAAAACTGTGAGGAAACTGCTCCTGCCCTGCCGTATGAAATGGCAGAAAATGAGCTGCGTGCAGAATTAAATACAATTGTACCTGAAAACCCCAACCAGCCTTATGACATACGAGAAGTTATAAACGGTACAATAGATTCCGGCTCATTTTTCGAGGTTCATAAAGATTACGCTGAAAATATTGTAGTTGGATTTGCGCGTTTGGGCGGCAGAAGCATTGGCATCGTAGCGAATCAACCGGCTTATTTGGCCGGCGTATTGGATAATAATTCTTCAAGCAAAGGCGCGCGATTTGTACGCTTCTGCGATGCTTTTAATATTCCGCTTTTGGTATTTGTAGATGTTCCCGGCTTTTTACCCGGAACCGACCAGGAATGGAACGGCATCATCAAAAACGGCGCAAAATTATTGTATGCTTTCAGCGAAGCTACAGTACCGCGCATTACCGTTATTACCCGCAAAGCTTATGGCGGCGCATATGATGTAATGAACTCCAAGCACATTGGCGCTGACTTAAACTTCGCCTGGCCGACTGCGGAAATTGCTGTAATGGGCGCTAAAGGCGCTGCGGAAATCATCTTCAAAAAAGAAATTCAGGAAGCTGCTGATAAAGACGCAAAACTGCAGGAAAAAGTAGATGAATATACAGAGAAATTCGCCAACCCGTATAAAGCAGCTGAGCGTGGATTTATAGATGAAGTGATTTTACCGGAAGAAACACGCCTACGCTTGCTTCATGCCTTCCGTATGCTGGAAAACAAGGTAGATAATATGCCGCGTAAAAAGCACGGAAACATACCGTTATAGCCTTTAAAGTATTTTTGAGGAAGCAGTTATATGAGATCGATAAAATTTTTACCTGGCAAATTTACATTACTGGCGGCGCTTTTTATATTGGCATTTAACACGGCAATTGCGCAAACAGTCTCGCAAGATAATTTTACCCAATTGCCCTGGTACAAAATACCATGGCTCTGGCTTGGCATACTGGTAATTTTAGCTGCAATAATATTGTATGTAACCTTCGCAAAAAGCAAGTAAACATACATATAAACAGATATATAAATGGCTCTTCTCAATACTGAAAAGAGCCATTTACATTTTAAAAGCAAACCTGTAAGCCGGGTTCTGTATTCCTCTTAAGAGAAGAACTTCTATCATTTATCTGGGATACGCGTCGCCGCGCACCTCTAGCAGCCTACCCCCCGGCATCAGCCGAGCAAGCTTTATCCTGCTTTTGCAAGCAGTAACTGCCGGTATATTTGGCCTTTCAACCCGCAGGGTTTGCCAGCGGCGACTGTTACCAGCCACCCGGTGAGCTCTTACCTCGCCATTTCAACCTTACCGTTCTCTTCAACAGAGACTTAGGCGGTATATTTTCTGTTGCACTTTCCGTAATTCGCACTTTTCAGTACAAATCCCTTCCCGTTAGGAAGTGCGGCGCTCTGTGTTGCCCGGACTTTCCTCCCTTACTTCAATCGTAAAGGCGATAGAACAGTTTGCCTTTTTCAATTATCAATGATCAGTAACCAGTTTTTAGGTTGTTTTTAGTATTCCATTTCTAACTTAAGGCATTTTTGTTTTAAGCCTTATATGTAAAAACGTGTGGCAAAGGTAACATAAATTGCTTCAATTAAATTCTAAAGCATTTTTTGGCTTACTGATATATGGATATTCAACGTGTCATTGCATAGATAACGTGAACTCGGGTAATAATTTGTTTTCAGCGCTTTATATTACAATAGCATATAGGCTAAAGCTAAAAAATGCCTCGCAGGGTCGGGATTAGAAACTTTTATTTCTACTATGGGTTTAAATCCAAAGAAACTGAAAGGTAAAATAGCTAATTTCCGCTTCTTAAAAAGTCATTTGCCCTTTACTTTAGCACTTGGCAGCGCTGAAATTTATAATTGAATTCCCGAGTGCACGTTATAATTGACCTTAATGTCTTGAATTTCTCTTCAATAATGCAGGCCTGGCACGAGCAACAGTAACACCCCGCACTTAACTACCTTCTTACAATATCTTTCTCTTCCAGTATAATTACAGTTCCATATGCTTCCAGAGCTTTCAGGTCTATATCTTTTTTATTACCAACAATTGCTATACTTACAGGCAGCGCAAGTACGTTTTCCCTGTAGAATTTTGTAATATCATCGAAACTAAGCTGCTCATAGTAAGGGATAAACATCTGGAACGGATCCTGAGAAAAGCCAAAATCCTTCCATTTGGAAACTGTACTGCTAAGGCTGCGGAAACCCGGCCTGCTGGCATAGGCAACATCTTTTAAACCGGATTTTATTCCATCGAGGCGATCTTGTTTTTCGGGCATTCTTTTTATCAGGTCAACCATTGCAACCAGGGCATCTTTGGTTTTATCGCCCTGGCAGCCAATATATCCGGAAAGTATATAGTTCTCGGCTGTGTACCGTGGTAAAGTTACAGCAAACCGCGCTGCATATGCCAGCGAGCGGAACTCACGGATTTCCTGGAAAACAAGAGATGACATATCGCCGCCGAAATAGGAGTTAAATGCTTTTGAGCTCGAGAACATGCGCTGCTCCATCGGCTTACCGTTGGCATAAAAGTTCAGGTGGCTTTGCCGTGCGTCTTTCCGGTTAAGGAAATAAATAACAGGCTTATCGTAAGTTTTCCTGTATGTATAAGCCGGCGCAGCATCTTGCTTTACAGGCGCTCTCCATATAGCAGTGTTGCTAAAAATACTTTGCAGTTCGGCTGCGTTTTTTGTGCCTACATAATGTACTTCCGCCCTTGTAGAACGCGCATCTTCCATTACCTTAATTATTTCTGCTATACTAAGTTTCGACATTTCTTTAAGCCCAGGCCTTGTTAAATAAGTTGAGCTTTCGCCGTATATAAGGTACTCTTTAAGCAATTCGTTTACCGAAGTAGGATCGCCGGCCTCTAACTTACGGCCTGCTTTTTCATCAGAAATTAAAATATCAAGCTTAGATTTATCTTCCTCAGGGCTTTGCAGCAATTGGTTAAGCATGGTTAATGCCTGTGTATAGTTCGCCTCAATTCCTTCAAGTGATATAATAAACTCATCATTCTCGGCGCTGAATGTATAGTTGCAGCCCAAAGCATTCATCTTCTTTTTAAATTCTTTCGATGTAATTTCCCTTGTCCCAACACTTTGATAATAAGATGCGGCTACTGGCAGGTAAGGCTGCGAAAAAGTGTTGGCTTTAAAATTAATGGTGAGCGTAAATATATCGTTAACAGGATTTTGCGTAATATACAGCGGCGTGTTGTGTGCGAGGCTAAGCGTCTGGAAATCTTTATCGAAATCTACAAATGCAGCTTGCGGTTTACCGGCAGGTATGCTTTCGAACTTTTGCGTGTAAACCGATTTTTCACCTTCATTACCTTTAACTGGCGTAAATGCAGGTTTCTTTATTTTATCTTTTTTCGGCAAACCCATTTTCGAGAACATAACAAGGTAATCGGTTCCATAATATTTACCGGCTACTGTTTTTACCTGCTCAATAGTTAATGAATTTATACGTTGCGGATATTGCAGAAAATTGTTCCAGTCATCGCTGAGTATAAAAGATTCCACCATGTAAAATGCACGCTGGCGCGGATTTTCAAGATTACGGTAGAAATTTTTCTGCAGGTTATTTTTCGCTGCTATAAATAACTGTTCATCAAACTTTCCCTGTTTTAATTTCTCCAGGGCGCCCAGCACTTCATTTTCCGCCGACGTAAGCGACTGGCCAACAATTTTCGGAACAAAAAATATTCCTCCCAAACCATGGTCCTGCATACTCATATTTACACTTTGCGCAATTTGTAGCTTTTTATTCAGCCTTAATTCATCCAGCAAACCGGTTTCACCCTCATTGCTCAGGAGGTAATTGCATATTTCAAGCGCTTCCTTATCGGGATGATTATCCGCTACGGTACGGAAACCCATAATGCCAATTTTTATGGGTGATAAGCGCCTGGTAAACTGCTCGCGTCCTTTGAACGGCTCTTCTTTATATTCCGGGAACTTTGGCACTTCTTTGGCCTGCCAGCCGCCGAACCTGGCTTTTATTACTGGCAATATTTCTGATGTGCTGAAATTGCCGCTTAATATCAGCGCCATGTTGTTGGGCACATAATAGGTGTTGTAATACTCGTACATTTTGGTGAGCGATGGATTTTTAAGATGCTCTGTGGTACCAATGGTAGTTTGCGTGCCGTATGGATGTTTCCTGAAAAAATTAGCCATATACTGCTCAAAAAGCTGGCTGCCGAAATTATCTGCGCTGCGGTTCTTTTCTTCGTAAACCACTTCCAGCTCACTTTGGAACAATCGGAAAACAGGCTTCTCGAAACGATGCGCATAAAGATCGAGCCATTTTTCTATCTGGTGAGATGGAAATGAATTATGATACACGATGGATTCCGGACTTGTAAACGCGTTAACAGCCTGGCTGCCAATGGATTTTAACAGCCTGTCCATTTCATTGGGTATAGCAAATTTTGCCGCTTCTACCGATTTTTCATTTATCTGTTTCTGAATCGCTTCACGCGCTTTTTCATCTTTGGTTTGGCCCAGTTTGTCATAAAGCCTGTTAATTTCTTCCAGCAACGATTTTTCAGCGTCATAATTTGTTGTACCGAAATCTTCCGTCCCCTTGAAAAGCATATGCTCCAGGTAATGGCCCATTCCGGTTGCGTCTTTAGGATCGTACTTTGAGCCGGCCTTTACGGCAATGGCGCCCGTAACGCCGGGCATGGTACGGTCTTCATTCAGTAAAATTGTAAAGCCGTTATCCAGTTTCAGCTGCGTTACTTTTAAGGCCTCAGTTACCTGCGCATCGGCAAAATAAGGCAAAGTAATAAAAACGAACAGCCATTGAAGCATTTTTTGCATGGTATATATATGTGTTTTATTTTAAGTGATAAAGTTATAAAAAAACAGCCGGATTACTCCTTAACCCGGCTGCAAGATTCATAAAAATCTTTTACGGTTAATTCCATTTAAATCCACTTAATGTAACGCCAAAGGTTATAGGGTTTAGTTCGGGTGCGCCTGCATTTTTGCGGAACAGCGGCGAAACCGAATACTGGCTGTAAACGGTAAACATACCATAACCTATTTGCCCGCGAACGCCGTAATTTAGTGTATTGAGGTTAAAATTATCGTGCAGGTGATGTTTGCCTCTCGATTCGCTTTTTTGCTTGGTATATGAATTTACCAGGAAACCACCCCAGCCGCCGAAACCTAGCTTGAACGACTGGCTTGGTTTCATAGGGTTTGTTTCGAAGTGCAGCATAACAGGTATGGTTAGGTATTGCGCCGATAATTTATTCTTCTCCAGCTTATATGGCGATTCATAATATGCGAACTGGTTGGTATCGGCCTGTAAGGTTGTGCCTTTATTAAAGCGGTAGTCGTGCATATCGTAAGTAAGGCCGAAAGTAGTGTAAATTTTATGGCGGTAGATGTTTACGCCGGTACGGAAAATATGCAGCGTTGAGTTAATGGATTTTGAAGTATGCAGCTCCAGCGGATCGGCAGATGCTGGAAGATCGAAAGAACCTTTGCTGGTGAAAACGTTAATGCCAAGGTCGAATAAAATCCAGTCTGTAGCGCTGTTCTTTGGTTTTCTTACCACATTTTTAGGCTTGCTCTTATTTTTCCCGGTACGAATATGAATTCCGTCTTCATCAATAGAAATTGCTTTATTTTTTGTAGTATCTTTTACCTCTGCTTCGGTTTTATCTGTATTATTATCGCCCTGGTTTTCATTTAAAGAAAAAGCCGAATCAGTTCCATTCCTGTTTATTTCTTTTTCTAATGCCAAACCCATTTTTTCAATTTCCTTACCAAGGCTGTCTATTTCCCTGTTAAAGTTCTGCCTTTTCCTGTCATTAAGTATATCGGCGCTTAAGCTGAATTTTAACGCTTTTTTACTCATTTCCAGGCTCAGTTTGCTCATTGCATTAATTATACTGTCTTTACTATCGTTTTTTTTTGATTCTTGCGCGTTTGCATTGGGTGCTGTCATAAAAATAAAGGCAAGGCAAGCCCATCCGAGTAAAATTACCGGTTTCATAATATTATAATTTTAAAAGTTTGATTTAAATGTTTTTACAATTCTGATCTTATCTGTTTCAACCCGCAGCGCGTAATAATTTACGTCATCTTCGGTTTGCTTTTTAATCTGTATAGTTTTAGTAAAGAAGTTTCTTACTTTGTTTAATGTGCTTAATTCAGCTTCGTTAACTGCCAGCGCAACAAACTTATTTTCATTCTTAAGCTTCTCTTTTGTTTCTTTGGATAAAACATTCGCAATTGCCGTTGCTTCAGTATTTTGAACCGGATCAATTGTTATCGGCTGCAGTATTATTGCTTCAGAAGGCTCAGTTTGCTGCGTATGCGTTGCCTTTGCATATATAGCTTCTTCAGAAAATACTTTGGCCGGCTTTTTCGTAATTTTATTTTCCAGGCCTGCTTTTTTAACATTATTAACTTCTTCAGGTACAATTACATTTCTTAAATCTTCAGGTTGTAAATTAACCTGCTCCGTTATTTTATCTGTTGTACCAGCTATGCTCACCGTTGCTTTCTTAATATTTTCAGCTTCAGTTTTTTCTACCCGCACAAGCTGATCATTTCCCGCAGTTTTAATCTTTTGCTTATTCAGCGTAAATAAAAATACCAGCAGCAGGCTTGCGGCAACGCTTAGTGGAACGGCAATTCTGCGCAAATACGTAACTGCAGATATTGGTTTTACAACGGCATCATTACCCGTTATAGTGGCTAGTGATGCTGGCGCTGCAATTTCTTCTTCTTCCGACTTTAACAAAAGGTGCTTTTTAGGGAAATAAACCTGCTTCTGAGGCTGCAGCCTTGTTCTCTGCAGCAGATGCCATTCACGCGCTGCGGTATCGTTTACTAAAAGGTAAGCTTCAGCCTGCAGAACCTCTGTAGGCGTAAGCTCTCCTTCCAGCCATTGCAAAAGCACCTCTTTATAATTATATTCGTTTATTTCCATAGCTGTAATTCTCCATTTTTTCAATAAAATTCCGCATAAAAGTACGGGCTCTGTGAATATAAACTTTTACCTGGCCTACATTCAGCTGTGTTATTTCAGCAATTTCATCGTAACTGTAGCCTTCGTAATCTCGCAGCAATACTACCGATTTTTGTATAGCCGGTAATTTATTCAACCCTTTCTCCAGCAAATCGCCGGTTCCCATATATTCATCGGCGTAAAAATGCTTCTCTTCATGATATTCATCCAGCGTATCAATACGTTTAACTTTTCTTATATTATCGATCATGGTATGGTAAGCAGTAGAAAAAAGCCAGCTTTTGGCTTTTTTCAGCTCAACTTTATCCTTATTGATCCACAGTTTCTCGAAAGCATCCTGCACAACATCCTGCGCTTCCGATTCATCTTTAATATTCTTTAAGATAAACCGGTACAAGCCATCGGCATGCTCATTTACGAGCTCGTTGTACGCTGAAGTATTCATGTGTGCATGTGACGGTGTAAGCTTTTAAAAAGTTACAGCCCTTTTTGCTTTTTTTTAAAATTTTCTCACAAAATAATTTAAAACCTTCTTTATCATCAAATTATTTGCCCTATCAAAGTCACTTTACCTGTCTTAGCAGAGTTTATCGCATAGGAAGCTGCGCATTCAGCGCTCCGATTGCGCAGAGGCCTCTGCGAGAAAATCTGCTGGGACATAACAAGTTAAAGATTTTATATTTTTTTATACGCTTACCAATTTAAAAGCATTTTTCTGTATAAGCAGATATGGAAACTTAGATAAATTTCAATGTAAAACGTGAACTCGCAAATTAAAATATTGTAAATCTGCAAAATAATACTCAAAGTTTAAATAAATGGCACTCTTTGTAGGGACAGGTCGCGACCTGTCCCTACTGGAACGCTGATTTGAAATTGAGCTTTCATAAAATGTTGTTATTTTAATTAATTGCCGAGTTCACGTAATATTATTAAAATTTCTTCTTAAAATATACTTATTGCCTGTATTTACAAGTAAGCAGAATATACATTTGTTTGAGCAAGAATAAATTAATACATACAAAAAAGGGAGCCCTAAGGCTCCCTTTTTTGTTGGGAAACCTAAAAATTTATTGCTTAACCACCTTATGCATAAGCCTGAAATTATCTTGTATTATTTCCAAACTATATATACCGCTTGGGTAATTATTTAAATCTATATTATTAGAATAATTACCTGAACTATTGGGTACAAAAGTAAGATTTACAAGCACTCGGCCTGTTATATCTTTAAGTATAAGAATTGCATTTGTACTGTTAAGCCCTTTGGCAGATAAAGTTATTTGATGCGAAGCCGGGTTTGGATGTATACTAAGTGCTGGTGATCTGTTATCAGCTCCTTCTGTACTAGAAAATAATGGCATTTGGTTAATGGCAGGTGGTGGTGGTGTAGTTTCATCATCAGGCAATGTACAAGGATATAATGTATTAATATCATCAATACTTATTAAGCCATCAAGCACTTGCTTCTCACCACTCATAATACAATTCCAATATTGAACCGTAGGTAAATCGCCCGCAAAAACCCAACTAAGCATTGAATTTAGTACTATTATACCATCCTGGCGTCTCTCCGCTAAACGATAAGTTGTTGCTTTGTCTAAGCTAATAAAAAGTAAGGCTTACTTCATCAAAACCTTCTTTATAACCTGGACCTAATACATCTACTTCTCCAGGTTTGTCATTATATTTTCTTCGTGCAGTTTCATCAGGATTGCTTTCACCAAACTTATCAGGCCCGTCATACAAATCATACAAAGCGCAGGCAATATTATACTCTGCCTTAAAACCATTGCTGCCTTTAAATTTTTCACGGTTGCGCCACTCAATCATTTCCTGTTTAAAGTCATTACCAGAGCCTGGTACAGAATTGCACCATTCCCATTCTCCTCCATCCTCGTTGCGGTAATACTGATCTACCATAGCGCTAAAGCCATAGCCCCAGCCCTCAGTCCATGCTATAAGCGTAGCCTGCTCTTCTTCCCAAGGATGACTAAAACTTATTGCGAATATGCTATAGTCTCCCTGAAGCTTCCACATTACATGGTGGCCGAATTCATGGTAAACTACATCTTCACGCGCTTCGTCGCCATCGCCTAAATAAATTTCACCAAAATTATATTTAGAACTGCCTTCTGTACGATCAGGATCTTTATCAGTATCAAGGTAAATAATCATATTCAAACCGTTTGGCACTTGCGATGTATTATAACCGGCCTCTCTGATAAACTTATACGCGTTTTTTGCGTAGTGCAATGCCTGGAAAGGCTCGTGTATAGGGTCCTGGATGGTTATATTTAATCCATCTATAAGCACATTTTCTTTGCCATGCGTTCCCAGATCGTATGTAACCTTATATCTTGGCCTGTTAACTACCGCGTGCTGCATCTTTACATCAATATCGTACACCGGGTTTCGGCTTTCAAATTCTAAATAAAGCTCTACATCGCCATATTCAGCATACTGGCCTTTATCATATTTGAACTTAAAGAAACCTTCGTCATTCGTTACTGTTTCAGCAAAAACATCATCAAAATGCTCATCGCGTTCGCGCAGGCGTACAACCGTACCGGCTAACGGAACGATTGGGTTTACCGTGTTTTCAGGATTATCTTCATTAGAATATTTTAGGTATAAGTGTCCTTCTACATGGCCGTTATATTGCGGTAATATTTTTGAACGTGTGGCAGAGTCATCGCCATACAAGCCCGCAAGCGAATCTCTTTCCTTCCATGATGCTATGGAATCCGGGTGCGGCGCTTTCATCTTGATATTATATGGCAGGCCGGGCACACGCTTCATAATATATTCCAGCTCCTATGCCTGGGTTGTACTATCTACGGGCTCTATATTTGTTGATGGTATGCTCGTTTTTGGAATACTAACCCGCTGCGGCACCGGTGATTTAGGTGTTTCCCATACGCGTGGGAGCATGTAAAAATCTGCTTTGCTCCATACTTCAGTTGTATTATATGGCGTAAAATAAACAAATGCAGGCGCTTCCGAATGGCTTGATAACGAATCAACGGAATGTGCATGCACCAATATACTGAATTTCTTCGGATAATACGGGATATTGGTTGTGCTGTAAGTTGCAGATAAGGTTGCTATGGCAGAATCGCCGGGCAAAAGATAGCTGCTGCCAAAAGCTGTTTGCACCTGCAAGCTGAACATGCCTGTATTTGCGAATGAAACTGAATCTAAATAAGTAGTATCTATGGCTTTGGCCACCAGCAGGAAAGTAAAAGCGCCGCTAATAGATGTATCTTCCTTTGAAATAATATAACTGCTTATAGTGCGTACGCCACCAGCTGTGCAGCCAATACCATTATGAGGAGATTTATTTTCTTTATTTACTTCCGGCAGGCTGGTTTCTGCTTATTGCTTATTCCAGAAGATGCCCGAAGGTATTGCAATGCCATAAAAAACGCATGACACTAAAAAGGCGAGCAGCAGTAACTTGACTTTAAAAAATTTCATAGATTCAGGTTGTGAGGTTATACCTTATTTTACGATGTTATATCGTACTAGATTCCAGGTTGTAGAATCGTTTCTGCGGTATCTAATTAAGTGAATATTCTTGGCGAAGTAGCCATCCTGCAGCCAATCACCATAGCCTTTATCTCCTTCATAATAAATGCGCAAAACATCATTATAGGCTTTGCCCTTTACCTCCATAGATTCAATGTTTTGAAAAGAAGCATCCAGTGGTAAAGGTGTTTTAATAGTGCCTTCTTTGTTATATTCCAATCTTGTAGACGATACAGAAAAGTAATGCCCCCCCCACTGCCGATAAAAGTTCTTTCTTCTGTTAAACTAGATTGTATTCCAT
>DAIUCM010000061.1:0-21291 GCA_036846145.1 Bacteroidota bacterium
TTTTATTAAAATTACTATAACAAGTAAATAAGCATATTAGTAGACAAAATTTATTCATTGATATAGCTGAAATTTCATACAATTTAAAAAAAATAACTAAAACAGTCATTAATTAATAACCATTATAGTTATTTATTAAATGATTATGGACAAACTATAGCCCATTTAGGATATCCCCCTAAGGATCCTAAATACTGCAATCTTGCACTTGGGCAGCATGGTGTTGCAAATGGCAATCCAACAAAATCACCAATATTTGGCGCAGAATCTAGCCAAAGACTTACATTGTTTATCGTTATGCAATCGACACAATAACACCCACAGTCATCACAAATACACGATCCAACATATTGGCCTTGGTAATACCCTTGTGAAGCTGCTGCCCAATTAGTATAAGTCGGCGTACCT
This sequence comes from Bacteroidota bacterium, assembly GCA_036846145.1. Taxonomy (GTDB): domain Bacteria; phylum Bacteroidota; class Bacteroidia; order CAILMK01; family CAILMK01; genus DAIUCM01. The sequence continues at coordinate 409 of DAIUCM010000061.1, forward strand.
CCAGGTGGGCATGGATGGTTTCGTGTAGTTGCAATTGCATCAACAGGGCAGTCTGAATGATTCTCAATTTAGTACTTAGGGCAGTTGGATTGTGTGTTCCAAATCGTGCCATCACAAGGTTGTTGGGCATAAGATGAAATGGTGGTTAAAACAGTAATTAAAAAGCAATTTTCAATAAGATTTTTTTCGTGTTCATGATTTATTTGTTTTAGTTTGTTTAAAAGATTGTGTGAAAGAGAAAAATCAACTTATTTTATTTTGCCAGGCACCTCCTTTTTTATATTTAAAGTGTTTAGTTAATGTGCATCTATATCAATCACAATAATCTGCTCAGCCTGGTGGCCGTAATTGGTATAAACTTCCTGCATTAAAGCGGCATTATTGCGCACCTGTTGTATTTGCGGGTGGTGCTGCGCTTCAATAATTTGTATTTGTTCTGTGGTGTACGTGCATGGGCTGCATACGCTGTTGAGGTACAGTAAAATGGAAAGTAGATTGTGCAATAGTGTGAGTATTAATTTTGGCACAAGCTAAACCAATCAAGAGCTATTAAAAATAACAGTTTATATGCAAGCGTGACGTTATAGATCGTTGTTATTTCTGCTAACGATGGGTTATAATCATAAATTATTAGCTATATTAGCAATGTATTTTAGATACTTATACATTGTGAAAGAGCTGGCAGAACTGGTACAAATTGTGGCGAAATATCGTCTAAAAAAAATTGAAGTGCTGAATAATGATGGCGTAAAAAGCGGGAGAATCAATTCTTTCCAGAAGCTATACAAGGCATTGCTTAGCAATACAGTTGGTACAGATGATGAAGCAAACCACTATATTTACAAAAAGCCAAACAGCACAAAATTCAGGAGTTTTAAGCGGCGTTTCCGGGCAAGGCTGCTCAATACTTTCTTGTTTATAGATCTTTCCCAAAGCAAATACTCACCTTACTCACAGGCATATACCACTTGCTGCCGCAACCAGTATATAGTAAGAATTCTGCTTATGCTCAGCAGCCGCAAGTTTGCTATCAGCATTGCTGGAAAATCTCTTAGGCTTGCAATTAAATACGAGCTAAATGAATTTATAGCTTACTTTGCTAAAGTGCATAAATGGCATGCAGCTTTTACAGGAAATGTAAAAATGTTTACGATTTACCATAATATGTATGAGAAACATCTTGCAATTAGCTTATTGGAAGAAAAAGCAAGACATTATTTAGAATTGCTAACCATCCATTTTACCCGTTCTACATCACCCAAGCCGTACCTGCTGCCCGATATATGGAACAATATAAAAGCCCTGGAAAGTGATATGCAAATACTGTATTCTTTTGATCTTCACGTGTTTTATTACAGCCTAAAAGGCAGAGCGCTACAGATGGAAGGCAGGTACAGGGAAAGCCTTGCGGTATGGGAAGAAATGGAAAGTTTCTTAAAGCAGAACAAACATATAGAGCGGCTCGTAAATTTTGTAGATGCCGGCCTTAATAAAATAAGCAATTATTTGTGCCTGCGTATGTACCAGGAAATAGCAGATTGTGTAAAGGCATGCGAGAAATACATAGTTCCACATACCAACAACTGGTATATACTTATGGAGAATTATTTCCTTGCTGCCCTGCAGAGCAAAAATGCACAATTGGCAAAAAACATCCTGGAAGTGGTGGGCATAAATGGTAAACAATACAATATACCCGCACAATTTATAGAAAAATGGCGCTTTTTTGAAGCTTATTACCTTTATTACCTGGCAGATGCGGCACAAAAGAAAAATTTCAGGATACAAAAATTTCTGAACGATATTTATATTCTTAAGAAGGATAAGCAGGGTTTTAACCTGTCATTGTTAATGTTTGAAACCGTTTATTACTTAAGGGAAGAAAATTTTGGAAAACTTATAAATCGCATTGAATCATTAAAACTTATTCAGCGAGATACTTAAAAGAAAAAGTAAATTACAGGGGAAGGCTGATGATAAAAATGCTTATCATACTCGTTCAAGTTGGTTTCGATATAAATAAATTAAATAAAAGAACTGGCTTCCTTCTTCGCCGTTTACAAAACAGCGTAATCATAATTTCGAGGGAAGATGAAAACCTGGAAATAATACCATTGGAAGAAATGTGGCAAGAAATTCTGATTAAAGTAAAAAAGAAAGAACCACAGTTAAAACTTGCATTGGCTGGTTGTTGATAAAAGCATTTTTAGCCCAAACTATATATGCAGAAACGGCAATACTCAATAGAATACTGCCGTTCCATATCTTAAAAAGATAAACTTATACATATATCACAGGCTCATCTCCACCTTCCGTTGGCGGATTTTTTGGCCTGTTCTGGTGACGGTCGCGATTGTGTTTTTTTGTTGGGCTGTCGAAATCCGCATCATAGCGGCCGCGCTGATCTTTTAAAGGAAGTACGCCTGCCATATCGCCAATTACATTTACCAGGTCAGAATCCTGCGGTAAAACTATCTTGGTATTATGTTCCAGTGAACGTTCAACTGCTTCTATTTTACGTAATATCTGCGCATTGCCTACAAAGTATTTTTCTGCGGCTTCGTTCACCAACCTTATGGCTTCGGCTTTACCTTCTGCTTCCAAAATCCGGCCTTGCTTTATACCTTCCGCACGTTTGATCTCGGCACGTTTTGCGCCATCGGCCTGGGTTTCGCTGGCAGAAGCAAAGTCAATGGCGGCCACTTTCTCGTTCTCTGCTTTTACGATCTTATTCATTGTTTCCTGCACATCCTTTGGCGGATCAATTTCCTTCAGCTCCGAACGTACAATATCAATTCCCCAGCGTGCGGTTTCATACTCTAAAACGCTCATCAGCTCCTTATTAATCTTGGCGCGCTCGCTGTTGGCCGATTTCAGCGTAAGCGTACCGATAATATTACGCAAAGTTGTACGCGCAAGATTTACGATCTGGTAAGTAATGTTATTTACGTTGTATTGAGAATTTTTAACGCTTTCCTCATCCGGCCTGATTCGGAAATACACCTGCGCATCTACGTGCGCGTTAAGATTATCGTTGGTGATGATCTCCTGTTTTTGCGCATCAATCATCTGCTCGGTAATATTTACCTGGTACATCCGGTCTATAATGGGAATGATCCAATGGAAACCCGGCTCGGCGAACCGGTTGTATTTACCAAGCCGCTCTATTAAACCACGGTGTGTTGGGCGCACAATACGTATGCCCATAAAAAAGATAATCAGCACCAATATGCTGATGACTAAAATTACAAATGAATCCATTTTTAAGATATTGATTTTGATGCAATATTAATCAATATCCGTGCATAAAAACAATCTCTTGCCTAACCTTCGAAGAATAAAGAGAAATAGACGAAATTAGACCTGAACCTGTTGAAAACGCTGGAGTAGGCAGCCTGGTCGGGCATGAGCACATTATTCATGCCTTTGGCAACTTTAACTTCCGGTGAAAATTTGAAGAACGGGAAATAAAGGTCTAAGCCGGTACCGTATTCGTAACTGAAGGTATGCGGTTTAATAATTACCTTAGGATCAGATGGATCGCGCGTTGCTTTATGATCGGATGCCAGGTCGTAAGAGTATTTTAAGCCGCCGATAATATAAAACCTAACGTTCCTGTGCCTTTCCGATTTGAATTTCAGCAGTAAAGGCGCTTCCACCAGTGCCGATTCAACCTTTTTTTCCTGCATAAAGGAGTCGTAAAAAGTGTACCTGATGCGGCGTTCGGCCAAAACAAGCGCGGGAATAAAACGTACGTCGAAATGCTCGCGTAAATAGCTTCTGGTTGAACCCAGGTGAAGATTGGCAACCGCACCAAGCGTAATGCCAGGGTAACCAAGTGAGTTAACTCTCGCGAATGTATCCTGCGTGTACCATTGCGGCGAAAAATCGTACTTAAAGCGCGAAAAGCTGCTGCCAATGGTAAAGCCAAAATGTATGCGGCGCGAGTAATCGTAAAACGGTTTGTTTATCTGCGCCTGTACAGGCCTGTGCTCCAGTAATGCAAGTATGGTTAGGGCCAGTACTGTAACTATTTTTTTGATCCCCAATATATGGTAGCAATTCCTAATGTTAACTCTTTCCATTGTGTTTCTATAAATCCGGTTCGCTGCAAAATTGTTTCGAAATTCTTGCCGTATGGGAATGCCGAAACCGATGCAGGCAGGTAAGTATATGCCGATGCGTTTCTCGAAACCATCTTACCAATCAAAGGTAAAACGTTTTTAAAATAAAATTGGTATAATTTATTGAAAGGAAATTTTGTTGGTTGAGAAAATTCAAGAATTACCAGTTTTCCGCCAGGTTTCAGCACACGGAAAAGCTCTGATAAACCTTTCTCTAAGTTCTCAAAATTTCGCACACCGAAGCTTACAGTTACCGCATCAAATGTATTATCGCGGAACGATAAATTTTCCGCATCTTCTATTTGCAGGATAATTTTTTGATCCAGGCCTTTATCCAATACTTTTTTTCTGCCTACTTCAAGCATTCCCGCCGAAATGTCAACGCCTGTAATCAGATTCGCTCCGGTTTTGGTTAAGGCAATAGCCAGGTCTGCCGTTCCGGTTGCAACATCCAGTATGCTTTGCGGATTTTCTTTTTTGAGCAGTTTAACTACTTTCTTTCGCCAGGAAATATCAATTCCCATGCTCAGCACACGATTCAGCAGATCGTATTTTGGCGAAATATTATCGAACATTTCGCTAACCTGCTCTTTCTTTGAAGCCAGCGAATTTGCGTTGGGAACTACTTTGGTCATATTATTTTGTGTGCGTGGAAACAAAGGTACGTTGCAGTGTTCAGTTAACAGTTATCAGCAACCAGTTTTTTCAGCAGTTCTTAAACAGTAACCTTTGTTTTATATTCGGGATTTTTATCGAAGCATTTTTTTAAGGTTTGATATATGGGGCTGTAGAACAATCTTTTACATTTATATAATAGCTGCTGCGGCATTTGCAGGAAAGTGAAACAGGCAATATAACCTGATGAGCAGGAGCGTGGCTGTACCTTGCATATTTCGGCTTTGGTTAAAATAATAAAATATGAAGTACTTATTATAGCTTTGTGCGACATCTGCTGGCCATGAAATACGTTTTTTTTCACCTGGTTTTTATTTTGCTGCTGTTTGGCGCTTACAGGCTTGTCAGCGATAAACCTTTTATGCCTGCCGAAGTAGAGTTAAGTGTTTTTGATGCAGACCATTACATCAGTATTAAAGATACCGGCTATCATTTTAATCCTTCCAGGCAAAGTAATGTTGCATTTTTCCCGGCATTTCCCTACCTGTGGAAAATTACCGGCCTTAACGCTACGGGAATCAGCCTTTTAAATATTGTAATATTCAGTTTGTCGTTTAGTATCCTGGCGCGCAAATTCAGTTTCACCTGGCAGGAGCAGTTGCTGCTTTTATCTGTTCCAAGCATGTTTTTTATGTATGTTCCTTATTCTGAAGCACTTTTCTTCGCCCTTTGCGTGCTATTATTACTTAGCCTTGAGAAATCAAACAATCCTGTAACAGTTGCCGGTGGCTTTTTCCTGACATCAATAACACGCTCGGCTGCCAATATTTTTTTACCGGCCATTTTATTAACCGAATGGATTGATAACCGATTCCGTAAATGGCAGAACATCATATTTTATAGCTTGGCCTGCCTGGCTGGCATTGCGCTGGTGGCATACATACAATATTGGCAAACCGGTTACGCTTTTGGCTTTATACAAACCCAGCAGTACTGGGAGCATAAGCTTCAATGGCCAAAATTAAGGTTTACAAGCTGGGGACAATACGTTTGGCTTGATGCGGCCGCTTTCCTCTTTGGTGTAATATGCATGTATATTTCTGCGGAAATAGTTTTAAAGTTCAGGCGAAATTTTAATGATTTCACTAAAAGCAAAGCGCTGGTATTTTCAGTTTTATGCATTGCCGGGCTTACATTCTTATCGCTGATAATGAAAGGCGGAAGTTTTTTTAGCTTGAACAGGTATATTTTCCCCAGCGCCTTTTTTTGTATTGCCTTTGTATTTATGTTACGTTTAGCCAGGGCTGGTTTTAAAACACTTGGGTATATTTTTTTAGTGCTGGTTTTGTTTTTCACACTCTTTCACTTTTTTGTACATATTTCATTAATTCTTAAATACATTATACTTTCATTATATCTTTGCATGTATTTTTTGCTCAATCATAAAAACGCTGGTTTAAGTAAAAGCATTTTCTGGCTGCTGTATATATGTAACTGCATATTACAGGTTTACCTGGCCAACGAATTTTTGGATGAAGAATGGGTTGGCTGATTTTTTCCGGCCGATTTATATGTAAACACTTGGCATGATTAATTATTTTTCGCAAGAAACCGGTTTCAGTAAAAAGAATATCATCATTATATTTATTACCGGTTTACTGGTTCATCTTGTTGCGGCATGGAACAGCCTGGGCTTTTTCCATTTCGATGAGCATTACCAGATTCTTGAATTTGCCGGTTATAAAGCAGGGCTCACCACTGCCGAAGACCTCGCCTGGGAACACAAAGCGCAGATAAGGCCAAGTTTACAACCCTGGATCGCCTACTATTTCATTAAACTGCATGCGCTGTTCCGTGAGCACGATTCATTTACAGTGGCAGGTATGCTTCGCGTTTTATCATGTTTGCTGGGTTATGGCACCAGTATTCTTATAACGGCTGCCTCATTCAGGTGGATACAGGATTTCAGGTTCAGGAAAGCTTCACTTTTACTGGGCATTTTCCTTTGGTTCGTTGTTTTTATGGATGCCAGATTTTCATCTGAAAGCTGGGCCGGAATTTTCTTTTTCTCAGCCATAGCCCTACTCGTTATAAAGAACTCATTTTACCCGCCTGCGCAAAATAGTAACCTGCTGTTTATTATTTGCTGCGGATTTTTAATTGGCTTATCGCTGGTTTTTCGCCTGCAAATGATAATGCTTTTACCTGGCTTAGGGCTGTGGTGCCTTTTTATTGCCCGAACGCCATTTAAAAACCTGGTATTACTTGTTTTAGGCGGCATACTCGCTTTGGGTTTAGGTTTTATTTCCGATTACTTTTTTTACGGAAACTGGGTAAATACAGCCTACAGGTATTTCACTATTAATATTTTAGAAGGTAAAGCTGCTGAATTTGGTGTATCGCCCTGGTGGTTCTATATACCGGAGTTCCTGGAAAAAGCGCATATGCCGCTTAGCCTCATTATTTTAATACTTGTTGTTGTTGCCTGGCTGCGCTACCCGAAACATATCTTAACTTTTACCTGTGTACCATTTGTATTGCTGCATATGCTCATTGCGCATAAAGAGCTTCGTTTCCTTTTTCCCATTGCCCATGCTATGCCTGTTTTCCTTGTTTTTGGCATGATGGCTATTGCTTCAGCTGCAAAATCGGTTAACCATTTTAGGGCAGTAAGATTAGCCATGTTAGCAGCACTGGTAGGGTTTGGCACACATAACCTTTTAATACTTGCCCGCATCAGCACAATGCCGGTAAATCATATACTTAAACCGGTTTCTTATATTTACAGGCACCACCAGTCGCAAAAGGTAGATTTGATTATTGAAGATTTTTACCAGCATAGCTTTTTGCAGGGTTTGCCGATGAATTTTTATGTTACGCCGAACATGCATATTGTAAGAATGTCAGGCGCTGATAGTATCCGTAACTTTGTTGAGCAGAGCAGGAGGCCTGTTTATTTTATAATGAGCGCGCGCGGCGATGCCTTGCCTTCCAAATATACTTCCCTGCAAAAAAATATTTCCGAAACAAGGCTTGTTGCACCTCGCTGGTATAAACACCTAAATATCAACAACTGGATGAGCCGCACAACCTTTTGGAGAATGTATAAGCTCACTTCAAATTAATTCCTGCAAAATTTCTGCTTTAAACCGTTGATGGCCAAGGCTTAAATCACAAGCCATGGCTGCGGTTATTCAATGGCATCTGCAATGTAATCAAATTTACAAGTTGCTGTTATACAATTTATTACCTGCCAATATTTGGTTGAAAGATATTTTTTGGTATCATTGTTAAAAAATTTCCCGCTGTATAAATTATTCCGGCAGGAAAACCAATGCGCCAACATTATGAAAAAACTTCCACAACTTATTGTTTTAATGCTTCTGGTTACAGCGGTTCAGCAAACCAAAGCCCAGGATCTGGACATTTCTGCCTGGAAAAACCTGACCGGCTACTGGAAATTTCAGGATGCTAATCATTTAACTAAAGCTACAGTTGGTAACGATCTTGTTTTATCCGGAACGCATAAAATTGTCGAAGGCGCTTTCTATGGCGATACAGCTGTGAGAATCGGCATCGGAAGCTATTACAGAGCATATCATAATATACAGCCTAACGGCGGCGGCAAGCTTGTAAATAATTATACGCTGATGTTCGATTTTAAAGTTGCCGATTTTAAAAAATGGCATACTTTCTTCCAGACCGATACTACCAACGCAAATGATGGCGAAGGGTTTATAAGACCAGTAACAGAAACTAACCCTGGCCGTATAGGTACGGCAACTACAAAATACACAACAGATTCTATTTATCCGAATACATGGTACAGGCTGGTAATAAGTGTAAGTTTAGGAAAACATTACAGGTATTACTTAAACGGAAATCTTGTACTGGACGGAAATTCGCAGGACCTGGATGGCCGCTTTGCATTACAGAATAACATATTGTTTTTTGCTGATAACGACCAGGAAGATGACAGTATTGATGTTGCATCGCTCGCTATTTTTGATACCAGCCTGAGCAGCGCGGAGATCGGGAAAATAGGCACTATTGATCCGTGTATTGCAAAGCCGCCTGTTGTAAACCTGGGTAACGATACTTTTATATGCGACAATAGTTCGTTAACCATAAACGCCGGCAGTTTTGCAAGGTATGTGTGGAGCAACAGCAGCACAAGCCAGTATGCTACCTTCGATGCCAAAAACCTTAAACCCGGTAAAAACAGTATATGGATAAGGGTTACCGATGTTAACGGCTGTATGGATTTGGATACCATTTCCATAACCTTGTACAGCGCGCCAGTGGTAAGCCTTGGTGCGGACAGAACCGTTTGTGAAGGTACTGCCGTTACTATTGCGGCAACAGGAAACTCAAATTCATCATACAGTTATGTATGGAAGGAAATAAACAGCGGAACAATAATCTCTCACCAGAATATTGCAAGCATTACAAGCAGCGGAACTTATGCGGCTATAGTAAATACAAACGAAGGATGTGTTGCTTCCGATACTATTGAAATAAGGGTAAATCCTGCACCGCAAAAGCCAATTGTAAGTATTTTTGGGCCGGGCGATATATGCAACGGCGATACCGTGAGGCTACAGGCACCTGCGGGTTTTACCTACAACTGGAGCAATGGAGAAACAACAGAAAACATTTATATATCAACTTCGCAGCAAATAAGGCTTCAGCTAAAAAATACAAACGGCTGCCTTAGCGAATGGAGCGATACCATAAAAATAAATGTAAATCCTGTACCAAATAAACCTGTTTTATCAGCTGCAGGCAATGTAACTTTCTGCGAAGGCGATAGTGTGATTCTAAATACAGCTGCTGGTTTTAACGATTATTTATGGAATGATGGCCCAGGTTCATCAACCCGGGTAATAAAACAGGCTGGTACATATAACGTATTTGTAAAAAATGCTTCGGGCTGCTTAAGCGAAGCGTCTAACAGCATTACCGTTACTGTAAGTCCGCTTCCGCAAAAACCCGCACTAAGTATTTCCGGCGATGTGCATATATGCGAAGGCGAAAATATTGAAATTAGCGGCCCGGCCGGTTTCGATGAATACCTGTGGAGCAACGGCGGCAAAACGCAAACCATTACTGCTAATGCCAGCGGTAGCTATAGTCTGCAGGTTAAAAATGCCGATGGCTGCTTTAGCGCTTACAGCAATGCAACAAATGTATATGTACATGCCCTGCCGGAAAAACCTGTTATTCAAATTGCTGCAAACAATGTTGGAAGCTCCGTTTCGGCGGCAAAATACTTTTGGTATAATAACGGAAATTTATTGCCGGGTTCCGATAAAAATCTTGTAAATCCGCAGAAAGGTTATTACAGGCTGCAGGTTTTTAATGATACCTGTTATTCGGAAATATCCGATTCCGTGTACTTTGAAAACCTTGGCATCTCGCCACACAAATCAGCACCAGGCCAGCTATTGCTATTCCCCAACCCTGCAAATAGTACTGTTTTATTACAGCTGCCGCAATCAGCCGCCGCAACCGGCTCTGCAAGTATTGTGATTACAGATATGCAGGGTAAACGGATTAAAGCTTTTACATGTACATTTGCTGAAGTAAGCGCCGGTAAAAGTATAGATCTGCAAAACCTTCGGTCGGGTATTTACTTCATTCAGCTAAGTATAAGCCAGGGTTTGTATTATGGCAGGCTGCAGAAAATGTAAATTATTTTTTGAACAGATACCATTTATTCACCAGCCAAAATTCATGGTTTTAATAAATTATAAAATTGTCTCAGCCTAATATATAAAATCGTTATTGATTTATTTAAAAACGCGTTTTTATACTTGCAGGCCGATAAATATTTTGCAGGAAACTGTTTTTGAACTGCCTGCAAACTGGTGCTTTCTACAGTAAACTTTTTGAATTATTTAGCTTTACTTTGAGGTATAAATCAATAAATACATGTGCGGCCGGTACAACATTCGTAAAGATTCCGACACCATAAAATTCCTTAAAGAAAAGGGAATAGATTTTAATGAAACGGAACTGAATGAAAGGTTTAATATTACGCCCGGCCCGCCCTTAAAAAACCCGGTGCTGCCCAATAAAACACCGCTGCTGCTGCAATATTACCAATGGGGAATTAACAACCGCATGAATGGTATGCGCGCCGATAACATACTGAAAATACCCAAACACCGCGAATTGGTAAGCGCGCAGCGCTGCCTGGTGCTGGCAAGTGGTTTTTACGAATGGAAAACTTTACCCGGTAACACCAAACAGCCCTATCATTTTGCTTTTAAAGATAACCGCCCGTTTTTTATGGCCGGCGTATGGAATACCGAAACCGAGATAAAAACCGGCAAACCCGTAACCTATTTTTCTATTATTACTACCGAACCTAATGATGTTGTTGCGCAGGTGCACGACCGTATGCCGGTAATACTGCCGCCACAGCATTACCAAACCTGGCTGAAGCATTTTTCGATAGATATATATATGCAACTGCTGAAGCCATACAATGCCGATGAGATGCGCGGGTTCGCCGTAACGCCAAAAGTTGGAAATGTACGCTACGATAAGCCCGATTGTATAGAACCTTTCAGAGAACAACAGCTCGATTTATTCTGATGTATATGCAACAGGCGCAAATGCATATAGATCTCGACTCTTTCTTCGTAAGTGTGGAGTGCCTCAATAACCCCAAACTGCTGGGCAAACCTGTAATTGTGGGCGGAAGCTCATCTCGCGGTGTTGTGGCGGCCTGTTCATACGAAGCGCGGAAATACGGTTTACATTCGGCCATGCCCATTGTAACAGCCCGAAAACTGTGCCCGAATGGCATTTACCTTAGTGGCGATATGCACGCTTACAGTAAAAAATCGGCCGAGGTAACCGAAATAATAACATCGGCAGCGCCGGTAGTGGAAAAAGCCAGTATAGATGAATTTTACCTGGACCTGACCGGCATGGACAGATTTTTTGGCATCCAGAAATTCGCCTGGGAGCTGCGCGAAAAGATCCGCATGGAAACCGGATTGCCGCTTTCTGCAGGATTATCCATCAATAAAACCGTATGTAAAATTGCAACCGGTGAGGCCAAGCCTAACGGAAAAAAATATGTTCCACTTGAGGAAGTAAAGCCTTTTTTAGCGCCGCTGGCCATACAAAAAATGCCTATGGTTGGCGATGTAACCGCACGTTTTATGCGCGATATGGGCATACATACCATCGGGCAGCTGATGAATTTCCCTGCCGATGTTTTAACGCGCGTACTGGGTAAAAACGGTTATAGTTTATGGGAACGCGCCAACGGAATAGATCATACACCGGTTATTCCTTACCACGAGGCAAAATCTTTAAGCACCGAGCAGACTTTCCAGACAGATACTACAGATATGCGCCTGTTACATACCACTTTAACAGCCATGGTGGAGGAACTTTCATTCAAGCTGCGGGCGGAAAATTACATGACGAGCTGTGTTGCCGTAAAAATCCGTTACTCAAATTTCGATACCAAAACACAGCAAATTACCATTCCCTACACCAGCCGCGAAGATATTCTGCTGAAAACCATATATGATCTTTTCCGGAAATGCTTCGATAAGCGCCTGCTGATAAGGCTGATCGGTATAAAATTCACTAAACTGGTAAACGCAAACTACCAGCTTACATTATTCGACCAGGCTGAAAAAAAAGTGAACCTGATGTTTGCGCTCGATAAAATTCGTAATAAATATGGCGTCGATAAAATCAGCCGCGTTGATGGTTTATTCTCACTGGCCGATAAGCGCAAAAAACCCGGAAACTTCTTCAATCCTAAAAGTGAAAAATAATATCAGTGATCAATTATCAATTATCAATTATCAATTATCAATTATCAGTGATCAGTTACCAGTTACCAGTAACCAGTGATCAATTACCATTTATTATCAGTTTCGCGTTTAGCAGCTTATGTAGTTTGTTACCTGGCAGGCAACGATTTAACAGGCAGTAATTTATGTGGTTTGTCTTGGGACAAGCAACGGGAGCTCGGGCATTTTTCAGCGAAGCATTTTTAGCCGGACTTATATATGGAAACAGCTTTAAAACACTAAAACTTACTGGTAATCAGAATCTTGCCGACTGATTTTCGAACTCCTGTTTGCTTATTTGGCCTTTGCTGTATTGTTTTAACAAGGCCGAGTAAGCTTTCTGCTCGGCGGCAGTAAGCTCATGTTTCTGGTGCGCCTTGTAATGCTCATAATCTGCGCGGCTGTACACTTCAGGCGTCGATTTGCTGGTTGAAAGCGAAACCATTACCATTCCGAAAATGGGCGTCAGGAAAACTGAAAGCAATAAAGCATCGCCAAATCCAAGTTTCTTTTCAGCGCCGCGCTTAGCAACATAATAACAGCCAACAGCGTATAAAATTATCAGTAAAATTTCTACAAGAAACATAAGCGTCATTTAAAAAAAATGTAAAGTTAGCGCTATTTTGGCATTTATTTAAGAAACGGTAAGTACAATTAAATTTCGTTTAGTTGAGGATGGAATAAATTCCATCCCTACGATATTTGATCGTCCATACTGGACTTGATTAACGCTCCCAACCAAGTTCCATAGGAACGATAAAATATTGTAGCAACGGATTTTCAATCCTTTGATGGCTTATAATTTCATTTGCAGCACAGGTAAAAGCCTTTCAAATTATGCACTTAAAAATTTTAAGCATTTCTATTAAGTAAAAATTCAGCATGCGCCGCCAAAAAACATACGGTTTGGTTAAATGCTGATTTTAAGATATATAACGTATAAAAATATAATAATAACGTTAAGCATAAATGTTAAAAAACAGTTAAAGCCTCGCATTAATCAATTAATGTGAGGCTTTTTCTTTATTTTCGAAGGGATTGAATTTTCAACGCCCACTTACATATACAGATGATGCTAAAAATGCTTCAGGTAATAAAAATAATTTCTATTTTCATCTTTATTTGCTTATTTGCCGGCCAGGTTAATGCGCAACCAAAGCAACAAGAGTTGAGCAATGGCATTTCCCTGCAGGAGAGCTATACAAAGGCTAATAAATACTACTGGAAGAATAACAAGCCATATGCCGATTACTGGCAGCAGGATGTACATTATAAAATAGAAGCCACGTTAAATGATTCACTGCAAATTATCAGCGGTAAAGAATGGCTGACGTATGTAAATAATTCGCCCGATACATTAACTGAAGTATTTTTCCATTTGTACCAGAATGCTTTTCAGCCGGAATCTTACCTGCACGATTTGTATAAAAACAATAAAACAGAAGCAAAATTCGGCAAGTACGAGAAAGCAAAGCAAAACACCATTGTAAAAAGTATTTACACGGAAAAAAACGGGAACCGGGCACAGCTTCAAACCAAACTGAATAACACCATTTTACAAGTTAAGCTCAATAAACCCTTACTACCAAACCAGCAGCTTGATTTTTACCTGGAATTTGATACGTATTTTGATGATGGCGGAAACATTCGCCGCAGGATGAAATCGTACAAACATAATAATCTTACACATTTTAATGGTGTGCACTGGTACCCGCGAATTGCTGTTTACGATAAGCAGCGCAGGTGGAATACAGATCAGCATTTGAACCGCGAATTATATGGCAATTTCGGTACTTTTAGAGTTGAGTTAACTTTGCCAGGCCAATATATTGCAGAAGCAACCGGAACATTGGTAAACGAAGAGCAGGTTTTGCCTGCTGACCTGAAACAGAAAGTCGACATCAGGAACTTCAAAGATAAAAAACCTGGTGAAAGACCAAGTGTAATTATTGAACCCGGCGCAGCGCCAAAAACATGGATTTATGAAGCCCTAAACGTACATGATTTTAGCTGGACTGCAGACCCAAGTTACAGGATTAGCGAAACACTAAGCAGTAATGGTGTGCGCTGCATAGCCATTTGCCATGAAGATAATGCTGCCGGCTGGCAGCAGGTAGCCATGCTTACCAAGCGTGTAATTGAAACATATTCAGCAGATTTCGGTGAATACGCCTGGCCTAAGATTGTAGTGGCCGATGCCCGTGATGGAATGGAATACAACATGATAACGCTTTGCGGCGGCACGTATCCGGGCAATACCGGACTTATTGCGCACGAGGTTGGGCACATGTGGTATTATGGTATTGTTGGCAGCAACGAAACATACCGCGCTTATCTCGATGAGGGTTTTACGCAGTTCCTAACGGTTTGGTACCTGGATAAATTTCAGCGTTATCCGAAACAGGATATAAACACTGTAACACACCGCGATGCGAGATTATACCACCCGTACCTTCGTGCTGCTGCAGATCCGGACCAGCTGCCATTGAACACGCACAGCGACCAGTTTTACGGGCAGATTGGACATGGCGGCGGCTACGGACAGGTGTATTACAAAACTGGCGTTATGCTGTATAATCTGCAGTATGTTTTGGGCGATTCGCTTTTCCAGGCGGCCATGAAAAATTATTATTACCAATGGATGTTCAAGCACCCATACCCGGAAGATTTCCGCAATTCAATAACCAGTTTTGTAAAGACAGATCTTAGCTGGTTTTTCGATCAGTGGCTCGAAACAAACAAGACAATTGATTACAAAGTAAAAAAGGTAAAACGTGCAGATTCGGGCTATTACAACATTACTTTCCAGCGAAACGGCCGTATGCAAATGCCGATAGACTTTACGGTGGAGCTGAAATCGGGCAGGAAATTATCTTATCATATTCCTAACCAGTATTTCATTAAAAAAACAGATGCGCAGGTGCTTGAGCCGTGGACAGGCTGGGACCTGGTTCGCCCGCAATACACTGCCCATATAAAGACCGATGAAAAAATAGTTGATGTAAAGATAGATACAACTTACCGCTTAGCAGATTTTAACCAGCTTAATAATTCATTAGTTGATCCAGGCAGGTTGAGGTTTGATAATGGCAGAATTCGTCCCACAAACCATAAACTTAGTCAGGATTTTTGGCGGCCCGATGTATGGTACAATGCTGTTGATGGTATAAAAATCGGCCTGCATTTGGAAGGAGATTACTTTAAGCGCGATCATTTTATTTCTTCCACACTTTGGTATAATTCTCAGCTTGGTGCTACTGATAAGCAGCCGCGAAGCGAAATTTTTCCGGATTATATTTCCGGGGTTTTCTATTTTAAAAACAGGCTGGAAAAAATTGATGACGGCTTGAGCTGGTTCACAGATTTGCGGTCGAACGAAGGGCTGGATATGATGGAGATCGGGCTGGAAAAATCTTTCCGGAAAAATAATTCCCTGCACCTTTCTTACAAAGGCATGATAAGATACCGCTCCCGCGATTTAACGTACCTGCTGTACCAGGATTCGTGGAATGAGAACATGCTGAACAGTACGGTTAGCCTGGATTGGAAAAAGACATATTCACGCCTCAAAAGTAATGGTAAATTTATTTTTGGTTTGCGCACCTCAGCACCGGGCAGCGATTACCAGTACGCACAGCTGAAGCCTGAACTTTTGCATAATATCAACCTCGGAAAAATGCTTTTGAAGAACCGCTTGTTTGGTTTTTACACCAGCGGTACCAACGTAGCGCCGGAATCTCAGCTTTACATGGCGCAAGCAAACCCGGAGGAAATGATGGATAATAAATTTGTTCGCAGCCGAGGCTTTGTGCCTGAACAATGGCTGGGATTTGGTAACGGCTTAAATCGTTTTCATCATGGCGGCGGATTGAATTTACGCGGTTTTAGCGGTTATTTGGCGCCAACCGAAATTAATGATTCTGTACAAAACAGTTACCGCGGATTTTCCGGTGCTGCCATAAACATGGAGCTTGAATTCAGCAGGTTGGTAAACTTTAAGCCTAAAACCTTATCGAAGTATTTTAGCCAGGCAACATATATGTTCTTCGATGCCGGAACCATTAGCACGCAAACCAAAGCAAGAGCATTTTCACCAATAAGAATGGATGCTGGCCTTGGAACAGCGCTCACCATTAAAAGCTGGGGCCGTTTCCAGAAAGCCAAACCGCTTACTTTGCGCTTCGATATGCCGTTTTATGTGGATCCGAGGCCTTTCGTGGAATCCGATAATTTCAAATTCCGCTGGATTGCCGGTATAGGTAGAGCTTTTTAAAAAATTATGAATGATGGATTATGGATGCCGTGATACGGAATAACAATCTTGTCCCAGCAGAGAGCGTTTTAGGAAATTGTAAATTATTTTCATTTTGTAGAGGCGTTTTATTGCAACGTCTCAGCCGCGGAAAGAGCATTTCCATATATAAAAATGCCGAAAAATGCTTTGGTCTATTTTACAATGAATATTTTTTCAGTTTGCCGGATGCATTTGTTTTGCAAAACCAGGAAATACATACCTTCACGTATATCATCAACCGGTAAAATCACGTTCTGGAAGCCGTTTTTCACTGTTAATTTACCCGACTGTATTACCTGCCCGAGCGTGTTGATGAGCTGGAAGTTCAGAGCATCGTCCTGTACGCCTTCAATGTTTATGGTAAGATTTCCTTTAACCGGATTAGGATAAATTTTCTGAATATTTGGCCAGCGGTTTTGTATTTCTATTTCAATTTCATCGCGGTAATTGCAACCATCTTCAGCTGTAATTTTGGTTGGTGAATTGATTTGCGGTAGAGTGTAAGTTATTCCTTCGTGCAATAGTTTACCTGTTTCTGAGTACCAACGCACGGGAAAATGATCGTTCAGCGCATAAAGGGTTGTTAAGCGTTCATGGCAGTCTGTTGTTTGGTATTGCGGAATAATTTTGATTGGTTTTTTGCAGGTTTGGTAGCGGGCAAGGTAAGCGATTTGATTATTAATGTTATTTGGCAGATATGCAGAATCCTCACTTGGATCAAAATCAAAATAAAGTGAGTTATAAATGCTACCGCTAAGGTAAACATTATTGTGTTTATCTGTTTCCAGGTTCCATAATACAGAATGACCGGAATACTCGTTTTTTTCACCCAAATTTCTCGCAGTGAGTAAATTGCCTTCCATATCATATTCTGCGAAAAAATGGTTTGAACCGGGTAACAGCTTAAATGAAGGGTTATTAAAATCAAGATCCAAACCAGGCCAATATACACCATACAAGTAAATACTTTTACCGTTAGAATGTATTCTGAGCCTGAATCTGAAAGTACTGTTTTGAATACTGCTATTGGTTGCTTTTGCCCAATCCAGGTTTAAGTCTTTATCATACTTACATATAAAATAATGGTTTTCCAGGAAAGCATTGCGGTTTCGCTTGTCAATAGCAAATATTTTCGTCGTAAAATCAAAATCCACTTTCCCATAGAATGTGCCAGCTAAAAAAACATTTCCTTCCAGATCTGCATCAAGCATTATTCTTGTAATTTCTCCGGTATAGCTTGTTGTATCTTTCTGGATTGTTTTCACCCATAAAAAATCGCCATTTTCATCATAGCTGCTTAGGTAATAATTATCTGACGATCTTTCACTGTTTCTCAAAAATGTTTTTCCAGGACCAGTTTCTAAATCAATTGTTCCAGTCCAGGAGCACAATTCATAAATTCCATTTTTTGTAACTTTAGTGTACCAGCTTCCTGCATAATAACCAATATCATCTCCGCCGTAAAATTTGCTCCAAAGTAGTTTTCCATCTAAATCATAAGCAGTAAAATTATAATTTCTGGCATATTCTGTTTTAAAAGTTGCGCTCTTGTCTGCATCTTCAAGCGTAATCTCTTTTTCTCTGGTTGAGCCCTTTAAAACAACCTTTCCTTGCGGCATTATACCTAAGCCATTATAATAAAGCCCATGCGATTTACGTAGCCAGACAAGTTCATAATCTGCATTTAATTTCGCAACAAAATCTGCTGAAGAATCTGTAGTAAAAATTTGTCCGGCCAATTGCATTTCTTTCCTGAAAGTACCGGTAAAATATACATTCCCTTCAGCATCTACACAAAAATCATAAACCGCTGCCGCGTATTCCGAACTCAACGGCAGACTCCAAATTTTATCACCATTCCTGTTAAATTTTTCCAGTCTATTATTTCCTCTTGAAAAATCTGTAGTGTCATTTCTAACAAAGTAATAAGAATTTACCAGTGTAAGAACACCACCATCGGGTGTAACATGCATCACAGGAATATTCGAAGAGGTATCATTCGCAACAGCTTTCACCCAATCCAGATCCTGCGCCTGCAAAGCAAAACAACGCAGCGATAAAAAGATAAATAAAATTCGCACAAGCATTTTACGCAATTTAATAAAATATCAATTATAATTATTGCATATATAGACAGCCGGAAAAATGCTTTATAACAAGTTCGAGGTTATGGCCTATATAGCGGGCGTATGCGATAAGCCCCTACAAAGGCGCTGAATCATTCACCATTTACCATTCACAATTATTTCCCCCACATGCCGGCTTCCACAATTTCTATGCAATGGTTATCGGTATCGCGGAAATAGAAAGATTTGTAACCGCCCGGCCAGTCGTGCTCATGCTCTATAGTTACACCTTTTGCCAGGATTTTTTCTTTGGTTGAAACGTAATCTTCACGTGCAACCTCGAAAGCAATATGCAATTGCCCGCTGCCAAAATGCGGCGGTACGGAAGTTTCATGTTTGGTTACATCGGGATTGAAAATGAGCAAAACAGAACTCCCCGCACGGAAAAAAACATGGCGATTCTCCACCGAAACTATTTTTTCCAAACCCAATATATGCGCATAAAATTCTTCGGCGCGTTTAAGATCTGTCGAGTAAAGGCAGGTTTCCTTAATCTGGGTGAAATGCATTTTATCAATTTGACAATTTGAAGATTTGACAATTTGAAGAAGCTAAGGTTCAGCCTTTCATTTTCAAATCTTCAAATTGTCAAATCAAGAAATTCTCAAAACCTTTCCTTCTGCAATTACAAAAACTGCATCATCTTTTCTGGGCTTTATTTGCGCGGTACCGGTAAATTGACCGAAAGCTGGCATAAGTGCCTGGTTTTTACCAAAATAAAAACATGGAAGCGTTAAGGATTGTCTCCCAGCACCATTTAACCTTACGCCTGGGTGTATATGCCCGGCAAAAGTATATTTATCACTGGGGCAATTTTCCATGGGCTCATGCGTAAAGAGGAAAGGTCCTTTCTCCACGCAAACCGGGTAAACCTTAATATCGGCACGTTTGTAATGCGCAGCCGCTATAATATCGTGGTTTCCGCGAATGAGCTCGATATTTATTTGCGGCAAACTTTCGCGCCACTGCACAAAAAGCTCCCATTCCTTATTTTTGTCGCTATGGAAAAGATCACCTAAAAAGCAAATGGTTTGGGGCTGGAAATAATTGACCAATGCGGATAAAACCTGTAAATTCTGGTTGGCAGCAGCAGTAGGAATGGCGATGCCGGCCTTGCGGAAATGATTCACTTTGCCCAGGTGAACATCGGCCATAAAAAGCATACGTTCCTCTTCCCAGAAAATGGCTCTTTCGGGCAGAAGCAAAAGCGTTTGATCCTTAAACCTGAATGTTGTATGATTTTTTACGGCTGCAGTTAAACTCAAAACGGAAGTATTTTTCGGCGCTATGATATATGGAATAATGCTCTCCGAAGCATTTTAATTCGCTTTTCCGCACAAAAATACCACAATTAATACTATGTAGCTTTTCCTTTATTGTCCCAATGATCTTTAATGATTTTTCCTGCAGCATCTTTCTTTAAAACGCGCTGAAAACGTTCGCCGATAACAAAGCCACGTTCATCTTTTTTACCAATAAACAGGAAAGTAGCGTTGCCTTCATTATCGGTTTTAAACGCCAGGTCTTTTCCTTTATAAGTTGATTCAATTACAGTTGATGGTTCGAACTTCTTACTCAATCGCTTCTGCAAATCTTCTCCCAGTTTCATCTTTTAAAATATTGAATGCTGAATTTTGAATGATGAATTTGGCAGAAATGTTCAAAACTCAGAATCGCAAGGCATTTTTTAACATCTTGATATATGTAAATTAACTTGAACTTGTGAAATTGTTGACAATGGCACGCTTAAATACGCGCGCCAGCAACGCATTTCAGTCAGTTTTTCTATCAATAGAAATAAAGCGAGCAGCTGGCGCGCATATTTACACGTGCCCCTAATCTCTTTTAGTAAATAATTTCATTCGGATTACTTATAAAGTACTGAAATACATAGGAAT
>DAIUCM010000062.1:0-20889 GCA_036846145.1 Bacteroidota bacterium
ATAATAGACAGTTATAAATATCGATGCAACAAAACGGTGTTTAAGGCTTTTTGCGTTTAATCCATAAACGAATAATTAAACCCGGCCAATAGCGCCAGCGAGTGATTTCTTGCGCTGCTTATTTTACCAATGTTCATCAGCCCCAGGTTATCGCGTATTTCCAGGGTGAAAGTTAATTGTTCGTTTGCGGGTATGGATACGCCTGCGCCAAATGAAAAGCCAAAATCAGCCCGTTTAAATCCGTCCATATTATTATTTTCGGCTTTTAATGGGAACTGATTGGGAGCGCTCGCAAATATTTTATTGGTTTTAGCAACTAGGAAACCGAAATACGGCCCAGCGTTTACAAAAAACTTTTCCTCCTCACCAAAGCTGGCTCTGGCAAGCACCGGGAACGTAAAATAATCCATATGCTCGTACAATGTGTACCTGTACATGCCAACAGGGTTGCCATTTTCATCCTTAACCTGCCCGCTCATGCTGCTGTGCATGCCTTTTCTTTCGAGCCCAAACTCGGCCCTTGCGGAAAATATGCTGTTTATATTATACTGAAATGCTGCTGCAAACGATAAGCCTGCTTTTTCTGTAATGGAACTGTTAAAGTTTTTCAGTGAGTAAAACCGGGAGAAATTAGCACCGGCCACACCGCCAATTTCAAGCTTGTTTTCCTGGGCATTTGCTAAGTTGATGCCGCTGTAAAATAGTATAAATAAAAGAAGTATGTTTTTCACCTTGTATAATTATGTTTTTATTTACTGAATTGCCTGCGGAAAAGTGCTTCTGCATATATACGATTACTGAAAAATACTTTGCTTATACGCCAAACTGCTGTAAATGATGATCGAGGTGTTTATAGAACATGTTGTTCCACTCGGTTTTGCTAAGCTTGCCGAAGGAGAGCGATTCTTTGTCTTCGAAATGTTTTTCGCCCAACTGCTGCGTTTTATAAATATAATTTACCAGCCGGTTTTTTTCATAATCGAACTCTTTTTCACCAGCAATTTTAAAAGCAGGCGCCGCTTGTAAATTGTGCTTATATGGCGTTTCGTTCACAACACCATTCTTTACAAAGGTTTTTAACAGGAATCTCACCACCGCATTGGGCTTTTTATGTTTGTTTTCATACGCCATTTCATAAGTTACGCAACAGTGGGCAAGCATCTGCGCAACATTCATTTTTCCCCAGCTCGGCTGCGTTTGCGGTGTAAGCCTGTTAAGTCTCTCAATAACTTTTTCTGTTACTTCTTTACTGAAAATATTAGGTAAGGCCATTTGATTTTTTGTTATTTACCGGTTTATGTTTCGGGCTATAAAACTACAAATTTTTATATTATGCTGTGATAAAAAGCATTTTTCCGGCATGCAATTTATGGTTAAGGATGGAATTAATTCCATCTCTACAATATTTCATCGTTCATACGGAACCTGGTTAACGCTCCCAACAAGTTCCGCAGGAACGATGAAATATTGTAGCAACGGATTTCAATCCGTTGAAGGCTTTGGCTAAAAATACTTTGCATACATCCTGTAAGAGTGAGATTTTCACAGCTTGGGCATCTCCTCAAGAAATTTGATATAAAGTAACAACTTTTAATCTTCCCAGCTGCCGAATTTGCCTGCCTGGTAATCTCTGTATGCCTGCTGTATTTCCTCAGCCGTATTCATAACAAAAGGCCCTTGCGCTACAACCGGTTCGTTCAAAGGCGCGGCATGCCCCAAAAGCAGTACACTTTCACTTTCCGATAATATTTCCAAGGTTTCTGCGTCATTGTTAAATTCTACAAAATGCAGTGCTTCGGCCTCGGTATCATTCACGCGAAGCTTACCTCTTATTACATAAAAAAATATGTTATGCCCGGCAGGTATATCAAGCTTTAATTCGCCGCCCGGCTGAAAAAATAAGGTACTCAAAAACACATCCGTTACCGATTGAAAAGCGCCGCGTTTACCCTGGTAATTGCCTGCAATAAGGTTCATTTCAACTTTGCCATCATTCAATTGCAATTTTGGTATATCCTGTTTTTGCAAACCTTTATAAAAGGGCTCGGCCATTTTATGTTTTGCGGGCAGGTTAAGCCAAAGCTGCAGTATTTCCATATCGCCGCCATTTTTAAGAAACGCCTCGCTGCTGGTTTCTGCGTGTATCAGCCCGCGGCCTGCCGTCATCCACTGTACGCCGCCGGCTGTAATTACACTTTCGTGGCCACTGCTATCTTTATGCATTATATCGCCTTCCAGTATAAAAGTTACAGTTTCCATGCCGCGGTGCGGATGCGGGCCAAAGGGCAATCCGTTATTGGCCGGGCCATAATGCTGCGGACCGTGGTGATTAAGAAACAGGAACGGATCGAGCATCTGCAGCGCACGCGTGGGCATGGGCGAATAGGTTATAAGATCGGCAATTGGCCTGTACTCCGCCTTGTGTAATTTTTTTATGCTGCGCATTTTTTTTAAAGATGATATTTAAAGAATATTGATTTTTGTGGCTGCAAATAAAGTATAAATGCGCAATAAACCATCTGCAGGCTTACTTTTAGTGCCAGATAGCCTGAGGAATGTAAGAATGAATGAATGTAAGATTGAATGAATGAATATAACCGTTAATGGCGTTATAAGTGCTAGGGCAAAAGTATTGTGTATTGGATATGGTTTGATTTAAACTATATTCATCTGCATGCTCATACATTACCCGCAAAATACTTAAGGTGTTTTGCGGGTTAAATAATTGCGATAATTTCAGCGGATAAGGTACTGGCTCCTAAGGTAATTTTCAATATCGGCGGTAGATGTGCCTACTTTATTAACCGCGTATTTCAGCATATCCTGTGTAATATTATATTTTTTCGCCCAGAATTGTAATTCGTAATTTGCGTTTGGGTTTAAGCGTGCCGAAATTTGCTGCCTGTGATTGTCATTGGGGATGTACTCGGACATAATATCTGTAATTTTGTGATCTTAACTAAGGTTTTTATACTTTATATTTTAATTTATTTTGCTTGTTTACCTTTTATTTTAAATAAATATGGATTTTAAAGCGGTTGCAGAACAATTGCGTAAACCAACCGGCCAGTTCGGGCTAAAAATAGCGGAAAACATGAATTTGTCTAACGCACTGATTAACAAGTGGACAATTAATAAACTGCACGCCAAAGCTAATAATAATATTTTAGAAATAGGTATGGCTAATGGCCTGTTTGTTAAAGAATTATTGCAAAAAAATGCTGCTGTCAGGTATTCAGGTGTAGATTTTTCTCAAATAATGGTCGATGAAAGCGTAATCCGTAATAGTAAATATATTAAAAACGGGCAGGCAGCTTTTTATTGTGCCGATGCGCAGAAGCTTCCTTTTGCGGACAATACATTCGATAAAGCCTTTACCATTAATACCATATATTTTTGGGAAGAGCCTGCTGCCGTACTCGCGGAGCTTAGCCGTGTACTGAAGCCGGGCGGTGTATTTATAATATCAATAAGGCCTCAACGTGTTATGCAAAATTATCCGTTTACACAATATGGTTTTAGGCTTTACAGCAGCCAGGCGCTTTCGGAGCTGCTGGCGGAAAATGGTTTCCTTGTTACAGAAGCTGAAGAATATACCGAGCCCGATCAGCAACTGGGAGAACTGGTAATTAAGCCGGAATCGCTTATTGTTACTGCACAGAATAATATATGTTAAAACGCTTTATTTTTAACGGTACAGCAAAAATTGCAATAAGCTGCTTATCTTGCTTTGCTTTAAAACAACAACAAGTTGCGGGTAAATAACACAACAGTTTCCAATACAAGCTGCAGGTTTTTATTATTGTGTTTTTTTATACTTTGGGCGAGGCTGCAGGCTTCCGGCGCTGTAATAGAAATAAAGCCAACCGACAGGCCTTCGGTAGTTAGCAACAACAGCCGGCTTTGGAACGATGAAACGGGCAAAAGCACACTGCAGCAGGCACAATTGCAATTCGGAAAGCCGCAAATAAGCCAGTGGTTAAATGCGGAAGCGCCTGTACATTGGTTAAAGTTCAGCGTAAAGCAAAATTATGCCGCGCAGGATAAACTGTACCTCACCATACCTTTTACCGATTATATATCGCTATATGTTTCTTACGACGGCGGGAAAACCTACCAGCTGCAAAAGTCGGGCGATTTGGTAGCGCTTACCAGCCGGCATGTAAAAAACGGGCAGATGGTTTTTATGGATATTGATGTACAGCAAAACCAGGTTGCCGAAATATTGCTTCGGTTGCAAAGCAGTACCAGCATATCGCAGCAGTTTAAGCCGCTGGCGGTAAACGCAGTGCGTATTTACACCAGCGCAGGCTATTACAAGCAGTTCGAAAAACCACGTATTTACCAGGCCTTGTTTTACGGCGCGCTGGCTATAATGATGTTCTATAATATTTTTCTTTCCATTTCAGTAGCCTCAAAAAGCTATAGCTATTACGTTTTATTTCTGCTGCTGATCTGTGTTTTCCTGGCTTCGAACAGCGGTTATATTTTCGAGCTTTTAATGCCATCCCATCCGCGCGCCGATCTGTACATACGTTTTCTTTCCACACCCTTACTGCTGCTTAGTTACCTGCTATTCAGCGAACAGTACCTGCATATACGCAGCAACAGTAAAATAGCTTATAAAGTATGGCGCGTACTGGCCCTGGCCTTTTGCCTGCTGCCGGTTTTTATGCTGCTTGGTTTCTGGAAGCTGGGCAGAGATATAAGTATAATACTGGCCATTGCGAGTTTTGTATTTATACTGGCTGTTGCTGTTCTTATAAACAGAAGAGGCTTTGTACCGGCGCGTTATTTTATACTTGCTGATATACTTTTACTTATTGGCGGAATAATTTTTGCGCTAACCAGGCTTAACTTTGTGGTTTACAGCCCGGTAACCCAATACAGCGTACAGATTGCGGTTTTATTGCAGGTTGCTTTACTGAGCCTGGGCCTAGCCGACAGGATAAATCTTGCAAGAAGAAGCCTTGCGGCACAAGTGCTGGAAAATGAGAAGCTTAAACTGCGTAACGAACAGGAGCAGAAGCAGATTATTGAAGAAAAAAACAAGGCGCTGCAAACCGTTAATACCGAGTTATCTACTTTTATTTACCGAACATCGCACGATATACGCGGGCCGCTTGCCAGGCTGCTGGGGCTTTGCCATGTTGGCTTAATGGATGTGAAAGATGTTAACGCGCTCGATTATCTCGATAAGATTCAGTTCACCGCGCAAACCTTGGATAACATTTTACGCAGGCTGAAAACCATGCACGAAATTGCCGAAATTGAGCTGCAGCCGCAGGAAACCGACTTCAGCGTAATGATAAACGAAGTAGTTAACGAGCTGCAACCCGGCGATATAACAGTTAAAGTTGAAGTACCCGGCGGTTTAAACTTTATGCACGATAACAAGCTGCTGAAGTTTATATTGTTTAACCTGCTGCAGAACGCTTTTAAATTCGCACGGCCGGAGTTGATAAGCGCAAAAAAAGCATTTACTTCCATTGCTATCGAGGCTTCAGGCGAAGATATTATAATGCATGTAAGGGATAATGGAGTAGGAGTTTCTGCCGAAGAAGCGCCTTATCTTTTCGAGATGTTTTCGACCGTTGGTAAAAAGTACCAGGATACCGGCCTTGGCTTATACATGGTGAAAAAAGTGCTTGATAAAACTGGCGGCCAAATAAGCCTTATAAATGATGGCGGGCTTACACATTTCGCTGTACATTTAAAACCTTTGCGCACCGGCTCGCACATGGTTAAAAGTATGGAAGCTAAATACGAAAAAGTACAGTAAAAGTTTAAGGCTGCCGGTAAAAGTACTATGGTATTGCGCTTGCATGTATCAATATATCAAAAAAAGCTTTGGTAGTGGTTTACAATGTATGACAAGGTAGCAAACTGCAATTCGGACGTAATACTAAGTTGTTATGCTCCCCGGCCTTTGGCTCACAGGCCGGAATTTGACTGAACTGTTATGTTCTGTGAGCCGCAGACCATGGCCTTCTAAAGAGAATTTCTGTTTATCATACATTGTAAAACACTACCAATGCTTTTATTGCAGCTATGGCATTTTATTATAATTTCCATATATAACCATGCGAAAAAATGCTTTTTACCAATATGCCAAAGGGCTGCTAATCTCCAGGTTTTAAGCATCGGCCCAATTAAAATCAGCAAATCATATACATGCATTTTCTGCAAAGCCTATATATAAACAGGCCATTTTGGTTATTTTTGAAGCTTTTACAACTATTTGGCTTAAGCTTTGGGTATAAATAATAATAAGTCGGCTGGTTTGGGCGCGCTGTTCAGCAATGGCGTTTTATGGCTGCTGTTTTTAGCGCTTGTGTTATATGTTACAGTGCGTGCCGTATTACTGTCTTTCACGCACGATGAAGCCCTGAGCTACACTGTAATTACCGGAAACGATTTTTGGACTACAACGGCAAACCATCATATATTAAATACTAATTTAATGAGGTTTTGCAGCTGGATTTTTGGCCATAAGGAGTTCAGCTTAAGGTTGCCGAATGTAATGGCCTTTGTATTATTTGGTTATTTTGGCATTAAGATAATAAAGGAGCATAGCAAAGGCTTTTTAACCGGGCTGTTTGGGTTTATTTTACTTGTGCTTAACCCGTTCCTGCTCGATTTTTTTTCGATTGCAAGAGGCTATGGCATATCACTTGGGCTTGTTATGGTCAGCCTGTATTACTTTTTGCGGAAAAATAATTCTACCCAAAATTATGTATACAGTATGCTGCTTGCTTATGCAGGCAGCGCGCTGGCTACTGTTGCCAACCTTAATATGGTGAACCTGCATTTAAGCTTGCTGGCCATAATAGCCCTGGAGCTGCTGCATGGTTTTAAAAATGGCAATTACCGGTTAACAAAAAACAGCTTCATAGCAATACTGGCCTTTGTAGCAGTGGAAACCTTTTTTATGCTGTATATTATCAAACGGTTGCTGGTGCTTAAGGCATACGGGCAGCTTTATTATGGCGGCTCAAGTGGTTTTATAAGAGATACCGTAGGCTCGCAGGTATTTTCATGGCAGTACGGCGGTAATTATAGCGAGCAGTTCAGCAACTGGGTAATATATTTGGCTATAGCTTTGTGCCTGGCAGCCCTGGTATATGCTTTGCTGCGGGTAAAAAAAGGGTATTCGGCCTTACATAAAATTGCCGCGGTGCTTGCGCTCAATATTACGGCGGTTCTTATACAGCATTATATTTTAGGATCCTTGTTTCCTGTAGATCGTACAGCGCTGGTTTTTCTGCCCCTTTTCGCGCTGCTGCTGGTCTTCTTCCTGGAGGATGTTATACAAACCTGCAGGATTAACTTTATTACCCTTATAAGCTATGCGTTTAGTATGGCGGTAATTGGTTTGTTCATCTATAACTTCTGGCGGGCCGCCAACCTTAAATATACCTTAACCTGGCGTTACGATGCTGGCACAAAGCAAATGATGAAGGTGGTCGCAGAAAAAATACCGGCTAACAGCCAGGATACTATTGTTATTGCAAGCGACTGGCTTTTTGAACCCGCTATTAATTATTACAGGGTTGCATATGGTTATAATCTGGTAGCGCCTGCAAACAGAGATGGTTTAAGCCGCCCGGCCGATTTTTATTATTCGCTTAAGGAATCTATGCAACAGGTACCGGCCGGCAGGTATAATATTTTGTATAAAGATGAAGTTTCTGGCGCAGCATTGCTTTCGCGCAGGCAGTAACAAATGTTTATTTGCTGCACTATTCATACAAAACCTGGCAGCTGCCGCAGAAAAACGAGCGGCGGTTTGTTTTACCGAGGTGCTTTTTAATAAATGGAATATTACAGCGCGGGCATGTTTTTTTGGTGTGCGCGAGCCAGTTCTTTTTCAGCACAAATTCCTTTTTCCATCTTAAAAAATCGTAGCTGTAATCGCTGGCTGCCTTTACAAGTAAATTAAGCTGTTTTGCGGGCAGGGCACCGGCTTTACTCAGCGGATGAACTTTTATGCGGAAAAGCACTTCATTTTTAATAATATTGCCCGAGCCGGCAAAAATATCCTGGTTCAGCAGCGCATCGCAAACAAGCATTCCGGGCTGTTTTTTTAGTTTTTCTTTGGCTTTTTTCGGGTTCCATTGTGGAGATAAAACATCTGCGCTCCAGTCATAAACTTTGTCCGGCGCATCATCCAAATATTTAACCGAGCAGGCGTAAAAATTCAGTTCGCCGTTCTTAAACTGCAGGCTTAAACGCGGTTTGCTTTCTTTTCTTTCGTTGATCCTGTATGTACCGAAAAGCAGGAAATGTATGCGAAGCGTAAAATCATCGAAACAAATTAAAAAATGTTTTCCCCAGCTACTGAATCGCCGTATGGTTTTGCCTTCCAGCCGCTGAATATCGGTTTTCGTATTGCCTTCAGCCGCAATAATTTTCTGCCCTTCAAAAGCCTTTACTTCTTCTTTTAAAATTACTATAGATGGTCCTTCCGGCATAATTTTCATTAACAATAAATGCAGGGTAATGATTGGGCTGAATTTTATTTAAATAATGCGTACAAAGCATTTTTGCAGATTGTAATATATGCACCGGCTTCAGGCGGCATTAACGCTGCGGGTTTTCGGCCATTTAATTCTTATAACTATTGTGTAACCATGGCGTTATTGTTGCAGGCAAAGCATTTTTTGGCGGGTACATATATGCGTTACATATTAATAATTGTAGTTTTGGGTTTGTTGCCGGCCACAAATTCGTTCGCACAAACCGCAAAACCGCGTATGGTTAAATTCAGTGAAGTACAGGAACTATTTACTGCAGAAAATGATACCGTTTATGTTATTAATTTCTGGGCTACCTGGTGTGCGCCATGCGTAAAGGAACTGCCGTATTTTGAGGATGCCAGGAAGCAATTTGCCGATAAGAAAGTACGAATATTGCTTGTAAACCTCGATTTTAAAAAAGAATATGAAAACCGTGTAGTACCCTTTGTGCACAGAAAAAAGCTGAAGAACGAGGTTTGGTTTCTCGATGAAAGCGACCCAAATAATTATATTGATAAAGTAAGCGCGCAATGGAGCGGGGCCATACCTTTTACTGTAATTTACAATGCAAAAAGTGGTTCGAAAGGCGGTTTTGAGAAAACGCTTACCAGGCAGGAGCTTATAAACGAAATAAATAAAGAATTAACCCGAATAAAATGAAAAAACTATTATTTTTTGTTGCATTGGCATTTATTGCATTTGCTTTTACAAACCATGCCGGCTACCATATTGGCGATACCGCGCAGGATTTTAAACTGAAAAACACGGATGGTAAAATGGTTTCTATGGCCGATTATAAAGATGCTAAAGGCTATATTGTAATTTTCAGCTGTAACCACTGTCCGTTCGCCAAAGCTTACGAGGACCGAATTATTGATCTGGATAAAAAGTATAAAAAAGCAGGTTACCCGGTAATTGTAATAAATCCTAACGATCCGGAAATACAGCCCGAGGACTCATACAAGAACATGCAGAAACGCGCAAAAGAGAAGAAATATACATTCCCGTACCTTATTGATGAAACACAGGCAGTGGCGCGCACATTTGGCGCTACCCGCACACCGCATGTTTTTGTACTCGATAAAGTGAATAACGAGTTAAAAGTAGCCTATATTGGCGCAATTGACAATAACTCGGAAAACGCCGGCGCTGTTACCGAAAAGTATGTTGAAAGCGCTATTGACGCGCTGCAGAATGATAAACCCGTATCACCGGCTATGACAAAAGCAATTGGCTGCACTATTAAGTGGAAGAAGTAATCGCCAATTAATACAATTTTACACGAAAGGCAGTACTGAAACCCACAGCACTGCCTTTTGCATATATGGGTTTGGTTAAAAATGCTTTATACCAATATAGAATGAATTGTGCGCATTTGAAAAGTGTCCTGTGAGCCACAGGCCACGGCGCTTCGTATTAAAACTCCCTGGTTTGGTGGCACACAAACCAGATTTATTTACGCAAATATCATTCAATTTTGGTATTATTATTTCACGGAAGTCATCCACCAGGTATTGCCGAAAGGGTCGCGTACACCGCTGGCTCTTCCATAATCCTGGTCCTGCGGTTCCTGTAACGATGTAGCGCCTTGCGCGAGGGCTTTGCGGTAAGTTTCATCAGCATCGGGAACATAAACAAACATGCCGGCAGTATTTACGCCCCATTCGCCGCCACTTTCTGCGAACATAATTTTACTGTTACCTAAAGTTATTTCTGCATGCATAATGGTATTATCATCGCGCATGTATTTAGCTTCTTCTTTTGCTCCGAATACCTTTTCCGCAAACGCCTGGAATTTTTCGGCATCTTTCAAGATTAAATAAGGCATTACCGTTTCTCCTGCTGGTATATTGTTGGTTTCCATGATTTTTTATTTTGATATTTTAAGCAAATAAAAGCATTTTTTGGCAGACGCTAATATAGAAAATGCATTACGCAGGATCGACTCTCGCTGCCACAACAGCTTCATCTTTTACCTTGAAGATAAAGTTATACACCAGAGCCGCTAAAACTGCTCCTGCAATATGAGCCACCCAGAAAAGCCACAATTGCTCCATAGCCCAACCACCTGCAAAAATAGCCTGGCTTGTGCTGCGCGCAGGATTTACAGATGTATTTGTAACCGGAATGCTAACTAAATGAATCAGCGCCAAAGCCAGACCAATTCTAATTCCGGCGAAACCAATCGGAACGCCTTTATCTGTAGCACAAAGAATTATTACCAGGAAAATAAATGTCATCACAATTTCTGTTATGAGTGCAGATGTTATATTATATCCGCCGGGAGAATGTTCTCCGAAACCATTAGCTGCAAATCCACCCATTTCAAAGTCCGGTTTTCCGCTTGCTATAAGATACAATACGCCTGCGCCTGCAATTGCGCCAACAACCTGTGCAATAATATAAGGAATGAGGTCTTTGAATTCCAATCGCTTAGCTATCCATAATCCCACCGAAAAAGCAGGGTTAAAAATGCGCACCGGAAATATTGCCGAAAGCGTAGATCATGGTGAGAACCGTTAATCCAAGCGCCAGCGAAACACCAACGAAACCAATACCTAAATTGGGAAAACCGGCAGCCAGTACAGCGCTTCCGCAGCCGCCAAGAACCAACCAAAATGTACCAAGGAACTCTGCAGCTAATCTTTTCATGATTTTTATTTTAATAGGGCTTATGATTATGTAAATGTAGGTTATTATTCTGATAATGAAGCATAAATAATCTGCCACAAATAGATTAAAACAAGCTGCTTATATATTGATATCCCTAAAAATGCTTTGAAGTTGTAACCAAACCCAAATTTGATAGAGCTGAGGATTTAGCAGGTAAACGTTCTGATAGCAAACTTCTCTGTAACAGTTTGATATTTTCACAGCCTAATAAAGCTTATTTCCTGATTAATATCATTTTAGTGTTGTAGCGGCCATATTAGTTTTGTATTAAAATTTAAAAGTTATGACCAAATCTACTATTATGAGTTTTATATTTTCCGGCGCGTTTATCGGCTTGCTGATTATTCTCTTTGGCCTTTCCATTATACTTAAAGAGGTGTTCCACATCACTTTCCCTGTTTTCAGGGTTTTGTTCGGTTTATTTGTTATTTATCTGGGTGTGAGGATAATTGCGGGTGGTTTCTCTCGTGACGGGAGCAACGAGAATACGCAGGTTTTTAACAATTCTAGGGTAGAATATCATCCCAATCAGCGCGAGTATAATATTATTTTCGGCAATGGCATAGTTGATCTCAGCAATATGGCTAATGTAGCCGGTAACCGGAACATTGATGTAAATGTAATTTTTGGGAACGGTGTTTTGAAAATTAACGAAAACGTACCAGCTATGATTGAATTAAGCACTGCCTTTGGCCAGGCAAGAACGCATGATCGAACTGCAAACGG
Source organism: Bacteroidota bacterium (assembly GCA_036846145.1). GTDB lineage: Bacteria > Bacteroidota > Bacteroidia > CAILMK01 > CAILMK01 > DAIUCM01. The sequence continues at coordinate 11,919 of DAIUCM010000062.1, forward strand.
TTTCGGGGAAACGATTTATACAACGCCCGGACTTGATCAAAACCAGCCATATCTTTTTATAAAAGCCAGTGCTGTTTTTGGCAGATTAACGGTTGAAACCGGCCGGTGGTAATTAAAAAATATTCGCTAAAAATAAAAAAAGCAGCTTCTCAATAAAGAGAAGCTGCTTTTTCCATATATAATAGTTGCTAAAAATGCTTTGAACTATGATTTTTTTGATGAAATGACAACTATGATTAAATCAAGCACCAAAATCATAGTCCATCAAAAAAATCATTTTAGAATAAAAGTTCTAAGATTCTGAAATATTACTGTTGTTATCGTTAACGTTGCTATCCGTATCGTTGCGGCTTGTTTCACAATAGTGGTTGCCATTTTCAGCACCACGATTTTCGCCACCACGGTTCTCACGGTTTCCGTTATTTTTATCACGTGGGCCACCAACATCACGATTACGATCTCCGTAACCGCAGCGGTTTCTATCGCCACAGCCATTTCTGTCACCGCCGCTACGATTAGGCTCCTGTAAGGCTAGTAATGCTTTTATTTCTTTATGATAATTATAAGATTAAAGATTGTAAGAAAATTAAGTAACAGGACAAATACAGCCTTAATAAAATTACACTTTGGGATTATATGTAAACCATTAATAAACAACAACTTAACATTATATTTCTCGGCATTCAATACCCAATACTTTTGCCCTAATACTTAAGATATATTATTTTATGTTTACAACAGGCTATAGCTGGCTGCCCTTAATCTTACTGGCGAAGGCAGGTTCCCACTTTTCAATTATATTTTTTATGTCATCTAATCTAAATGGCTTGGGTAAATAATCGTCCATACCTGCGCTGGCAATACGTTGTTTTTCTTCATTCATAACGGCAGCAGTTAAGGCAAAAATAACAGGACGTTTTTCATTTCCGTATTGCTTTACTATTTCGGCAGTAGCTTCATAACCATCCATTTCGGGCATCTGCACATCCATAAAAACAAGGTCGTACTGCTGCCTTTGCAGTGCATCCAGCACTTCTAAGCCATTTGCAGCCAAATCGGCCACATAGCCAAGTTTTTCAAACACTTTGAGGGCAAGTTTCTGGTTAATTACATTGTCCTCGGCCAGTAAAATCCTCAGCGGAATACGCTCAGCTAAATTTATCATATTTTGTACCTGCTGTTTTTGAAAAGCAATGGTTTCGGGTATATTTTGGGGCCTGCAGGTATTATTTAGCACCTGGTACAGCTGTTTTAGTTTTACCGGTTTAAGCAGCACATCGTTGAAGAGCTGCCTTTCATCGCTGTTGCGTGCAGCAATGAACCCGGCAGAGCTTACCAGGATTCTTGGAACCCTGGCAAACTTACTACCTGCTAATTCACGGGCCAGTTGTACACCATCCATTTCCGGCATCATCATATCAATAAGAAAAATATCAGCCTCCAGCGTATTTAATTCATCAAGCAGTTTATGCGGATTGTAATAGCTTGTAACGTCCATTCCCCAGTTTTTACACTGCGTTTGCAGTATGCGTATGTTTGTATGGTTGTCATCAATTATTATTACCTTTTTACAGGCTACGTGATCGCCCGGCTGGCCTTTGTCATACACACTGGCAGTGCTTATTTTTGCTTTTATGTTGAAGCTGAAAACCGAGCCTTTGCCATGCACACTGCTTACCGTAATATCTCCGCCCAGCATACGTGCCAGTTTTGCGCTTATGGCCAGGCCAAGGCCGGTACCGCCAAACTTGCGCGTTGTAGAAGTATCGGCCTGGCTGAATGCCTGGAAAAGCTTACCAACCTTATCGTCAGGAATGCCAATGCCTGTATCTTTTACATCGAAGCGTATTTCACAGTTTTTGCCTTTTTTGCCGGCAAGGCTAACGTTAACCAGTACTTCGCCACTTGTGGTGAACTTTATGCCATTGCCTACCAGGTTCACCAAAATCTGCCGAAGGCGTGTAATATCACTTTTTATAGTTGATGGCACATCGGTATCTATATGATATAACAGATCCAGCCCTTTTTCATGCGCCTGTGTAGCCAGCAGGTCAAAGGTTTCTTCAATTACAGTACGTATGGTTAGCGGGTGTTCTTCAAGCTCAATTTTACCGGCTTCAATTTTAGAGAAATCCAGAATATCGTTTATGAGCGTGAGTAATGTATCTCCGCTTATGCGTATGGTTTCTACAAAATCGCGCTGCTCATGGTTTAACGGTGTGTTGAGCAAAAGGCTGGTCATGCCTATTACGCCATTCATGGGTGTACGAATCTCGTGGCTCATATTCGCGAGGAATTCTGATTTCGCACGGTTCTGCGCATCGGCCTGCCTGCGTTTTTCCACCAGTTCGCTGTTTAAGGCGTGCAATTCTTCAGTTCTAAGGTATTCCTGTGTAATATCATCGAACATCCACAACCTGCCACGTATATTGCCCTGCATGGTTGGTGTACTTGCAACGCATAAAACACGGTTTACGGGCGCGCCGAATATCCATTTCCAGTCCTTAATCATAGTATCGTGCGAGCGGAAAAGTGCTGCGCCTACCTGGTTTATTTCGCTGGCGTTTACGGCTTTCTGCCTTAAAAGCGCCATAGCCGATGCTATTCGGAAAGGCTCAACTTCGCCGGGCGGGAGGTCCAAAAGGCCGGCAGCGTGCTGGTTCACCCAGCCCATTTCGCCACTGTCATCAACAAATACAAGCCCCTGTGGCACTGTGCTCCATATGGCTGAATACCGTGTTTGCAGCTTATCGAGGTCGGCATGGATATAACTGAAAGATGCGATCTCGTGCAGACGGCCGCTTATGGCATTGATAAACGCGCGTAACGGTTCATCAAAACTTACAGGCGTTTTCCAGCATAAAATAAAATGAGCGTTTTTAGCAGGAATTATTATTACAGATTTTACCTGCAAGCTCTTCATGAACCTGTATGATTCAGATTCTCCATGCTGATTAATATCTTCTATAAAAATTGCTTTTGCGTTTTCGGCAATGGCAAAGTTTAAAATAGCAGGAAAAAAAGTACGCTGAAACTTATCCAAAAGCGGTAATGAGGCATCAATCACCGCAGTGTTTTCATCCTTTTTTAAGGCAAAAATCACCTGGCTGGCGCCGGTAAAATTTATAAGCTCGGCCAGCACGCAGGTAAGCATCTCCATGTGTGGCGAATCTGCGTACAGTACCGTGGTTTTCTGGTAGAAATCTAATATTTTATCCTGCGTTTCTGCCATTTAGCTGTTTATATAAATTTTTTCAACGCATTTATTATCTGCTGCGGTTCACTAATATGCGGAAAATGTCCGGTTGCCGATACTTTAACCAGCTTGCTGTTGGGTATATGTTTGTGCAGGTACTCGCCAACTTCCTGGGGTACGGCAATATCGTTTGTTGATTGTATAATTAGTGTTTCGTGCTTCAGTTCGGGCAGCATGTGCCGGTAATCCGACTGGAAGATTGTGCGGGCAACTGATTGCGCTATATCCGGCCGGATGCTGGATAATGTAGCGGCAAAACCCTGCGCCAGCTCGGGCCTTTCCGGATAAGTCATTGCCGCAGATGCAAATCCGCTCACCCAGGCATAATAATTCATTTCCATGGCCTGGTAAAAACTGTTGAGATGCTCCTGCTCAAAACCTCCTGTATAGCCTTCATCATTCAGGTAACGGGGAGATGCACCAACCATTATACATTTGGAGAAATGCTCGGGCGCTTTAACGGCTGCGAGCAAACCAATCATTCCGCTTACCGAGTGGCCGATAAAGACGGCATCATTTAACTTTAATTCATCGGCAATCTCAAGTAAATCATTTGCGTAGGCCTCCAGCTGGCTGTACTTCTGCGGGCTGAAATGCGAAGGATCTGTTTTACCGCCGCCAACATTATCATACAATACAATACGGTAACTATCCTTAAATGCATCGGCCACGGTATGCCAGGCAGTTTGGTCGGTACCAAAACCATGCGCAAAAATAAGTGTTTTACCGCCCTCGCCGAGTATATTAACATTGTTGCGCTTGCGTATTCTCTCGGGCATATTATAAAAACCGTTTATTAAATGTTCATAAATTTAAATTGTAAAATTACGCATATTTAACTTGCCTCAATTATAAAATCAGCCGCAAAAATTACGCATGTAATAAAGTGCGCTTTTACAGCAAAAAGCCAGTAAAAAAAGCAAAGTATTTTACAGGCTAAGCATATATGCAAAATACTAAAAATTAATGTACAAAAACTGTAAGCCGCACAAGCATTTTTGTACAGTTGTATATATGCAATTGCCTTACAATGTTTTAAAACGAAAATTGTTAAACTGCAAAAATAATTATGCCTTTTTAAAGGACACAATTTTTTTAACCGAAGCTAAATGCGAAAGTAGAACCACAGGAACAATAAAGCCGGGCAATAATGTAAACGGAAAGTGCAAAACGCCAATATTTGGCTGATCGAAGGCCATTTTCTGGAAGGTAAAAGGTGCAGAAAAAACTGCATGAATTACAATATTCATCAATAATCCTGTACAGATTATATTCCAGGCCAGCAGGACCTTGCCGCCAATGGTTTTTTTACGAAATACAGATAATAGATTACCGGCGCTCCTGCACAAACAAATCTTAAGTTAACTTCCATATAGGCAATGGCTTAAAAATGCTTTGGTATAGCATATTTTAACTATTTTACCCTGTTAAAATCAAGATCGTGAAAATCGAAACTGAAATCTGTAAGCGGTGAAATGGATTTCATGCGCATACGAATGGCTTTTCCTTCCTGGTCCAAATCGAACATTACAAAAGCATCTGCATCCATACTTCTGTCGTTCCATTTCGCAACAAAAGTATTTCCTTTGTAAAAATGCATCTGCCCGTTAAATTTCTTCGATCTTAACGATGAAAAATACAGTTTCCCATCGCGCTCACTTATAGAAACATCGCCGAACCATTCATCGTGAAAAGTGCCTGTGTATTGGTTTAGCTGTGGTTTTGAGGGCGATTTTTTCTGGTTACTTTTTACAACCTTCCAAATATCATCAACTACTTTATTTGCTTTTTCATTACCGGCTTTTACACGGTCGCTCATTTCCTTTACACGATCAATTCCGTTTATACCCAGATAACTATCTTTTATTTGGCTGGTAATGGCAGTAAACGCAGCACCGCTTTGCTGATTTGTGAGCACAATTATGCCCAGCTCTAAATCGGGAATTAAAGTAACCTGCGTAACCATGCCCGGCATGCCGCCCGTGTGCGAAACCTGTTTATAGCCTTTAACATCGCTCACAAACCAGCCCAGGCCATAGCTGTTGAAATTTGTATTGTATGATCCCCGGTTGCGTACAGGAATTATGGTTTGCGGCGTCCACATTTCGGCATGTACTTTTTCGCTGAAAAGCTTTTTCCCATTATTGTATTTTCCACTATCCAGCTGCATTTGCATCCACCTGGCCATATCAGTAATGTTGGAAAATATACCGCCCAAAGCATTGCCGTAAGTAAACGTATAATGCGGAATCTGCTGCAGTTTACCCTCAACCGGCGCATGGGCACTGGCTATATTGCTTTTATCCGGCAGCCTGCTGTAAGTTCCGGCGCTTTTGTCCATTGCCAGTGGCTGCATAATGCGGGTTTCCACAAATTCTTCCCAGCTTTTACCGGTAACTCTTTCTACTACTTCGCCGGCAATAATATAAAGCAGGTTATCGTAATCGTATTTTGTGCGGAAGGCAGAAACCGGCTTAAGGTATCGTATATTGCTTAGCACATCTTTAACAGTAAAGTCGTTGGAATCGGGCCACCACATTAAATCGCCTGCGCCAAGGCCAAGGCCGCTGCGGTGCGAAAGCAGGTCGCGAATGGTAAATTCCTCGGTAACATAAGCGTTATACATGCGGAACTCAGGGATATATTGTGTTACTTTATCATCCCACTTAAGCCTGCCTTCATCCACAAGCAAAGCAATGGATGCCGCTGTAAATGCTTTACTGTTTGATGCTATGCAGAACAAGGTATTTTCATCTACTTTTTCGTTGGTGCGGGTAGATTTTACGCCGTAGCCTTTTGCGTGAATTAATTTACCGTCTTTTATAATGCCAATTGAAATGCCCGGCACTTCAAATTCCTTCATGGTACGTTCCGCCAGCCGGTCTATTTCAGCGGGCGACAGCTGTGCGTTGGCTGTGGAGCAAAAAACTGAAACTATAAATATTGATATCGCTAAGAATAATTTACTGAAATTTTTCATGCCGCTAAGTTAGGTGCATAAAATAAATTTTGCCATACTTAGCGCCTGTTTTGATTTTTTTTACATATACCAATTTTGTTGCTTTTGCGCTATACATCGATGTATTATAAACAAGTACAGCCTGTTACGAACATAAAATACGCGTTCCGCTATAAAAAATATACAACAAACGCTTATAAGTTAAACTGGCAGCCTGCCTTACATATTTGCAATAGCTGAAAAATACTTTGCCGTACTATCATGCATTGAGGTATAATATCAATAAAAAATTATATATGCATAAAGCATGTTAGTTTGTGTGCCACGAAACCAGGGAGTATGGCTTCGGAGCTTCGTGGCCTGCGGCGCACAGAACACTCTTTAAATGCGAGCGTTTCATTCTATCTTTGAATAAATACAAGGCAGCCCAATGCTAAAGCAAAGGGCAAATAACTTTCTAAGCAGCGGAAATCAGTTTTGGTTGCCTATCAAATACTAGGGGTTTCATATAATAGTAGAAATAAAAGCATTTTTTAGCATTAGCTTATATGGAAATTAAAATATAATATTGATAAAAAACTAATGAATTCCCGAATACAGGTTAAAATAGCTTATGGCAGATGCGCTTTTTCCTCGGGGATTATGAATTGCGGTGGAATTTCATCGGCCAGCCAAACCGTATCGCTTCCATAATAAAATGAAATGCCATGGCCGGCAGCTTCAGCAGCGTTAACAATAAGTATAACCGGTTTATCGGCCTTGCGTTTGCCAACATTCCAGGCAGTTTTTCTATCGGCCGATAAATGTACAAACTGCCTTTCCATAGCCTGCAGGCCTTGTTCTAATATAATGGCTGCGTTTTGAGCCGAAGTGCCATGAAACAACTTTTGCGGCGGCAAAACCGCCTGTTTAATAATATTTACTTCGGAAGAATGACCATAAAGCGCACGAATTTTATCTTCTTTTATTTCAAATCTTTTCTTGAAAGAAAGCTGGTTCATTTCATGTATATCTTTAATATCAATCTTTTCCCAGCGGCTATATTTTTTTCTGAGTTTCTCTACCAGTAAATTAATATCTGCCCAACCTTCCTTATCAAGCGCAATGCCGTATAAAGATGGCTCGTGCCGAAGCGCATGTGCAATAGTCTTGCTCAAACTTTTATATTCGTTCCCTTTCAAGGCACCACAGTTATATGCGCAAAAACAGCCGGGCGGCCATTTTGTTGTAAACCGCTTATGCCGCTGCAAGTTAACATTAGCTTTTATTGTATCATTTATTTAACGTAAAAGCCACAGCACATATATACTATCTTCAAAAAATACCTTAATGTTTAATTGCTGAGTATGAGAAATATCTGAAATATAAAATCAATTGACAAAAAATTATTTGTAAATTAGGCTCGCCAAAAACTATCAAAATTTCAAACTATATGAAAAAACTTTTTACAAAACTCATTTTGTGCCTGGTTTTGCTGCTCGGCTTTCACCATGCACGCGCCGACCATATGGTTGGTTCGGATATTACCTGGGAGTGCCTGGGTGGTGATACCTTTAAAATTACGGTTACTGCCTATCGCGATTGTAATGGTATCCCTTTCCCCAATACCCCAATAACTGTAAGGCCATTATGTGGCGGCAGCTCTATTACTGTAAATGGAGGCCTTTCTGGCGGGTTGGATATTACACCCGTTTGTAAAAAATCATGTACAAGGTGTAAATCAGCCGCTTGCGATTATCCCGATGGCGTACCTTATGGTATTGAGCAATATTTTATTGAGGGTACCGTATTACTGCCAACCGGCTGCTGCAAGTTTGCCGTAAGCTGGGGACACTGTTGCCGCAGCGCAGGTATAACAACCGGCCCTACCTGGAATGATTATTATATTGAAGGTGAAATGAACCGGTGTGTAACGCCATGCAGCAACTCTCCGTATTTTACCAATCCGCCTGTAGCCTTATATTGCGCGGGCCAATGCGTGGTTTATAACCAGGGCGTTAACGATAAAGACGTAGATTTTAACGGGCAGGCCGATTCACTTGTGTATTTCCTGGCCGAGCCTATGCAAAGTAAAGGTACGCCTGTAAACTGGACTACGCCATTCTCGCATAAAGAACCATTGACATATCAGGGTTTCCCGGGAAATACCTCCGGTGAATGGAATCCCCCGAAAAAATGCGAGGGCTTTACTTTAGATCCTGAAACCGGCGACCTGCGTTTCAAAGCAATGGTTGGCGGTGAGGTTACCGTACTGGCCATCCGAGTCGAGGAATGGCGAAAGGACTCAACAGGAAAGCCCGTCAAAATTGGGGAGATACGGCGAGATCTGCAGATTTTAATTGTGGACTGCCCTGACAACAGGGCGCCGATAATTTCCGGTATTAATGGTGAAAACGCTATTTCGAATATGGATTTCTGTGCAAACCAGTCGAAATGCTTTACGATTTATGGTTTCGATGTAGATGAAGATTCTGTAGCCATGTCATCAAATGTGGCGCAAACCATACCTGGTGCCGAATTCACAATTTTACCGGGTTCAAAGAAAAATGCAGCCACAGGTACTTTTTGCTGGACGCCAACCAACGCCGATGTACGCTCCTACCCTTACCGTTTTGTTGTAACCGTTGTGGATGATGCCTGCCCGGTTAACGGCCGCTCTTCCCGTTCCTTCGGTATTAAGGTCAATGCCTCTCCGGAAGCCACGTATTCTGCTACGGTGGGTGCCTGCGGTGTGGTAAAATTTGCAGCATTTCCGG
>DAIUCM010000063.1:0-20880 GCA_036846145.1 Bacteroidota bacterium
TATCTGAGATAAAAGAGAAGGGACTGGTTAAAAGATGGATATTTGCAAAATACTCATTCAATGAAATATTGCTGGAACGACAATATTTACTGAAATTTAAATGGAATTTTACTTAAATATAACATTGTAAAATATCGTCTTATAAATTGTACATCTTACAAAAGAAGGGTAATTTAACCGCCGAAAAGCGCGCCTTTGATTTTTAATATGAATTTTACTTTTTCCTAAACAGGTAATATTGCATATAGATATAATATGAAATTTACTCTTCCCAAACCGCTCGCTTTTCCTTTTCCACAACTTCTGAATCTTTCTGCAAGCGGCCGAACATATCTTTAGCAGGATAAGTAGCTACGTTAAAATTCCGCGTGGAAAAAATATGTTTCAGTGTGAATTTCGCAGCATCGTTCTGCCGGTTGAAGAAAACAGCATTCGGGAAAACTTTGATAACATCTTCGTAGCGGAAAACAGGGCCGTAATATTCCTTGGCATTCAAAGTATATTTCGCCGGGAAAACTAGCCTGAAATACAGCGTCTGGTAATGGTAAGCAGATGTTTTCTGGTCCAGCAATTGCATTTCGGCAAAATCAATCGCTTCCGAGAAAGCTTCTATATAACCGTAATCTAACAGCTTGCATTGCGCAGAAGGGCATCCCAGGCCGGTTGGATCAATAACAGGTTCGGGAATAGAGAAATAGTACAGGAAATCGTAATAGCTCATCTGCACATCGGGGCGATTGGGAAAATAGGCTTTCAAACGGCCATCGCAAAACGCTTCCAGCAGCATATTTGGCAGGGTTTTCAGAGGCAGGTTCATCTTTTCGTCGAGATAAATCCGATGCTGCACTTCAGTTTCAATAGTGTTGCCATTGTGGTTCTGCGCGAACACTTCCACCGAAAAAATCCATATAAGCAAAACGCAAAAAATACTTTTCATCTCAGGTAAAATTATGGGTTGATTCCGGTTTTCTGGGCTAATTGCTCTTTGGTTTGCGGGGCGCCTTCCACCACTTCCAGCTCAAAAGTAAAAGGCTTGTTTTTATACAATCCGAAGTTTGTTGTTTTTACCACGCGCGGTGCTACCTGCGCTACTTTACCATCATTAAGAATGGTAAAAATCTGAATATCTTTCCTTGGCAGCAGCGCGAAATTCTGCCAGTCTGAAGGCATGTAATATACTACCGTATTGATGCCGGAGTAAGTAACATACACTTTGGTGTCAACTTTCTCGCCACTTTTCAACATGAAATTCGCTGTTATGGGAATATTACCGGTTTCATTCAGCACACGATCGAAATTGTACAAACCCATTTTGGAAATATCCATGCCGCGGAACATGCCCGGCGCTTTCCTGAACAACGATTGCTGTTCTGTCTCATAGTTCTGTACATTTTCACCAACCGACCTTTGATTCACAATAATTTCTTCGGTGATTTCTACACTATACCTCACCGTGCTGGTTGTTTCTATTGTAGGTTGCGGCGGAATATTTCCCCACAATTCACCCAGATTGCGGCCGTCTTTACGTACAGAAAAATCAGTTACCGGCGTATTCAGCAGTTGCCAGCCTTTTTCGGGCTCAAAATAGAAAGCATCTAAATTTTCGAGATCATTTTTGCAGGCAAAACGAACCTGAATTTTTTTCCCTTTCGCCAATTCCATGGGTTCATCATTACAAAAAGCAAGTATTTCAAACATGCCGCCGCTTTCCAGCTGGTGTTTCTTTTTTCCCTGCATAAAAGTCATGGGAATATTGGCCGCCACCATATCTGCCTGTGAGTGGAACTCCCTGTATTTTATAGTGATTTTCTTACTGCAATATTTCCCGGTACTCTTCAGCACAAAAGCCTGTTCGGGTATAAAAATCTCGGAACCACTTACATGCCGGATTCCCTGGCAATTTGCCGGATTATACGTAAATTCTGTAAAAGGCGTTTCTGGAATCTGTGCGAAAACCATTTTCGCAACCAACAGTAAACCAACACTTAAAGCATTTTTCAGCGATAGCATATATGGATGTTTTTAACTTATCCTTTGCTAACGCCGATGTTTTGTTTTTTGGTATGTTGAAACTGAGGAAATTATAAAAACAAAAAATCCATTGTACAAATTAATTGCCCAATGGATTTAAAATTTTATGATTGGATCCTTAGATTTCCTTCCGCAACCGCGCCACAGGAATATTCATCTGCTCCCTGTATTTAGCAACCGTTCTCCGGGCGATGTTATAACCTTTCTCGTTAAGCAGATCAGTTAATTTTTCATCCGTCAGCGGGCGTTTTTTGCTTTCGTTGTCGATGTAATCTTTCAAAATACTTTTTACTTCGCGGTTAGAAACTTCTTCGCCACTTTCAGTCTGGATTCCTTCCGAGAAAAATTCCTTTAGCGAAAAAATACCAAAATCAGTCTGAACGTATTTGCTGTTTGCCACGCGGCTAACGGTAGAAATATCCATTCCAATTCTGTCCGCAATATCTTTCAATATCATCGGCTGCAGCTTTTCTATATCGCCGGTAAGGAAAAAATCCTTCTGGTATTGAACGATGGTTCGCATGGTTTGCAGCAAAGTGTTCTGGCGCTGTTTAATGGCATCGATAAACCATTTGGCGCTATCCAGTTTCTGCTTGATGAATTGTACCTGGTTTTTGAGCTCTTTGTTTTTAACGTTGCTTTCCTGGTAGCCTTTCATGGTTTCCTGGTACTCGCGGCTGATGCGTAATTCTGGTGCGTTGCGAGAGTTTAGCGAAACCTGCAATTCGCCTGTATCTGTGGTAGTTACGGTAAAATCCGGGATAATATATTGCGTTTTTACGTTTACCTGGCTTTCTCCCGGTTTCGGGTTCAGGTGCGTAATTACATCAATCACATCTTTCAGCGTATCACGATCAATTTTCAAACCTTTCATCAGCTTTTCGTAGTGCTTTTTGGCAAGGTCGTCCATGTAATCGTCAATCACTTTTTTAGCCATCACAACCTCTTCAGTCTGTGGCCTTTTATCAAGCTGAATCAGCAAACATTCCTCTAAACTGCGCGCGCCAATTCCCGGAGGATCAAAGGTTTGTATGATTTTCAGAATACCTTCAAGTTCTTCTTCATTGGTTTGAATCTGGTTCAGAAACGCCAGATCATAAGCCACATTTTTCAGGGGACGGCGCAGATAACCATCTTCTTCCAGCATCCCAATCAAATGCTTGGCGAGTTCTTTTTCGCGATCATCCAAACGTGCGCCGGCCAATTGCTCATATAAGGTTTCGTACAAAGAAGATTGTTGTGCGTAAGGCAGATCTTTACGGTCTTCATTCGGGTCATTTTCACCGGAATAGCCATAATCACTGTCCGAATCACTGCTCATGTAATCGCCCAGATCTACCTCGTAATCGTCGTAATCATTATCTTCAGATTCCGAAGAATCCATATCATCGTTCGGGCTATCAAATTCCGAAACTTCGCCGCTTCCTTCACCGTCATTTATATCCGACTTATCGCTCTCCAGCGCCGGATTTTCCGTTAATTCCTCATCCACACGTTTTTCCAGCTCGGTGCTGTTGAGCTGCAAAAGCTGTATAAACTGTATCTGCTGCGGCGATAGTTTTTGAAGCAGTTTCTGACTCAGTCCTTGTTTTAGCATTTTTCTACCGTATTTTTGTACCTATTTTTCAAATAAGACAAATTTCTATCATAAAAGTAGGGCAATTTCCTAAAAAATTTCAATATGCAGGCCAAAAGTCATCAAACAATACGCATAGAACAACTCAGTCAATATGAAAATCAGTTAGTTACGCTGCAAGGCTGGGTGCAGAATCGCCGCGACAGCAAAGGCATTGTTTTCCTTGTTTTGCGAGATGGAAGCGGATTCGTACAATGCGTTGTGCTACAGGAAAAAATCGGCGATGAGCTTTTCGACCAGGTTAAACGCCTTGGCTTAGAGAGTTCTATTGAATTGACTGGCACAGTTCTGAAAGATGAAAAACAGCTTGGCGGCTTTGAAATTGCCGTTGAAACGGTGAAAATTTACCAGGATGCGGAGGATTACCCAATTGGCAAAAAAGAGCACGGTGTAGATTTTCTTTTAGACAGAAGGCATCTTTGGCTGCGCAGCAAGAAGCAGTGGGCGATAATGCGAATCCGCAACACCATAATTTATTCCATTCACCAGTATTTTCAGCAGAATGGTTTCGTACAGATGGATGCGCCGATCTTTACTGGCAATGCCGTGGAAGGAACGTCAACTTTGTTTGAAACAGATTTCTTCGAAGAGCCTGCTTACTTATCACAATCCGGACAATTATATGGCGAAGCGATGGCGATGGCGATGGGTAAAATCTATACTTTCGGCCCGACTTTCCGCGCAGAGAAGTCTAAAACACGCCGCCACTTAAGCGAATTCTGGATGATTGAGCCGGAAATTGCATTCGCTAACCTGGATGATACGATGGATGTGATTGAAGATTTCCTGCGCTACGTTACGTTACAGGTGTTGGAGAAAAACAAGCAGGAACTGGAAATTATAGAACGCGATGTTACTAAGTTAGAAACCATCACGAAAAAATTCCCGCGCATTCCATATACCGAAGCCGTGGAAATGATTAAAGGTTTGCGCGAAGTGAATGGCCAGAATGCCATTAAACTTCTAGAATCTGATTTAGAGGCCGTTCAGAATAGAATAAAAGAACTGGAAGCTGATATTGCTACGCGTGAAGAATCGTTGAAAAAAGGCGGTTTGAAAAAAGGTGTAATTACTTTCAACGAAGAAAAAATCCGCCAGCAAAAAGTAGAAATAAAAGACCTGGAAGAGCAGGCACGTAACATTCCGCAATGGCTGGAAAGCGCCCGTAATTTTGAAGATGGAAACGATTTCGGCGGTTCAGATGAAACAGTTCTTACGCGCCTATTCGATTCACCAATAATGGTTTACAACTGGCCAAAACCTGTAAAAGCTTTCTACATGAAAGAAGCTGAAGATGCGCCAGGTTTTGTGCGCGGCGTGGATGTTCTGGCACCGGAAGGTTATGGTGAAATTGTTGGCGGTGGCGAGCGTGAAATCAGCATGCAAAACCTTGTTGATGCCATTAATCACCATCAGTTGCCAATGGAAGTTTTCGAATGGTATTTAGATCTTCGCCGCTACGGTTCTGTACCGCACAGTGGTTTCGGTTTAGGCCTTGAGCGTTTGGTTTGCTGGATCTGTAAACTTCCTCACGTAAGAGAATCTATTCCTTTCCCGAGGTTTATGGGAAGACTTTTGCCATAGGAAATTTTGAATGTTGAATGCTGAATTTTGAATGATTGATAAAGAATCAAATTAATCACAAAAATCAAAGTTCAGACGAAGGCATTTTTTGAGACAATGCGATATGAGATTCGGGAGCTGCTCGCGCGCATTTCCAACGCGTGCGGATGAGCTTCGCGTCTCCCGACGCATATAAGATAGCATTTTTCGGCCTAACCATATATGGTTAGGCTGAAAAATGCTTTTTGTTTTTATTCATTATAATACCGTCTTATTTCCATATTTTCTGTCGCCAAATTACTTTGATATTTGCTAACTAAACGCCCTATTATAACAGCAGCAAATATCAATAACCCCAATACAATTTTATATTTTAGGACTTTTATTCTCCAAACGATATAAACATTAGTCAGAACTAACACAAGTAAGACCACCAATCCAACTGTAGTAAGAAATGGATTTAATCCACTGCCAAAATAAGGCCCGGAATAATATGAAATAAAGCCTGTAATTACGCTCAAGAATATTGATAGTAAATAGGTTCTATTCATTTTAATAACTATTTCATAATGGTTTGGTTCCTTTCCGGACCGGTAGAAATGATGCTGATCGGCAGTTTTGTTTCCTTTTCAATATACTCTACATATTGTTTTACCTCATCCGGGAAATGATCATATTCCTTCACGAAACCTAGACCTTTCTGCCAGCCTTTGAAATCGCGGTAAACCGGGTTCAGTTCCGTACCAAAGCTGAGGTCGCCAAACCTGGCAGATTCCATCATGTCTCCAACAGCATAATTGGTCGAAATTTTCAGCTCGTCGAGTTTGTCCAGTACATCCAGCTTCATCATTATCAGCTCCGTTACGCCATTGATCATCACTGCGTAGTTCAGCGCTGATATATCCAGCCAGCCACAACGGCGCGGACGACCAGTTGTAGAGCCGAATTCATTGCCTTCCTTACGGATAAATTCGCCTGTTTCATCATGTAGCTCTGTAGGGAAAGGACCTTCGCCAACACGCGTGCAATAAGCTTTGAATATACCGTAAACTGTTCGAAAATGCTTCGGTGCAATACCCAAACCGGTACAAGCCGCGGCGCTCATGGTATTGCTTGATGTTACATAAGGATACGTTCCGAAATCAATATCCAGCAAGCTGCCCTGCGCACCTTCCGCAAGAATAGATTCGCCGGCCTCTAAACGCTCATTCAGAAAATATTCCGTATCGGCAAAGGTCAATGTTTTTACAAATTCAATGGCTTCGAACCATGCAGTATCATCTATTTCAACATCATCACCAAGCATTTTTAAATGGCGCTCTTTCTTCTTGTTATATAATTCCCTGAAATCTTCACGGAAAATGTCGCCTATTCTTAATCCGAAACGGCCAATTTTATCCTGGTAAGTTGGGCCAATTCCCTTTAAAGTTGAACCGATTTTTTCACCGGCGCCTTTGCTTTCGTGCGCGGCATCTAAAGCGCGGTGCGTTGGCAATATAAGATTTGCCTTGCGGGAAACAATTAAGCGGCTGCGAACTTCTATGCCTTCAGCTTCTAATGTTTCTATTTCACGGCGAAGAATAATCGGGTCCAGCACTACACCGTTGCCAATTACATTGGTAACTTTTTCGCGGATGATGCCGGATGGAATCTGGTGCAGTACAAATTTTTTATCGCCGATGATGATGGTGTGGCCTGCATTAGGGCCGCCCTGGAAACGGGCTATTACAGAATATTTATCGCTAAGGAGGTCAACAATTTTACCTTTTCCTTCATCGCCCCATTGGAGGCCAAGTATTAAATCAACAGGCATTCCCTATATATTAAAGTGTGAAAAAATGCTTTAATACTCTGTAAAACAGGCGGTTTAAAGCGGTTTTAATTTAATTGTATGCCGCAACTGTAGCAACTTCCATCTGGATTTTGCTGCGGATCGGCGTGCAAAGTTAAGGAATGCTGCAATACATTGAAGTGTAAAATATCACCCATCATATTTCGGATCTGCTGCAGGCGCGGGTCACAAAACTCGAAAACCTTTGTGCAGCGGTTGCAGATTAAATGATCGTGCTGTTTATAACCGAATGAGCGCTCGAACATGGCCACATTATTACCGAACTGGTGCTTTACAACCAAGCCGCTATCCAACAATAAATCCAGTGTGTTATAAACAGTTGCGCGGCTAACATGGTAATTTTTGTTCTTCATCTGCAGGTACAGCTTCTCTACATCGAAATGATCGTTGCGGCTGTAAATTTCCTCCAGGATGGCGAAGCGCTCGGGTGTTTTACGCTGCTTTTTCTCCTCGAGGTAATTTTTGAATTTCTCTAAAACCTGTTCGTAAATATTATCCATATATAATGTACTGCAAAAATACTGCATTTTCAGTTAACAGTAAGCAGTTACCAGTAAGCAGTTTCTGGCTCAGCATAATCGCATATCTCGTTTACGTAAAAAATGCTTTGATGCAGCGATGAGACGCCAGGCATGTCATCTCTACGGAGCAACAGCAGCCGGCAGAGATTCTTCTACATGGAAGCGTGTAACATGCTGTATGCCTTTAATTTCACGTATCTTGTCCATTAGTTTTTCCAAGTGTTGCGTATCATAAATATACAAAATCATTGAGCCTTCGAACGCACCTGCAACCGATGAAATGGTAAGGCTCTGGATGTTTACCTGTAGCTCTTTGGAAACGATATCGGTAAGCTGGCTCACTATGCCCAAACTATCTATACCAGTAAGTTTTACACCAACCGGGAAAGTCTTAACTTCCTGTATCTGGTCGGTTCCCCATTTGGCACGGATAATACGGTAACCGTAATTGCTCATTAAGCGCATACCATTGGGGCAGTTGGTACGGTGAATTTTTATGCCATCGCCGATTGTTATAAAGCCGAAAATATCATCGCCGGGAATCGGGTTGCAGCATTTCGCGAAAGTATAATCCAGCTCCAGATCTTCGCCCACTACAACAATATCGGGCGTTTTATCGGTTTTTTTGGTTTTTACGGTTTCGCCATCCTTATTACCCGTTTTATGCTGGGTCACCAGTTTATCGGCCGATTCTATAAATCGCAAGGCAGCGTTTATGTCGGGTTTTTCAATCTTCCCGTTTCCGATATTATAATACAGGTCCGATGAACTTGGCTGCTTGAAGTATTGTGCAACGCGCTGTACGTTTTCGGTAGTCCATGGCAGGCTGGTGTGGCGGAATTTTCGCGTAAGTATTTCTTTACCTTCGGCAGCAACTTTTCGTTTTTCGTCCTTAAGCGCCGCGCGGATGCGTGATTTTGCCTTTGCCGTAACTACATAATTCAGCCAGTCCTCGTTCGGCTTTTGCTTTTTGGATGTAATGATCTCAACCTGGTCGCCATTTTTTAATTTATAACTCAGGGGAACCAGCTTATGGTTTACTTTTGCGCCAAGGCAGCTTACACCAACCTGTGTATGTATTTCAAATGCAAAATCCAGCGCCGTAGCATTGCTTGGCAGTGTAAACAAATCTCCTTTCGGCGTAAAGGCATAAACCTCATCGGAGAAGAAATTGAGCTTGAAATCATCTACAAAATCAATAGCATTGTTATCAGGGTTCTCCAGCAGCTCGCGTATTTTCTTTATCCATTCCTCCAGCGCCGTATCAATTCCGCTCGCATCTTTATATTTCCAGTGGGCGGCATAACCTTTTTCGGCAACTTCATCCATTCTTAAACTGCGTATCTGTATCTCCACCCATTTGCCCATAGGGCCCATTACCGTTGTGTGTAACGATTCATAACCATTGGCCTTGGGTACGGATATCCAGTCGCGTAAGCGTTCAGGATTTGGTGTAAAATAATCAGTTACAACCGAATACACACGCCAGCAATCGGCCTTTTCCCGCTCGAAAGGTGTATCTATAATTATTCTGATGGCAAACAGGTCATACACTTCCTCGAAAGGTATTTGCTGTTTTTTCATTTTGTTGTAAATAGAATAAATAGATTTCGGGCGGCCCTTTATCTCGTACTGCATGCCCAAAGCAGCCAGCGAAGCTTCAATAGGCTGTATAAATTTTCGGATGAATTTATTGCGCTGCAGCTTGGTTTGTGCCAGCTTCTGCGCAATTTCCTTATAAACGGTTGGTTCCGTGTATTTTAAGCTTAGATCCTCGAGCTCGCTTTTAATGGCGTATAAACCTAACCTGTGGGCTAAGGGCGCAAAAAGCACAAGCGTTTCCGATGCTATTTTAAGCTGTCCCGTGCGGCTCATGGCTTCCAGCGTGCGCATGTTATGCAGTCTGTCGGCAAGCTTTATTAATATTACACGCACATCATCGGCCAGTGTTAGTAATATCTTGCGGAAATTTTCGGCTTGTATGGAAGAACTTTTACCAACCACGCCGCTGATCTTTGTCAATCCATCGATAATATCTGCTACTTTGGGGCCGAATTTCGCCTCGATATCATCTAAAGTAACATCTGTATCTTCTACAACATCATGTAAAAGTGCACAAATAATAGACGTTTTTCCGAGGCCGATTTCGCTGGCGCAGATGTGCGCTACCTCAATGGGATGAAAGATATACAGCTCGCCCGATTTTCGGCGCATACCGCTGTGCGCATCCACCGCCATGGCGAACGCTTCGCGGATTTCGCGTTTATCGGCCTTGCTCATGGTTGGGCGGCAGGCTTTCAGTAAGTTACGGTATTCTTTTATGAGTTGCTTTTTTTCTACTTCCGGATCTATAGCTTGCATAGGCTAAATATAAGCAAAAATGACGAATTAAAAATTACAAATTACGAATGATTTTTCCGCAACCTGTAAAACTGTTCAAATATATAAATAAGGTTTTGCCTTGTGTTTTGGTTGCTTTAAAGCATTTTTATGGGGTAGTATATATGGCAAAATCTTTTTATAAGCTAAAAATAATTTTAGCAAGTATCTTTTCAGCGGCTGAAATAATAAGAAGATGAGCAAAATGTATAACGGAAATTTGTAGCCCAGGTTAGTATAGCTATAGGCAATGCGGTTTGTGGGCGTATAAAAAAAGCTATTTGCAAAACTAATTATTGATTGTTTGAAAATCGAAAGACTTTTTTCTACTTGAGAATCACAAGAGCCGCTGCGCTAAACTCTTGCGATAGCAAAGGGCCACAAGGTATAATGCCATGAATGAGAATTATTTTTTAAGGAATATATATATGAAAGAGTTAGTAACCAATTGCATACGATGATGTTATTACTGCAATGAGCACAGCTTATAAATTCAATAATCCGCAAGGCATTTATTTTGTAACTTTTGCTACAGTGCAATGGGTTGATGTTTTTGTGCGACGAAATTACCAGGAAATTCTGCTGGATAGTTTGCGCTATTGTATCAAAAACAAAGGATTGGCGATTTACGCCTGGTGTTTGATGCCGAGCCACATACACATAATCATGTCGGCAGATGGGCAACAAAAACCATTTGAAATTATTCGCGACCTTAAGAAATTTACATCCGGAAATTTGATGAAAGCAATTCGTGAAACAGAAATAAGCCGTAAAAGCTGGATGTTGTGGCTGTTTTCATCGGCAGGAAAAGAAAATCCAAATAATAAAACTTACCAGTTCTGGCAACAGGATAATCACCCGATTGAACTGGAGACAAATCATTTTATTGATCAGAAACTCAACTACATCCATAATAATCCGGTAGAAGCAGGTTTTGCAGAAAATCCGGAAGATTATTTGTTAAGCAGCGCAAGGGATTACGCCGGTAAAACGGGATTATTGCCCATTTTTCTCATTCAATAACCTCAGCAAGAAGTTGTTTCAAGAGTTTAGCGCAGCGGCTCTTGGCACTACAGATGGCAGGAAGTCTTTCGACTTCCTTGAAAGTCGAAAGACTTTCATTTATCTAAAATCACAAGTCCCGCTTCGCTAAAGACTTGCGATAGCGCTTCGGGTATAGCAATGACTCTATGAAATATTAGTAGAATTACTCAGAATGATTATTCTTTTTATAAATATCGAATTCATGCAGAATAATGCTGTCAATATTATTCCTGTCAGCGCCTTCGAAATACCATTGATTTTCTGAGTCTATCAAATCGAGCTTTGCAAAAAATAACAGATAAAACGGATATAATTTTTTATCGTAATCTAGCTCTACACATAAATCTTTCAGCTTTTCCAAACCTTCTAAAGTCCCAGATTTTTCATTCGTTACCAGATTAATAACATAAAGAGCATAACTTTTAATTACAGTTTCCCTGTCAGAAACATCCAGCCCTAATTCATTAAATACTTTGTTGGTGAGCCTATGTAATTCGAATTGGTTGTATGGCTTGCCTATACCGGCAAGCTCAATTAAAGCAGGTGTTTCAAATCCATTATCCAGCATTTCAAATGCCCAATTTATCCACTTCTCATTTATATCATAATTCAAAAGCTTCAAGGCAAGAATTTCATATGTAGAGTCAATAAACCGCACAATAACTTAAAGCATTTTCCACCAACCTTATATATGCAAACTACTTTTTCTCACTTAACTTAATCAGCGCGAAAACAGCATAATTTATCATGTCATACAAATTAGCATCAATACCTTCGCTGGCTATGGTTTTGCCTTTGTTCTGCAGAATCTGGCGGATACGAAGCAGTTTGCTTAAAATCAGATCCGTAAAAGAGCTGATCCACATCTCGCGCCAGGCTTCGCCGTAATCGTGGTTTTTCTGCTCCATCAAAGCTTTGGCCTGCGCGGCTTCTTCATCATATAAACGGAAAAGGTTGGCATAATCAGCTTCTTCTTCGAAAGCATCGCCCAACTGCATCTGTATCAGCGTAATAATACTGTAATTGATGATGCCGATATATTCGCCCTCAATAGAATCGTTTACCTTTTGCTCGCCTTTCTCCTCTATGCTGCGTAAGCGTTGCGCTTTAATAAAAACCTGGTCTATGAGGCTTGGTATGCGCATTACACGCCAGGAAGTGCCGTAATCCTGCGTTTTTTTCTGAAAAATATCGCGGCAAAGGTTTATCTGCGAATCGTACTGCTGGCTGGTCTGGCTCAAAACTTAGTATTTCTATTTATTGATGTATTTTTGCTCACAAAATATCTTTCAGCTTCAAAAAGTTTACAGGCAAGGCGCGAGGAAAAATTAAAAACGCAGTTTACAGGTTGTAAATGAGTATTTTAATTTTTTCAAGCAACGCAGCATGAAAGCTTTTTCAAGCTGAATTCAGCAAAGATAATGTTGGAATCCGAATTTCTACCCATCAAAAAATCCATCAGCTGCGGCGGCAGGCTAATAAGTTTAGATGAACCCAGAATTATGGGCATCCTGAACCTTACGCCGGATAGCTTTTACGATGGCGGAAAACTCAATGATGAAAATTCTATTTTACAGCAAGCCGAAAAAATGCTGAAAGAAGGCGCTACATTCCTGGATGTTGGCGGTTACAGCACACGGCCAGGCGCAGATGCAGTAAGTGTAGATGAAGAGAAAAAACGTGTAATTCCGGCCTTAGAAAAATTATCCCAAACTTTTCCTGAAGCATTTTTCAGCATAGATACATATAGGGCCGAAGTTGCCCGTGAAGCCATACAGGCCGGTGCGCATATCATAAACGATATTTCTGCAGGCGATGATGATGCGGAAATGTTTGCCACCGTTGCGCAACTACAGGTTCCATATATCATGATGCATAAAAAAGGTTCGCCTAAGGATATGCAGCTCGATCCGCAATACGATGATGTTGTAAAAGAGGTAATTCAGTATCTTAGTTTCAGGCTGGAAAAACTACATTTACTTGGCGTACATGATGTAATTATAGATCCGGGTTTTGGCTTTGGCAAAACGCTGGAGCATAACTACCAGCTGCTGAAAAACTTAAATTTATTGCGTATGCTGGGTGTTCCGGTGCTGGCAGGTGTTTCGCGCAAGAGCATGATCAATAAAATTCTGCATACAAAACCGGAAAATGCGCTGAACGGCACAACCGTAGCAAACACTTTGGCGTTGCTGCAGGGAGCAAGCATTTTGCGCGTGCACGATGTAAAGGAAGCGCAACAAGCCGTAAAAATTGTAAATTACTACCGTGAAACTATTTGAATTAGGATTTCTGACCATTCGGCTGGCCGATGTTTTCGACATTTTACTGGCAGGCATTCTTATTTATGCGCTTTTTAAAATCATAAAGGGCTCTGTTGCACTCAATATTTTCATTGGCTTTGTGTTTGTTTATATTTTCTGGCTGATAGTGCGAGCCATGAGCATGCGTTTGCTGGCATCTATATTAGGACAGTTTATTGGCGTGGGCGTTATTGCGCTTATTATTGTTTTTCAGCAGGAAATAAGGCGCTTTTTACTGATGGTTGGCCAGAACAGGGTAAGCTTTGGCGCTGCCAGCGGCTGGCGGCAGGTATTGCCATGGAACTGGCAGGCCAGCCAGGCAGAAGATATTAATTTCGAGGAGCTTGCGCGCGCATGCAAACAGCTGTCAAAAACATATACAGGCGCAATCATAGTACTTGCCAGGTCATCAGAATTAAAGTTCTTTTCTTCTACAGGCATACCTATTGATGGGGAAATGAGCGCCAAACTGCTGGAAAGTATCTTCAGCAAGAAAAGCCCGATGCACGATGGCGCCGTAATTATGGTAAAGAACAAAATTAAAGCCGCAAGCTGCATTTTACCGGTTTCGGAAGCGCAGAATTTACCTGCGGAATTTGGCTTGCGCCACCGTTCAGCACTGGGAATTGTTGAGCAGACAGATGCCATGGCTATTATTGTAAGCGAGGAAACAGGCCGTATTTCTATTGGCAGCAAAGGTGAAATATCCAAAGATCTTTCTAAAGATGAAAACCTCGCCAAACGCTTCTTCCAGGAATATTACGAAGTAACCGAGCGCCTGTAATTTTATTGTGAAATATAAAACTCCAAAGCTTTTACAATGACTTTTTTCGGCTGCCACGGCCTACAAAAAATTGTTTTTCTTAAAATTAGTACCGCAGGGTTAAAGTACCGGTAAATTATCATCATATTTTTCTGCACTTGGCGAAAAATTTAACTTAAAATCCAAAACTGAGGCTGTATAAATCATCATATACATCAATAAAAAGCCTTCTAGCTGCATTGTGCAATTAAATTAATTTCCCGGTAGAAATAGTAAAAACTTTTACTAATTAATCTTTACGCCATGGATCAAAGTTTCCTACAAGCTCCTTGTTAATGTTGTAATTTAACTCAGCCAAAATATGCTTTCTAAAGTGAGTGGCTGGTTTCAAATATCTAATCCCGAAAAACTTCAGAAAGCGTAGCCAAAGCTAAGTCCAACCCAGTTAAGAAAACCGCCATTTGGCCTGAAAAGCGGTGTATAGCTCAGCCGCATTAAAACACCCTTTTGCTCCGGCTGAAAACGATAGCCAATTCTTCCGTTAATATAAAAAACATCGGCAGTAATGCTTGTATCGGTTATATACCTGTAATTTGCGCCTGCTCCAATTTCAAGATTGTGCATGCTGCTGCCAAACATTAAGTTATGCTCCAGCGAGGCATACCAGGCCTCAAAAAGCTTCAGGTAAGCGCCACCGGCTGCCAGGCCGCCTTTCACATTATTTACCTTATATATTTGCCTTTCGTAGTTCAGCGAGTATAGTTCGGCTTTGCCACCCGCTTCAATATACACACTGTTTTTTGGCGTTTTGGTTGAATCGGTTTGGGCGTAAATGTTATCGGAGCAAAAACCTGTAAGCAAAAGTGTAACCAGCAAAAACCTGTAAAGCATTAATAAGGATTTTTTTTGATGTAATACATTGCTTGCGCAGCTTTGTTTAACATCCTGCCATATATACTATGGCGGAAAAATGGTTCAGAATTATAACAACAATCCCGGCTTTAGGCCGGGACTGCGGTATTAGTTTTCACTACGGAATAATCCTTATTGTGATTTGCTTCTAAATGTGGCGGTAAAAATAATTATTTTTTCTATAACAAGAAAAAAAAATTGCCATTTTTTTTGGCTAACTGATTTATATTATCAATATTTGATAAAATAATTAAAACCATGAGGCCCAAGCCTAAGCAAATCACAACTTATACTACACAATACTATTTTATAAAAAATAATATTGAGTTATTTAAGTGTGCCGGGACCTCATGGAACCAAAATTTATTTCTTTATGAGATAACGCAAAGTTATATAAATTTACTAACCTTGTAGTATAAGAGGATTTATTTTACAGTCATGGCAAAAATACTCGGTCTCGATCTTGGTGTAAGCTCCATTGGATGGGCTTTGATAGAAGAAAATGATTCGCTCAAAAGAATTATTGATATGGGCGTACGCATCATACCGCTCACTACTGACGAAAATGACGAATTTACGAAAGGAAACTCTATCAGTAAAAACGCCAAAAGAACTTTGATGCGCACCGCACGAAAGGGTTTGGACCGCTACCAACTTCGCCGTAAAGCATTATTGGATTTTCTGAAAGCAAATAATATGCTTCCGGATAAACAATTGCTACTGAACCTTTCTCCACTGGAAATTTGGGGATTGCGTGCAAGAGCTGCCAGAGAAGAAGTCACTTTAAGCGAGTTGGGCCGCATTCTTTTGCATCTTAATCAGAAGCGCGGTTACAAGCACAGCAAAACTGAACAAGCTGAAGATGATAAGAAGCAAACCGATTATGTTGCCGCAGTAAACAACAGACACGATTTTATCCGCTCTAAAAATATTACAATTGGTGAGTTGTTCTATATAGGACTGAAAGACTTCGATAGTCTAAAAGCTGAATGGCCGGAAATCGAGAATGAGCCGGTTTTCCGTACAAGAGAAAAAGTATTTCCGCGTGCTGCTTACGAAGCTGAGTTTGACCAGATCTGGAATTGCCAGAAAGAATTTCATTCACAGATACTAACTGATGAATTGTACAATAGGGTTAGGAATGAAATTATTTATTATCAGCGCCCGCTTAAATCGCAGAAAGGTTTAGTTAGTTTATGTGAATTTGAGGCGCAGGTTTATATTAATAAAGAAGGTAGAGAAGTAGAAGCCGGCCCTAAAGTTGCGCCGCGTTCATCGCCATTGTTTCAGGTTTGCAAGCAATGGGAAAGCATAAATAATATAAGCGTAACCAGCAAAAAGGGTGTAAGCTTCCCAATTACCTTAGCGCATAAAAAAGAGATTTTTAATTTTCTTGATTCCCATGAAAAGCTGAACCAGACCGAGCTTTTTAAAATTCTAGACATCGGAAAAAATGAAGGCTATTTTACACATGCCCAAATTCGCAAGGCTGGTTTACAAGGCAATGTTACAAAAGCAAAACTTATCCAAATTTTAGGAGAAGATCATCCTGCTTTAAGGTTTGAATTAACAAATGAGGTGTATGAGGTAACCAATACAGAAACAGGTGAAATAATAAAAAGAGAACGCATCTCTGCAGATTATGAAAACCAGCCGCTCTATAAACTCTGGCACATCATTTATTCGCTAAATAATGATGAAGCTGCTTGTGTAAAGAAACTTTGTGCAGGAATAAAAATAAATGATCGTGTGATTAAAGTAAATGAGGAACAGGCAAAAAAGCTTGCAAAACTAGATTTTACCAAAGCAGGTTTCGGCAACAAAAGCAGCAAGGCTATGCGAAAAATCCTTCCTTATTTAAAGGAAGGCTTCGTTTACAGCGGCGCAAGCGCATTGGCAGGTTATAATCATTCTAATTCGATAACAAAAGAGGAAAACCTGCAAAGAGAATTAGCACAATTCCTTGAGCCAATTAAGAAGAATAGTTTACGCCAGCCGGTTGTGGAAAAAATCTTAAATCAGCTTGTAAACCTAGTAAATGCGCTAATTGAAAAGCATGGCAACTTTGCAGAAATACGCGTAGAATTAGCGAGAGAATTAAAACAAAGTAAAGAGGAAAGGAATAATGCATATAATAATATAAATAAACGCGATAGAGAGAATAAAGCAATAGAAGCTAAACTACTCGCTCATCCGGAATTTAAAAAGAAGAGCGTTTCAAAACGAGATATTGAGCGTTACAGGCTTTGGGAAGAATTCAAATACATTTCGCCATATGAACCTACTAAAGTGATCAGTTTAGGCGAATTATACAGCGGAAATTATGATATAGAACACATCATTCCAAAAGCCTTAAGATTTGATGATTCGTTCAGTAATAAAACTATTTGCCCTCGAAAATATAATTCTGGAGAAGATGGTAAAAATAGCCACACGGCTATAGATTATATGTCGGCTAAGCGTTCCGATGCGGATTATTCTGCATATATACAGTTTATAGAAAATGCTTATAAAGATAAATGGATCTCTAAGACCAAATACCAGAATCTTTTAACATCTACATTAGAATTAAAAGGCGGTTTTATTGATCGCCAGCTGCGCGAAACGCAATATATTTCCCGTAAAGCAAGAGAAATTTTAAGCACAATTTGCCATAATGTTCATTCAACAGGTGGCGGAATTACCGAGCGTTTGCGCGACCTATGGGGCTGGAACAGTGTACTGGAAAATATAAATTTAGACAAATTCAGAAAAGCCGGGCAAACACATTTTGTTGATGTAAATCATGCCGGGCAAACACATAAAGAAGAGCGTATTATAAACTGGAGCAAACGAGATGATCATCGCCATCATGCAATAGATGCTTTGGTAATTGCCTGTACAAAACAAGGTTTTATTCAGCGTATAAATTCTTTAAACGCACAGCAAACCAGGGATGAAATGTTTGAAGCCATAAAAGATAGAAAAGACAGCAGGTTTTCTTTGCTTGACAATTATCTCTTACAGCAGAAACCTTTCAATACAAGTGAAATAATTGAGAAAACATCAGGAATAATCATCTCCTTTAAACCAGGAAAAAAAGTAGCTTCATACAGTAAGAGGACTATAAAGAAAAACGGAAAGAATGAAGTGGTGCAGAATAGAATTGTATCGCCTCGCGGCCCGCTGAGTGAAGAGAGTGTTTATGGAAAAATTAAGCGTAAAATTACCCGGAAAGTAAAGCTCGACAAAAACTTTACAGGCATTGATAAAGTGGTAGATGCACAGATCAAAAAACTATTGCTTGAGCGTGTTTCCCAGTTCGGGAATGAATTTGCTAAAGCATTTGGTAACCTGAAGAAAGAACCAATCTGGCTGAATAGCGAGAAATCTGAGCCTTTAACAGAAGTGGAAGTTATTGATTATGTAGATGAATTCGTTATTAAATATCCTGTAGAAAATATTGGCCCGAAAGACCTGGAGTTTGTAGTAGATGAGGGTGTCAGGAACGTGATTCGTGCAAGATTAGAAACATTTAACAACAATCCCAAAGAGGCATATAAAGACTTGGCAAAAAATCCTTTATGGTTAAATGAAGCAAAGAAAATTCCTCTAAAACGTGTAAGATGCTTTACTGGAATAAAACCGGGTTCTATTGCGTCAATAAAAGTAAAAGATACTTCGTGGGATTTAGAATATGAGAAATTTGTAAAAACCGGCAGCAATCATCACATTGCAATCTATCGCAACGAAAATGGAAAGCTGGTTGAGCACGTAGTAACTTTCTGGCATGCAGTAGAGCGTAAAAGATTTGGCTTACCGGTTGTTATAAAAGACACTGTTAAACTTTGGGAAGAGCTTATTGATCGCGAATTACCGCAAACTTTCCTTGACCAGTTACCAAATTATGGCTTAGAATATGTAACAAGCATGCAACGAAATGAAATTTTCGTGTTTAATTTTTCACAGGAAGAATTACAAAATGCCATAGCGAATAAAGAATATCATTTAATAGCGCAACATACTTACCGTGTTAGAAAACTTACGTCAGGAAAATATTTTTTCAATCAACAGTTTGAAACATCACCCCGAGAAAGTTTAACAGATAAAGAAACCGGAAGATGCATACAAACTGCTCTGGGAACAATGACAGGCATCAAGGTAAAGGTAAATGCAATTGGCGAAGTATTTTTAGAAGATAACATATATTCAACACTTGCAGAAAATACGGTAGTATGACCCTAAAAGTCTATAATTCACACGAAGAACAGGAAGAGGAACAAAGAAAATATTCTGCTTCGCTATCACCGGAAGAAAGGTTAATGCATTTGCGTAAGCTTATTAACCTAAATTATGGGATAGATGAAAATGATGAGACAAAACTTCCGAAAAAGCGGACCATAAAAATTATAGAATACAGAGAGAACGACTAAAGCATTTTTCAGCCAAAGCATATATGGGAATGAACTAAAGATATAGAATTTATGATCAAACGCACGCTATATTTCGGTAACCCGGCTTATTTAAAAACGCGCAACGAGCAAATGATTGTGCAAAAGGCAGATACTGGTGAAGAAGTTAGCGTGCCCATAGAAGATATTGGTCTGGTGATATTGGATCATCAGCAGGTTACTATCACACAGGCTTTGCTTTCCAAATTGCTGGATAACAACGCCGCTGTGGTGAGCTGCGATAATACGCATCACCCGACAGGATTATTCCTGAACCTGAGTGGGAATACGCTGCAATCGGCCAAATTCCGTGCGCAGATCAACGCAAGTGCACCATTATGTAAACAGCTCTGGCAGCAAACCATACAGGCGAAGATAAGTAACCAGGGTGCCTTGCTGGAGCAGTATGGCATTTCCGCGAAGAACATGAAATTCTGGGCCAGCGAAGTAAAAAGCGGCGACAGTGAAAACCACGAGGCGCGCGCTGCTGCTTATTTCTGGCGAAACTTGTTTGGCTCCGATAGTTCTTTCCGCCGCGAACGTTTTGGTGATCCGCCAAACAACATGCTTAATTACGCCTATGCTATTTTACGTGCTTGTGTGGCGAGATCATTAGTAGGAAGCGGATTGCTGCCAACCTTGGGAATTCATCACCGCAACCAGTACAACGCTTATTGCCTGGCCGATGATATTATGGAGCCTTACCGACCATTTGCGGATGCTTTAGTGCGCGAAGTACTGGAAGATGAAGAACAGGGTCCGCTTTTTAAGCTGGATACGGATGCTAAAAAACGATTGCTGACGCTTCCGCAGGTAGATGTAATTATGGAAAACCAGCGCAGCCCTTTAATGGTGGCGCTTCAGCGTACAACTGCAAGTTTAGCTGCCTGTTTCGAGAAGAAAGCCAAAAAAATACTGTACCCGGAGCTGCCGGTAAAATTATAAATGCGCCTAAACGAGTATAAAATATTGTGGATTCTTGTACTTTTTGATCTGCCCACGGAAACCAAGGCACAGCGGAAGCAATATGCGCAGTTCCGCAAGAAGCTGCTGAAAGATGGTTTCCAGATGTTCCAGTTCTCTATTTACCTGCGCCATTGCAGCAGTCGCGAAAATGCGGATGTACACACCAAGCGTGTACGATTGTCTTTACCTCCTAACGGCAACATAGGCATACTTACCATAACCGATAAACAATTCGGCATGATGGAATTATTTTATGGCAAAGAAAAAACGCCATTGCCTGCTACTTCGCAACAGCTTACCTTATTTTAGAAAATAAAAATTGCCCCGGAACTATTTTTCGAGGCAATTTTTTGATCTTTTTCATGCTTGAAATTTCGCCCTAAATTCTTCATAATTTGTAATTTATAAAGAGGTCTCATTTCAAAGATCACATTTTAGAAGCAAATCACAACGCATATTAAGTTTTCCATCTTTGTCGGT
>DAIUCM010000064.1:0-20861 GCA_036846145.1 Bacteroidota bacterium
ACTTTTGTATTTTTGTTTTGTGGCTGCAAAGAAATTCAGAACTGTAATTTTTTATAAGGACTATTTTGAAAAGTTCTATGGAAAGCAGCGGCAGAAAGTGAAAGACAAAATTATCTGGACTTTAAATTTAATTGAAGATTTAGAAAAGATTCCAGAAACATACTTGAAGCATTTAGAAAATACCGATGGATTATTTGAAGTCAGGATTCAGCAAGGAAGCGATATTTTCAGGATTTTTTGCTTTTTTGATGAAGGAAAGCTCGTTGTTTTAGCAAATGGATTCCAGAAGAAAACACAAAAAACTCCAACTAAGGAAATCGAAAAAGCTATAAAAATTAAATTTGAATATTTTAACGTTAAAACAAAATAAAAAATGAGCGCGACAAAATCTAATATAAAATCACTTAGCCAATTTAAAGACGAACAATATGGCAAACGCGGAACAGAAAAACGCGAAAAGCTGGAGAAAGGCTATGAATTATTCAAACTCGGCACATTAATTCACGAAGCGCGCATTGAAAAAGGTTTAACGCAGGAAGAACTCGCTGCACTTTGCGGAACAAACAAAGCTTATATTTCACGGATTGAAAACAACTTAAAAGATGTTCGGATTTCTACATTGCAAAAGATTGTGGAACAAGGTTTTGGCGGGAAATTAGAACTTTCCATAAAATTTTAAGAATTCAAAGCATTTTTCGGGTAATTGATATATGGAAATTCATGTAGTTAAAATTATTGATGCTGTTTACACAGGAAATTTCTGTATTAAAATTCAATTTAGCGATGGCACAGAAAAAAATGTAAACTTCAACGCTTTCCTGGAAAAACAAAATCACCCGGCATTAAAAAAATATCTCGACGAGAAAATATTCGCAGGTTTTAGAATTCAGAATGGAAACTTGAACTGGAATGATTTTGATTTGATTTTCCCGTTAAGCGAATTGTACGAAGGAGAAATTAAAGTTTGAACTTTGATTAATATTGATTCTTAGATAAACTATGATTTCGATGCGCTAAAAAATCATAGTTCTCATTTCATCATTTAAAATCATAGTTCAAAGCATTTTTTGAGACATTTATATATGGAAAGCCGGCGTTTTTGCTTCGGCTTTTTTATTCTCGTTTTCTTTTGGCTATAAAAGCTGCATTTTTACCAGTATTTAAATCCAACTCATTCCCAAAAGAAACTCCTTTTTCATAATTCCCTAGGAAAATCAAATCACTATTTTTATCAATTGTTAAATCGCAAATTACACCATTTCCATCGAAGGTACTTTTATAAAATGTTCCATCGTGCCAAATCAGTTTTCCGCTTTCATCTAACTTTATAATGTATGAACCTTGGGTTTCGCCAGCATAAATATCTTGGCCATCATAATTCAAATTTTTAAAAGCCATTCCTGCAATATAAATATATCCTTGTTCATCAACACTTACATTATGGTCGTCCAAATTATAAGCATATGTATGAATTTGTTTAGCCCATTCGAAGCTTCCGCCAAAATTTATTTTTGTAATATAAATATCAAAACCACTGTTATCTGGAATAAGAGTTGTTGAACCAAATGAAATTGATTTTGAGAAAATGCCAATTGAATATATATTACCATTCTTATCAATTGCTATTTTTGTAGTAAGATCAGCTAGATGATTTGTTGGGGCCTTTAATTCCCAAATTTTATTGCCTAGGTGGTTCGTTTTAAAATAGAATAATCCATCTGTTAAACCGCCAATAAGTATATTACCGCTTTTGTCACTTGTAACAGAGGTTCCTGTTCCCAAAATTCCGTCATCATAAGTTTTAACCCAATTCACTTTGCCTTCAAGATTATAACTTGCAAGAAAAGCTCCTTCAGCAACAACCTTTATAGTGTCAAAATATCCAACTTCTTCAATTTGTCCGGTATGAAGTAAAGAATTATTTGATATATAGATAGCACTACCGTAAATACCTTTTTTATTTAAATCTGATTTTTCCCAAACTAAATCACCTGTTGAATTTAATTTAAGTATAAAATTACCATTCGTTTTATCCCCTCCACTAATATATATTGATCCAAAATCATCTGTAATAATTGTAAATATTCCAGTTCTATCAATTCTTTGATAACCTTTTTGCCAAACTAAGTTTCCATCATTTGTAAATTTCCCTACTGAAATTTGATTGTTGTCAGTTGGAGCGGCTACATAGATAAACCCATCTTTATCTGTTGTTATTTCACCATTGAAACCAAAACCTTCAATCGATTTTGCATATTTCCAATTTTTATCATTATTTTCAACAGTTGGCTCATCTTTTTTGCAAGAAATTAGTAGCTGAAAAAATATTGTCAATAATATAAAATTTCTCATAATCATAAAATTAAGCAAGACTACGAATATTTTTTTAATTCTCACATTTCCTCCTCCACCAAATTAACCGCCTCTCTTAACTCCCGCAAAGTTTTCATTTCCTTAAGTTCCATTGCCAGCGAAATACCTTTATTCAAAACTTCCAGCGCTTCATCAAATTTTCCGGTTTCGAACAAAAGCATGCCGGTTTGGTAATATGTGGGCAAATATTTGGGGAAATCTGTCAATAAACGGTTGTAATACGCAAAAGCTTCATCCGCATTTCCGGCCTGCTGGTACTCGAAACCCGTGGCATAAATAAGAAATGGGTCGGCTGGCGACTTTTCGAGCATAATGAGCAGTTGATTTAACCTGTTGTTTTGCATGTTTTTTCTTAGCTTTGCGGCAAATTATAAAAATTTAACCTCTATATAGCATGAAAATTTTATTGTGTGCCAGCAAAACGCCGGATACGACTACAAAAATAAATTTCACTGCCGATAAAAAATCGCTCGATCCAGCCAACGTACAATATATCCTGAACCCTTACGACGACCATGGTCTGGCGCGCGCAATGGACATCAAGGAGAAAACCAACGGCCATTTAACGGTTATTCATGTGGGCGATAACAGCGCGGAGCCAATTTTGCGCCGCTGCCTGGCTATTGGCGCCGATGAAGCCGTGCTTGTAAATGCGGAAGCCAAAGAAGCGTATTATGTGGCACAGCAAATAGCGAATGCCGTTCAGGGACAAACTTTCGACCTTATTATTACCGGCCGCGAATCTATAGACTTCAACGGAAATATGGTTTGCGATATGCTTGGTGAGATCATGGGAATTCCTTCCGTAGGTTTTACAATTGATATCCAATTCAATGGCGGAAAAGCAACCATCAAGCGTTTTATAGATGGCGGCGAAGAAACTGTGGAAGTAAACACGCCGGTTGTTCTCAGCGCTACAAAAGAACTGGCTGAGCCTCGTATCCCGAACATGCGCGGCATTATGACTTCACGCACTAAGCCAATCAAAACCGTAGAAGCAGCTAATGTTGAAGCACTTACAGAAGTAGTAACCTTCGAACCGCCGGTGAAAAAAACCAGCGTAAAAATGATCGATGCTGCCGAAGCCGGAACGCTTATCGATATCCTTCATAACGAAGTAAAAGTGATATAATTCAATTAAAAATTAAAAATGAAGAATTAAAAATGCCTTTGACTTACCAAAAAATACGCGTTGAATTTCATCTTCAAATAATTGGTAAAGCCAAAAGCATTTTTTCAAAATCTTATATATGGAAACCTTCTCATTTTTAATTTTTAATTTTTAATTTTTAATTATTCCTAACCCAACACATAACTCTAACGAAATGTCTGTTTTAGTTTTTGCAGAAAGTATAGAAGAAAAATTCCATAAACCTGTATATGAGGCATTAACGTATGCTTTTGATGCAGCTAAACTTTTAAATACCGATGTTACCGCTCTTGTAATTGGCAACGCAAGTGCCGATGAGCTGGGAAAACTCGGTAAATACGGGGCGGCGAAAGTGCTTCACGTAAAGAATGATAAACTGAAGGATTTCAATGTGCAGGCTTATACAAGCGTGGCGCAGCAGGTGGTAGATAAAGCCGGCGCGCAACTGGTTGTCATGAGCTCCACTTTCAACGGAAAATCTCTTGCATCTCGTTTAGCGGCTCGTATAAAAGCTGGTTTGGTTACAGGTGTTTTGGGTTTGCCCGATGTTTCTAATGGGTTCACCGTAAAGAAATCGGTTTATTCAGGAAAAGGATTCGCCTTCTTCAATATAAAGTCTAACGTAAAAATCGTTACCATCAGCATCAACTCTTACCACGTTACCGAACATAATATTTCTGCCAACGCGGAAGATTTCAATGCGAACCTGAGCGATGCAGATTTCTTGGTAAAAGTCCTCGAAACCAAGCGCGAAAAAGGCAAAATATCATTACCTGAAGCGGAGATTGTAGTTTCTGGTGGACGTGGAATGAAAGGTCCTGAAAACTGGCATTTAATTGAGGAATTAGCTGATATTCTTGGCGCTGCAACCGCTTGCTCTAAACCTGTTAGCGATGTTGACTGGAGGCCGCACAGTGAACATGTTGGCCAGACAGGTTTAACTATTAGCCCTGATCTCTACATTGCAGTGGGAATTTCCGGTGCTATCCAGCATTTGGCGGGCGTAAGTTCTAGCAAAGTGATAGTTGCCATAAACAAAGATCCTGAAGCTCCGTTCTTTAAGGCAGCCGATTACGGAATTGTGGGCGATGCTTTGGAAGTATTGCCTAAACTGATTGAAGCGGCTAAAAAAATAAAGAACTAGAAACGAGTTCGGAAACGTAGCGATGGATAAAATTCAATTACAGATTCTGGGTATTTCTTCGGGTCATACCAATACATCTTATACTTTGATATTGGAAGAAGTTGACGGTCCGCGTAAACTTCCCGTAATAATCGGTGCTTTCGAAGCGCAGGCCATAGCCATTGAAATTGAGCGTATTGCGCCCGTTAGGCCCATGACGCACGATTTAATAAAGTCTTTCGCCAGCGCTTATAATATTACCATTACGGAAATACTTATTCATCGCCTGCACGAAGGTGTTTTTTATGCCAGCCTTATATGCAGCAACGGCACAGAAGAGCATGAAATTGATGCACGAACTTCTGATGCCATCGCGCTTGCTTTGCGTTTCAAATGCCCTATCTACACATACGAACCCATCATGCAGGAAGCCGGAATTATCCTCAGCGATATGGAAGGCGGCGCACCTACAAAAGCATCTG
This sequence comes from Bacteroidota bacterium, assembly GCA_036846145.1. Classification (GTDB taxonomy): domain Bacteria; phylum Bacteroidota; class Bacteroidia; order CAILMK01; family CAILMK01; genus DAIUCM01. The sequence goes on from DAIUCM010000064.1 coordinate 5,129, forward strand.
AAGCAACTTCTACTTCCGCATCTACTTCTACAGAAAAAACTAAAAAATCTTCTGAAGGCAGCTTGACTACTTACGATAAAGATGAACTGGAGAAAATGCTTGAGGAAGCTATAGATGACGAAAATTATATTCTCGCTGCAAAGATTAGAGATGAAATAAAGAAGCGGGAAGAGAAGAAATAGTTTACTTATTAAATATATTCTGAAAGCATTTTTCGTATAGTTGATATATGGAAAATGCTTTTTTATTTTTATGATTTTGCGCTTTGATAGGTCGACTTTTGGATTTCAACTATTTTCTTTTTCCACTTTGTCTTGATACAAAGTGGAGCAAAAATCAAGGCTTTCGATAAAATGCGCTATCGAAAAACTGCATGAAGCTAAACAAAAAAAACTCGCCATGTTAGTTTTTCAAATATTGCTCGATTGCGTTTGGCTCAAACAGTTTTTTGTTTCCCCTTACGGGTCGCTTCATTCAGCTTTTCTCAAGTCTCATTTTCTCTGATGCCGGTCCTTTGTGAAATGAGTAATTGAGTAATAGAGTAAATGAGCAAATAATTTTCCATATATGTGAAGTTTGAAAAATACTTTGAGACATTATATCATTAAAAACTATTGCATAAATTCATTGTATTTGGGACTGGCCTTAAAGATTTTGCGTTAAGAAAATCAGTTAAAAGCATTGTTATGTTAGTGAGTTGAAAAGCTATAATTGAAATGAACTCAATAGAACTTACTCAGTAAAAGGCGAGCCAACGCTGCATAACAATAACAGATGAGTGAGCTGGCGGCTCCTTTTACGGGTGAATAAATGCTTTCTTTTAATTGATTTTTAGCAAAATTTTTACAGCCTTGACTTTTTGGTACTTTTGTGTTAAGACAAAAGTACCAAAGCAAACAGTTGAAACACAAAACAAACTTATCAGCTCATCAGGAATTAAACAACCATCTCACCATAAACCGGCAACTCTAAAATCTGCCTGTAACCATTATCAACTTTCCTATAAAAATCGTGTACAATTCCATTCGTAATCGCCAAAAACGGAACCTGCAAATTAGCATTATAACAGGCAATCTGAAGCAAACTTTTTTCACCCAGTGCCACATGAGTAGCCTTGCATTCAACGAGCAACAAAGGCTTAAGATCTGGAGAAAAAACCTCAATATCACAGCGTTTAGCCAATGAATTATATTCGTGGCGACTTTCCAGTTTTACCAACATCGCAGGAACCTGTAAATGAACGGTTAAAAAATGAAGGAAATGCTGGCGAACCCATTCTTCCGGCGTAAGCAAAAGAAATTTTTTACGAATGGGATCATAAATTTCCAGGCGACCTTCTTTTTTCCGTATTTTGTACTCGTATTGCGGTAAGTTCAGCGCAAGCATTTTTAGCGTCTCCTATATATGGCTTCTGTTACATTCGAGAAATTACAACAATCTTTACAGGATAGAAAATTCGCGCCGGTTTACTTTTTGCATGGCTCCGAGCCTTTTTTCATCGACCAAATATCCGACTATATTGAGAGAAACGCGCTCTCCGAAGCCGAAAAAGGTTTCAACCAGGTGGTTTTGTATGGTCGCGATGTTGATGTTTATACAATAATAAATGCCTGTAGCCGCTACCCGATGATGGCTTCCCACCAGGTTGTTATTGTAAAAGAAGCACAGTTGCTGAAGAATTTCGATGCGTTGGAACCTTATTTCAACAAGCCTGTACAAAGTACTATTTTGGTACTTTGCCACAAATACAAAACGCTGGATAAAAGGCTGAAAATTAACAAAGTGCTCGATAAAAATGCAGTAGTTTTTGAATCGAAACCTTTGGCTGAAAATAAAGTGGCGGATTGGGTAAAAAATTACCTGCAGAATAAAGGGTTGAAAATTACCAATCCAGCCGCGCAGATGATGGCCGATTTTGTTGGCGCCGACCTGGAAAAATTATCGAATGGATTAGACAAGATGGCCATTGCGAAAGACAAAGGCGCAACCATCAACGAAAAAGATATAGAAGCGAATGTTGCGGAAACCAGAGAGTATAAAGTCTGGGAATTGCAAAGCGCATTGGCCAATCGAGATACAATCAGAACTACTAAACTCGTAAATTACCTTGCGCAGACAAAAAAGGAAAATCCGCTGCCGATGATTGTTGGTTTGCTGTACGGTTTTTTCTCTAAAGCTACAGCGGTTGCCCTATCTGTAAAACCCAACGAAGCAAAATCGGAACTCGGCATTAACGCCTGGAGCGGAAAAGATATTGATGCAGCTGTAAAAACTTTCGGCGGCGCTTTACCAAAAATCATGAATATTTTGCAAACGTATGATCTGCGCTTTAAAGGTGTTGATGATACAGGGACAGATGAAGAAGAACTGACCAAGGAAATGATCTATAAAATTCTATATATAAGGTAGCTGAAAAATGCTTTGGGCTTGGACAGGATTAATTTGGTTGTGGTTAAAAAATAAAGGCCAAAAAAACTTCGCCCAGCTTAAAAAAGATAATCCGGATTACGAGCAAACCGGCTTAGATATTTTGTGGAGCTTGCTTCTCTTAGTATTTTTAGTTAGTGCATTTTTTGGCTTAACTTACCTAATATATACTTTTATCAGAAAATAGTTTAATCATGAATCTGGAAGAACTAAGAAGCTTTTGCCTGGCTTTGCCTGCCGTTACGGAAGATGTGAAATGGGGTGCAGACCTTTGTTTTTGCGTGGGTGGAAAAATGTTTTGCGTTGCTGCGCTTGAAGGCGGTTTTCAGGTTTCGTTTAAGGTTACGGATGATGATTTCGATAAGCTGATCAGCACAAACAATATTATTCCGGCACCATATATGGCAAGGGCAAAGTGGATTTCAGTTTCCAACGAAAACAGGTTCAGCGAAAAAGAATGGCAAGAATTCATTTTGGCATCTTACGAATTCTATAAAAATAAGCTTACCAAAAAACTAAGGGCGGAGCTGGGCTGGCTATAGCACATAACTTACAAAAGGCGTGAAAACTTTTTCTGCTGCAGCAATTGTTGTTGTAACATATAATTTGTAAATTGTACCTTAAATCAGCTTGGGGAATTATGAAAAGGTCGGAATTTTTAAAAACCACTTTTGCGGGATTAATCGCCATGTCGTCTTTATCGGAATTGCGCAAGCTAAGCGAGATGTTCGCGAAGCAGGAAACCAAAATGCCCGTTTATTTCGTGGGACATGGAAACCCGATGAACGCTTTGGAGCAGAACGAATTCACCAAAAACTGGCAGAATATCGGTAAATCCATTCCAAAGCCAAAAGCTATTTTATGCATTTCCGCGCACTGGGAAACCAAAGGTACTTTCGTTACCGCCATGGAAAAACCCAAAACCATTCACGATTTCGGCGGATTTCCAAAAGAATTACAGGAATTCCAATATCCGGCGCCGGGCAGTTTAGCGTTTGCCAAAGAAACACAAAAAGCCATTACATCTGTAGAAGTTGGTTTAGATCATGACTGGGGACTGGATCATGGTTGCTGGAGCATTATTACGCATATGTTCCCTAAGGCAGACGTTCCTGTCCTGCAATTGAGTTTAGACTATACAAAACCGCCGCAATGGCATTACCAATTAGCCAAAGAACTTGCGATATTACGTACAAAAGGCGTTTTAATTTTAGGCAGCGGAAACATGGTACATAATCTCGGCATGGCAAGCTGGGGAATGAAGAATACCGGTTTTGACTGGGCTATTGAAGCAAATGAGACTTTCAAAAAACTGATAAAAGCGGAAGAACACGCGAAACTGGCAGCTTATAAAGAGCTTGGTAAAGCGGTGCAATTATCAGTTCCATCGCCAGATCATTATTTGCCTTTGCTATACACCCTTGGATTAAAAGAGAAAAATGAGCAGGTTTCTTTCTTTAACGATAAAGCTGTATTGGGTGCGTTTACCATGACTTCTGTTAAAATATCGGCAACATAATTTACATATATACTAAGGCTGAAAAATTCTTCAAGCGGGATAATCTGTTGGTTATCCCGCTTTTTTTGTGCCTTTCTTTTAAGTATAAATTATAAAAAGTTCCACTTGGCACACAATCTGTAAATCAAAAATTATTAAGCATTTTCAGAAGAAATCTTACATATAGGCTAATGCTGAAAAATGCTTCAAATTAAAATTATGCTTTAACTTTAAACCGAAAAACCAAGCTTATGAAAAAAATCTACACCCCAAAAATTTTAACTCTGCTTTTACTGCTTTCACTGGCTACGGCATGCAGTATGAAACAGGTAACGCTAAGTGCCATGCGGCCGGCAGAAATTACTTTCCCAACTTATGTACAAACACTTTTGCTGGTTGATCGTACAAAATTCAATAAGGAAGCCGTAAATATCTTAGAAGGCGTTTTAACAGGTGAGCTTCCCGGGCAGGACCGTGCTGGTTTACAGGAAACGATGAGTGCATTGCAATCTTCCTTATTAAATTCGCCACGATTTAAGGTAAAAACCGCTACTGAAATTATGGTTGGCAACAGCATTACAGCCGCATTGCCCGAGCCGCTGAACTGGAAACAAATTGAAGAACTTTGCGCGCGATACGGAACCGATGCAGTTGTAGCTGTAGAGGTTTTTGATACCGATTTTATTGTAACCGATGGCAAGCGAAAAGTAAAGAAAAAAGTAGATGACGCAAACGGCTTAAAGAAGGAAATTGAAGTTGAAGAATTTTACGCGCAAGGCGTCGGCAATGTAAAAATTGGCTTCCGTTTGTACGATCCGAAAGCCAGGACTATTGTAGATCAGCAGACTTTTTCGCAGAGCCATACCTGGCAGGCAGGCGGAACAACTGTGCTGGATGCCATGGCGCATTTAATTGCAAAATCTGAAGCAACAAAATATGTAAGCCGAATGGCCGGAAATATTTACGCGCACAAAATAGCACCAATGCCAACTTATATTTCCCGCGAGTTTTACGCAAAATCTAAAAAATCGGAAATGTTGAATGAAGGCGCTCGCCATGCGGAGGTCAACAACTGGAAACAAGCCATTGAAAGCTGGGAGTACGGTTTAAGCAATGCTCAGAAAAAAGAGGCCGGCCGTTTGTGTTACGATATTGCCATTGCGCATGAAGTTTTAGGCGACCTGAATGCAGCTAAAAAATGGGCGCAGCGCGCTTATGCGGAATATGGCAACAAGAAAGCAAGAAATTACAGCAGGTTATTAGATTACCGCATGGCAGAAGAAGAAAAGTTGAAAAAACAACTGAACTGAGTCGCCGGATAACATATAAAGCAAAATTGAAAAATGCTTAGAGGCGGAATATTTAACTTATTCCGCCTCTATTTTTTAGAATTGCCCTCTAGCCTTCAATTCAAGATATTTATTTATTGTATTTACACTTAGGTTTTTAGGCGCGGAAAGAATAGCATGAATTCCGTGTCGGTTCAGCTCTTTTACAATCTGGCGTTTCTCCAGCGCGAAGCCTTCCGCAACCGTTTTTACATATATAGCTTCTGTCGAAAATGCTTCCTTTTCTGTAAGTGTTCGTAATTCGGTATTTTCGAAAAACACAACAACAAGCAGGTGATTTTTAGCCAGGCTCTGGAAGAATGGCAATTGCCTTTTTAAAGAAGATAATGTTTCGAAGTTGGTGAAAAATAATAAAAGGCTGCGCTGGGTAATTCTTCGCTTAATAAACACAAAAAGTTTCTCGTAATCACTTTCCAGGTATCGCGTTTTCTGGTTATAAAGCACCTCCAATATCTTTTGCATCTGCATGCCGCGACGCTCTGCGGGAACAAAAGAACCAAATTTTTCACTGAACGTAAGAATACCGGGCTTATCGTGCTTTAAATGCGCTATATTGCTGATTACAAGACTGGTATTGATGGCGTAATCAAGCAGGCTTAAACCTTCGAAAGGCATCTGCATTACACGGCCTTTCTCTATAATACAATAAACCTGCTGCGATTTTTCGTCCTGGTACTGGTTTACCATCAGATCGCCTTTGCGCGCCGTAGCCTTCCAGTTCAAAGTTCGTATATCATCTCCGGCAACATAATCCTTTACCTGGTCGAATTCCATGGTGCGGCCAATTTTGCGGATCTTTTTTATTCCTGCTTCCGTAAGCCTGTTACTGATAGCCATGAGCTCGTACTTGCGCATTTGCAGGTAACTTGGGTAAACCTTAACCATTTTTCCCTGCTCGAATATATAGCGCTTACGCACGAAAGCGATTGGCATGGAGATATAAATATTCAGCCTGCCGAAAATGTATTCGCCGCGTTTAACAGGACGTAAATTATATTGCACCAGCTTTTCCTTGCCCGGAATTACTTCTACATTGTAATTGATATTCCTGAGCTGGAAAATATCGGGCGCTTCATCAATGATCATTGCATTTACAGCATACGGATATCTGCTGCGGATGGAAATGATTACCGGATTATCATCGCCATTGCTGAATTTATCGGCCATGATCCTTTGCGCTTCAATACCTTTTTCCCTGCCGAAAATAAGCAAAACATCAATCAGAAAAAGCATCAGTGCGAATGCGAAAAATATCTGCGCAACCAGGAAAACCGGCGACACAAAATAACCTGTAATAAACAGCACCACGCATACGAGCATCACAGCGTAAAGCCTGTGCGTGAGATATAAAGCGCGGATAAAATTCACTTACCTTGGTATCTCAATAGTTTCTACCAGTTGCTTAATTACTTCTGCTGCCGTGCTGCCTTCCATTTCTTTTTCTGGAGAGATGATGATACGATGCGCAAGCACCGGCCGGCAAATGCGTTTAATATCTTCCGGCATTACAAAATCTCTTCCCTGCATGGCTGCCAGTGCTTTCGAACCTTGCATTAGCGCTATGGAAGCGCGCGGAGAAGCGCCAAGGTAAATGGCATTATGGCTGCGGGTGCGGTTTACGATCTGCGCAATGTATGTGATAAGGTGTTGCTCTACGTGAACCTGCCTCACTTTCTGCCTGAAGCCGACAATCTCCTCTCCTTTTATAACTGTTTTAATATCCGAAAATTCTTTTTTATCGGTCAGTAAATGATGGCCTTGTAAGATAGAAACTTCCTGCTCCAGCGTTGGATAAATAACTTCAATCTTGAATAGAAAACGGTCTAATTGCGCTTCAGGTAAACGGTAAGTTCCTTCATGTTCCACAGGATTTTGCGTGGCAATGATCATAAACGGCGGCGCCATAGCATACGTTATACCATCAACAGTTGCTTGCCGCTCTTCCATTACTTCGAAAAGCGCGGACTGTGTTTTTGCAGGTGCGCGGTTTATTTCATCTACCAGAACCAGGTTGCTGAAAATCGGGCCTCTGCGGAATTCAAAATCGCCTGCTTTGGTGTTGAAAACAGAAGTTCCCAGTACATCGCTCGGCATAAGATCGGGCGTGAATTGAATGCGCGAAAATCCGGTTTGCAATGTTTTGGCGAGCAGTTTTGCGGTAAGTGTTTTAGCCAAACCGGGAACACCTTCAATCAAAACATGCCCATCGCACAAGATTGCGGCGATCAAAAGATCGAGCATATCCGGCTGTCCGACAATTACTTTATTTATTTCCGTGCGTATATTTTGTACAGCTTCATTTATATCGCTGAGGTCTATCCTGCTGGTAAATTTTTCTTCGGTTTCCATTTGGTTAATTGTAAAATTGAAACATTGTAAAATTGTAAAATTCCATATTTCGTTTTCACAGGGTTTTACCCTGTGCTGGTATATTTCGCCCTTTCAGGGCTACGTTCATTCGTAATTGGTTTAGAATTTTTTATAAAACTCCTCAATTGTTTTATTCAGTGTTTTTAAATGCGCTTCGGTGTAGTTTGAAGCGTTTTGCGCATATATGATCTGGTCGAAAAATGCTTTGGTTTCTTCATCGCTCATGTTTGATTTCTGCTGAACCTGCTTTTTAAATGCTTCATCAATCGGGCCGGGCTTTATATAAAGTTTAGTATGCAGAAAATCATAAAGAATATTTATTTTCTTTAGTGCCAGGCTTTTGTGGTTATGTGTCTGATAATATAAGCGGCCAACAGTATCGGCAAATTCCACAGAAGTATTTTTCAGCGGTTCTAAAACCGGTATAATTTTTTGCCGCCTTTTACCTTCAAAAAAAATATATAAAAGCAAAGTGGTAATTAATATATAATATGCCCAGCGAAGCGGTTTTTGTGAAAGGATAAAACTCAATTGCGAGCGCTGAATACTGCTGCCTTTATACTGCTCATCCCACAAAATATTTTTCAGAGGCAAATGGCTTAAACATTTAAATGCGTAGCTCCAGTTTTGCGAATCGCGCATGGTAAAGTTACTGAATGCTTTGGGTGTTGAATTGATATAGAAAGAACCATCGCCGAACGGAATGCGGATAAAGTTGGGGTGTTGCTTATAATAGCTTCCAATAATTCTAACATTCTGTATATCCCAGTGTTTCGCAGTATCGGGTTTTAAATGATAGCTGGCGAGCTTCGCCTCGAATTTGTAATCGCTTTTAAGAGATTCGTTACTGAAACCAACCGGAACTGTATCATGCCTGTTCAGGATAACTTCATCGTTATCATAATATCCCCGGGTTTCCAGGTGAAAAGTATCGGCAAAGGTGCCGTATATATTTTCTGCTGCAATAAATACATGGTTTCCGGCAGCGGCAAAATCAAGCAGTTTTTCTGTTTCAAATTTATCGGGCGCAAATTCGCCATTGATAATTATAAGGTTGTGGTTCTTATAATTTTCTTCCAGCAGCTCATAAAAAGGCGCACTTACAATATCAATTTCTTTACCTGGAAAAGCTTCAGGCAAAAGATCATAAAGAATATAAGTACCGTATGGTATTTTATCGGCGCGCGCAAAAGTTGGCCGCCAGTCGAGCTCCCTTGGCGCCTGGGAATTTATGTACATTGCTACTGAAAAAATCAGCACGAGGACAGTTATATACAGCCAGTATTTTTTCATGCGCGCGTTTTTAACTGGTTGCTGAACTGGATAAACTCTGTTTTGAACTGCCCGAATTCTTCTTCACTTAAAGAAAAATCGCCATACCAGATCCAGTTAAAAAGCTGCGTAATGCCCGAGAACGAATTAAACAGCGGCTTGCCGTTAAGCTCCTGCAAATAATCGTAATTGGTTTTGTGGCCTTTCCAGCTTATCAGTCCACGGTCGTTCAACTCCTTCAGGTTCTGCAGGTAATACAACCTTATAGCGTAGCGGAAATTTTTCTTCTGTACCGCATCATTTATCTGTGTATCGAAATTCAGGCTGTGAATATCTTCTTCCAGCACATGCATTTCGACAGTTGCTGATGGAGATTTATAGAACAGGCCATGAATTTCCGACTTAAAGAAAGTATAAATGGTTGCAGCTAAAACAATCACAAACAAAATGTACCAAATGTCTCTCGTAAGGAAAGTTTCTGCATATGAATCGGGCTTAATTCGGAAGAAACGAATAATGGCGCGTAAAATTCGTTCCCACAAAGTTGGCCCGTGCGCTTTTTCAGCATAATCAAAAGCAGGGTTCTGCCGGTATTTGTTTATCGATTCTTCACTTGGTATCCGCTGAACTTCAACAACCTGGTGCACCTGCTGTGCATAAAGCATTTTTGGCGTTATGCATATATGCAAAAGCAGGAAAATACTTAGGTACCACCCAGATTTTAGTTTAGTTAATTTTCGGAAGTTATACAGGAAATCAATAGGTTTCTTCACCCCAGTTATGCTTGTCTTCAGTGGATAAAGTTAAGTTTTCTATGCGTTGCAGCAGGCCTGTTCCTTCAGCTTTTTCTACCGCGCTGTAATATTGCAGGATGTATGCGAGATAAGGCAAAATATATCCTAATAGCGCAACGAAAGTACCTACAGTTTGTATGGCAATAACAATAAATTTCCAGATGGGATTTACTTCGGCATCCGCGCCATGCATGGCCGAAACCACAGTAAAAATTGTTGACGGGATGGCCGCAAATCCGCTAACCATAGCAATTAAAATACTGAATAATATACCAATACCGAAATTGTTCCAGAAATAGCCGTATGATATTTGCCAAGATCTTGTAAAACTATCCAATACCGAATAATCATCTAACAGGCCGGCCGGAAAAACAAAAGAAAACCGAAAGAAAAGATAGATCAGGAAAAAAATGCTTATAAATATCATAAAGCCAAAGAAAACGGCGCCCAAAGTGTAAAAAACCAGCCCGAATGCAGCGGCCAGCAAAGCGAAACAAACTACCCATAACAATATGATTCCCAGGCTTTTCCAAATTCCTGTCTTTACTCCCTGCCAAACTGTTTCAGTTCTTATTTCTTCATTATTATTAATACCGTTTAAATCTATTTTAACATAAGCATGCACCACGGCAATTACAAGCACCATGGCAAGCATCATAAATAAATTACTTATTATGCTGTTTAGCATTACTGTTGAAAAATATGATGAATCTGTCCGCATTTCGAAGATATTCACCTGGGCGAGGCTTGTGTAAATAGCGGCCAGCAACATAAACGGCCCGGCAATAATTATATTAGCTCTTAACAGCGGCTTAAAGTGCTTCCTGAAATAGACAAAAGTATCGCCCACTACCGCGCCAAAATCCCGCTTCTTTCTTATTTCAAATATTTGTGCCGCCTGCATTTTTGTGATTTTGTAATTTTTGAGGTAAATAAATATAATAGAAAACTATAAAGCCTAAAGATGAACCAATAATTAACAAGCTTAGCCAAACCGGCATTTCGGTATGCCGTGTAACAAAACCTTCCAGGAAAGCTGCTGTAATAAACACCGGGAAAAGGCTAATAATTATTTTTATACCGTTTTTGGTAGCTTTTGTAAGTGAATATAATCTTGAATAGGTTTTCGGAAATAAAATACTGTTACCTAACGCAAGCCCAGCGCCGCCTGCTAAAATTATCGCGCAAATTTCAAGCGTACCATGAATCCAGATGGTTAAAGCCGATTGCACAAACAAACCTTGCATATGGAAAAAATACTGGAAAACGCCAAGCATAACGCCATTGGTAAAAAGCATATAAGCGCTGCCTACCGAAAAAGCAATACCAAACGCAAAGCATTTTAAAGCCACATAAAGATTGTTTACGGCAATCATAATAAACATAAAGAGCGGCTCCATATCTTTATAAACACCCATTGGGTCGCCATTGCGTATGTTCTCCATGGTCATGTTTATATAGCCATCTCCCAGTACCAACCGAGCGAAAGTATCATCTTTAGATAATGATAATGCGCCTAAAGCTATTGATATGCTGAATATTAAGAATGAATACAGGAATGGCTTCCGCAGCTCAAAAGCTGCCTGTGGAACTTCATATTGCCAGAATGTTATGAACCTGCTCGATTTTTCACGTTTATTTTTATATATCTTCTGGTATGCGCTGCTTACCAGCTCGTTAAGATACCTTGTTGTTGCGCTTTTAGGATAAAAAGTTCTTGCGTAGGATAGATCGTCCTGTATGCGTACGAACTTCTGGGCCAGCAAATCAGGATCCGCCTCAGCACCAGTGTTCAGCAAGCCTTCAAAAGCTTTCCATAAATCGCTGTTTTGCTTTATAAATTGTACTTCTCGCATTATGCGGCAAGATAAAAAAATATCAGGATTAAAGCATTGTAAAATAATAAGAAAAGTTAATTAACGTGAACTCGAAAATTTATCATCTGTATTTCAGCGCTTTAAAACTATTTCGAATGAAATTATATACTAAAAGAAAAGTAGGGGCACGCGTAAATACGCACGCCAGCTGCACGCTTATTTCCATTAATAGAAAAATTGACTGAAATGTGTTGCTGGCGCGCGAATTTACGCGTGCCATTGTCAGGAAATACAACTCATTAAGAACTGCTGCAAGAAAGTATAATAAGTTTCAGCCTTTAATTCAGCAGCTTTAAGAAATTTTAACAGCTCCTCTCCTGTTGCTTTTTGTATCTTTGTAAACACAGCATCAAATTCATTTACAATTCACCATTTAAGAAACATGCTTCAACGAAATATTTTGCTGACCGGATTTTTATGCCTCGCCACAAGCCTATCGGCACAGAAAAAAGATGACAAAAAATGGGATGTAAACAACCCGCCCGGTACATATAAACAAGTTGAAATAAATACTTCGGAAGGAACCTGGATGAACCTGGATGTAAGTCCTGATGGCAAGGAGATCGTTTTTGATATGCTGGGCGATATTTTTACCATTCCCGTTACCGGCGGCGAGGCGAAAATATTGCGCAGCGGTATGGCCTGGGAAGTGCAGCCTCGCTACAGCCCCAATGGTAAAAAAATTAGCTTTACCAGCGATGCCGGCGGCGGCGATAATATATGGACAATGAACCGCGATGGCAGCGATGAAAAGCAGGTTACAAAAGAAACTTTCCGCCTGCTGAATAACGCGGTTTGGTCGCCCGATGGTGATTATTTCCTGGCGAGGAAACATTTTACAAACACACGTTCTGCCGGTGCGGGCGAAATATGGATGTACCACAAAACCGGTGGTGATGGCTTTCAGCTGGTGAAGAAGAAGAACGACCAGCAGGATATCGGCGAGCCATGCATTTCTCCGGACGGAAGGTATATTTACTATAGTGAAGATATGTATCCCGGCGGCTATTTCCAGTATAACAAAGACCCGAACAAGGAGATTTACGCCATCAAGCGATTCGACAGGGAAACAGGAAAAACCGAAACCGTGGTAAAAGGCCCGGGCGGCGCTGCCAGGCCACAAATTTCGCGCGATGGTAAAAAACTGGCTTTTGTACGCCGTGTGCGCGAAAAATCGGTACTGTTTATTTACGACCTGAAAAGCGCTGAAGAATGGCCGGTTTATACCGAACTGAGCAAAGACCAGCAGGAAGCCTGGGCGCTGTTTGGCGTATATACCAACTTCAACTGGCTGCCCGATAACAAGCATATCATTATTTGGGCGAAAGGTAAATTGTGGAAGATCAATACAGAAACCAGGAAAGCCGATGAAATTCCTTTTAAGGTTAGTGTAAAGCACAAAATATACGATGCGGTTAAAACGAAACAGCCCGTTGCGCCCGATGAATTTACGGTAAAAACCATCCGCAATGCCGTTACTTCGCCCGATGGTAAAACACTTATTTTTAACGCGGTAGGCCATCTTTGGAAAAAGCAGCTGCCCGATGGCAAACCGGTTAGGCTTACCCAAAGCACCGACCTTGAATTTGAGCCAAGCTTTTCGACTGATGGCAAGGAAATAGTTTATGTAAGCTGGAACGATGCGAATTACGGCGCGGTGATGAAATTGAACCTGAAAGGCGGTAAAGCCCAGCGAATAACCTTATCGAAAGGCATTTACCGTACACCGAGCTATTCTGCCGATGGAAAATGGATCGTTTTTGTAAAAGAAGAAGGTAACGATCACCAGGGATTTTCTTACAGTACAGAAACCGGTATTTATGTAGTTCCTGCAACCGGCGGCGAAGGCAGGCTGGTGAGCAGCGAAGGCGAATTTCCACAGTTCAGCAAAGATGGCAAGCGCATTTATTACCAGACCGGCGGTTACCTTTTCGGATCATTAGACAAAGCATTTAAAAGCGTTGACTTATATGGAAAAGATGAACGCACACATTTCACCAGCAAATACGCCAACCGTTTTGTACTGAGCAGCGATAACAAGTGGGTAGCTTTCAACGAGTTATTCAAGGTTTATATTGCTCCTTTCGCGCAAACAGGAAAACCGGTTGACCTCAGCGGCAGCATCAAAACAATTCCTGTAAGCCAGGTAAGCCGAGATGCAGGCATAAACATTCATTGGAGCGCAGATAACAAAAAGCTGCATTGGACGCTTGGCGATGAATATTTTACAAATGAAATAACAAAGCGGTTCACTTTCCTGGAAGGTTCTGCCGATAGCATTCCTCCGCTGGATACCACAGGCATTAAAATCGGGTTACAGTTAAAATCAGATAAACCGGGCGGAATTGTTGCTTTCACCAACGCGCGTATTATTACCATGAAAGGCGATGAAGTGATTGAGAACGGTACGCTTGTAGTTAACGGCAACCGCATCGTTTCAGTAGGCAAATCTGGCGAGGTTACCATCCCGAAAGAAGCTAAAATAATTGATGCAAAAGGCAAAACCATTATGCCGGGCATGGTAGATGTACACGCGCACCTGGGAACTTTCCGCTATGGTTTGAGTCCGCAAAAACAATGGAGCTACTATGCTAACCTGGCCTATGGCGTTACCACCACGCACGATCCTTCTTCCAACACAGAAATGGTTTTCTCGCAAAGTGAAATGGTGCGCAGCGGTAAAATGGTTGGCCCGAGAATTTTTTCAACAGGAATTATTTTATACGGCGCGGAAGGCGATTTTAAAGCGGTGATCAATAATTATGAAGATGCGCTATCTGCCTTAAGGCGTACAAAAGCTTTCGGCGCGTTCAGTGTAAAAAGTTACAACCAGCCGCGCAGAGACCAGCGACAGCAGGTAATAAACGCAGCACGTGAACTGGGCATGATGGTTGTGCCGGAAGGCGGATCTCATTTTCAGCACAATATGAGCATGATTGCCGATGGGCATACCGGCATTGAGCATAATATTCCCGTTGCACCGCTGTATGATGATGTGGTTCAATTCTGGAGCGCAAGCAAAACAGGTTATACGCCAACGCTTATTGTAAATTACGGCGGTATAAACGGCGAATATTACTACTATGAGCGCGATAAAATATGGGAGAATAACAAACTTATGCAATTTGTACCGCAACCTATTATAGATTCCCGCGCAAGGCACCGTACCATTATCCCCGATGAAGAATACCAGAACGGTCATGTACTGGTTTCGCAATCCTGCAAAAAGCTAAGCGATAAAGGCGTAAAAGTAAACCTTGGCTCTCACGGGCAATTACAAGGGCTTGGCGCGCATTGGGAACTTTGGATGTTGCAAAGCGGCGGCATGAGCAACCTGGAAGCTTTACGTTCGGTAACACTCAACAGCGCTGCCTATATAGGAATGGACGGAGAAATAGGCTCGCTGGAAAACGGCAAGTTGGCCGACCTGATGATAATGGAAAAAAACCCGCTGGAGAACATCCGCAACACAGAAACCATACAATATGTAATGATCAACGGCCGCCTGTACGATACGGAAACCATGAACGAAATTGGCAATTATGATAACAAACGCACAGCTTTCTATTGGCAGCTGAAAGGGCAAAACAACAATTTCCCGTTCTATGAATCTACAAACTCATTCCAGGATGGCAAATGCGGCTGCGGAAAACACTGATTTTTTGGATTATGGGTTTGGGGTTATTAATGATCACGAGTTTATATAAAGTGAAATAAAATAACCTTTATTTGTGCCGGAGCGGCCTTCAATATGCGTTAAACAAACAGTTTTAAAACATATATGATGTTGGTGAAAAATGCTTTAAGTGTGAAATTAAGACAAATTAACTTCCCGTTAGTTTAATAATTTACAGCCTTGATTTTTTACTCATATTTCTTATATTTTTATGTTTTTGTATTTGTGAATGCTTCGCAATTCCACTTCTTTTATCAGGAAAAAAGGAGACAGCCGGCTTCAGAGGGAAAAATTAAAATTAAAAATATGAATTTAAATATCTGATACGTGCTATAATACAAAATCTAAAAATATCAAACCAAAGCATTTTTTAACAAAATCATATATGGAAAAGCCGGGTTATATACGCCCGGCTGTTTTATTTTTAGTTACCTTTTAAACCTTCCATTAAAATATAGTCTTAGTAATAT
>DAIUCM010000065.1:0-20487 GCA_036846145.1 Bacteroidota bacterium
TTATAATAGACAGAAACAAATATAAGTTCAATGTATTAAAAAAGTGCTGATATTATATTGCAGATGGTTTATTACAGGAAGTGATTTTGTAGCTTAGTTGCCAACCATATAATTGGATATTTCGTCTCAATAATATAAATTGCTGTATCTTACGGCAGTTAAATCCCACTTGAAATGGAAAAACCTACTTCTTTTATTCAATGCTTTTTCCGTTTTATTTTACTGTTTTTACTGTTTTGCTTTTCGGTAAACGCATTTGCGCAACAGAGGCAGCAGGCAAAAACCTTTGGTAAACAAGCCTGGAGTTTAGAGGAGAACAAAGGCCAGCTTGCAGATGAGAACGGGAATGTATTAACAGATATAAAATTCTATGGCAGAGATAATGGCGTTTCGGTTTACCTCAAAAAAGATAAAATAAGCTTCGTTTTTACAAAAGTTGAAGATCAGGGCGAAATTTCAGAATCAAGCGGAAAACCTCGATCAGTTTTTCCATATAACACTATGCGGAAAATGCTTTAAGTGCTGTTCAGGATCAGAAAATTTCCACATCACGAATTGACCTTGAATTGGTTGGCGCAAATAAAAATCCGGAAATTATAGCTGCTGAAAAAATAGATTATTACACCAATTATTATTTAGCGCATACGCCGGAAGCCGGCATTACAAACGTACCGCATTACAGGAAAATCACTTACAGCAATATTTATGATAACATAGATCTGGTGCTGCATGTAAAAGAAAGCGGCCTGAAGTATGAATTTATAGTTCGCCCGAAAGGAAAAATAAGCAACATAAAGCTGAAATGGAACGGCGCAAAACCAAAACATCTGCAAAGTGGCGGCATAAAATATACTTCTGCCTTTGGTGAATTGAATGAGTCTGCGCCTTATACTTTTACAGCTGATGGAAATGAAGTGAAAAGCCGTTTTATTCTAGATAAGAATGTAATAGGATTTGATGTTGCGAAGTATGATGAAAGCAAGGTTTTGGTGATTGATCCGGAATTGTTTTGGGGGACATATTTTGGAGGGGAAAGCAATGACTTTGCCTACAACATCTGCGGAGATACTGAAGATAATATTTATATATCCGGCCAAACAGTAAGTAAAACAGCTTTAGCTTCCTCAGGAGCTTTCCAGGAACAGGTTGCTGGAGATTATGATGCATTTATATCTAAATTTGATAGTAGTGGCAATTTAATTTGGAGTACCTATATGGGGGGTAAACTTTATGATATAGGATTTGGAATAACTTCAGATTTAAATAATGACATTTATATTACAGGTGAAACAGCTAGCAAGAATGGTATTTCTACATCTGGTACACATATGCAGATTATTGGAGGATCAAACGATGCGTTTATTGCAAAATTTGATAAAGATGGTCATCGAAAATGGGGGACTTATTTTGGAGGAGTGAGTGAAGATCAAAGCTACGCTATAAAAACTAATTCAAAAGGTGAAATTTATATTGTTGGAAGTACATATAGTTATTATAAGATTGGTACTTCTGATGGACATCAGGAATTTCCAAGTTATATTGGAATGAATGGCTTTCTGGCAAAATTTAACAATACAGGGAATATTATCTGGAGTACATTTTATAGTGGAGATAACAATGTTGAAATGTATAATTTAGATGTTAATGATGAAGGGGATATTTTCGTGGCAGGCCATACGAATAGTACAAAAAATATTGCTACTCCACAAACATACAAGCCATATCACAATACAAATTTTTATTATGAAACTTTTATAGTAAAGTTTAATAATAGCGGTATTAGGTTGTGGGGGACATATTTTAGTGGTAATAGAAATACTATTATACCACAAATTTATGTCGATAAATATAGCAATATTTATATAGCATGTGTTTCTGATAGTTTCAAGAATAATAATAATGAATCTTACATTGTTGCTGGTAAATTTAATACTAACGGTAATTTGGCTTGGCGAACAGATTTTAGTGGGAATAAGAATGATGTATGTAAAGGAATTTATTTAAATGAGAATGAACGTTCATTGTATATTACAGGCTACACGTCAAGTAATACAGGAATAAGCACTTCGAATGCCTATCAAACAAATTATGGCGGCGGTCAATATGATGCTTTTATATCCAAATTCAATGATAATGGTGCTTTTACAGAGGGCACATATTTCGGCGGTGAAAATATTGATTGGTCATATGGAATTAGATTAGGTAAAAGAAGAAGTGTATATATCATTGGCAATACAACAAGTACAAATAATATAGCTACGCCAAACGCATTCCAGCCAAAGCTTAATAGTACTAATTATGATGTTTTCTTAGCCCGGTTTAGCCCTATAACAAATGATGCAGGCGTTTCAGAATTAGTTTCACCTATTGGTAACCAATGTGCAGGCATGCATGAAATCTTTGTTAAAATTAAAAACTTCTCGAGGAAGGCGATCCTTGACAGTACACACATCGGCTTTTCTATCAATAGAGATTCGCCGCAATCTTTTAAATGGATACATGGATGGCATGGTATAGATCCCGGAGATACATGTTTAGCTATCTCCATTGGCAAGGGAAATTTTAAAAGCGGTAATAATACCATCAAAATATGGACGTACAACCCAAACGGTAGCGATGATATTAATTACGCAAACGATACACTTACGCAAACCTTATTTTTCTACGAAACGCCTGAGGCAAAAACAGGCGGAAACAAAGAAATTTGCATTGGAGATAATATAACTTTAGGTGCAGATGCAATTCCTGGAAATACGTATAGCTGGAGCAGTAAACCGGTTTCAGGTTTAGATCCGGAATCGAAAATAACAGTTTCACCAAAGCTTACAACTGTTTATTATCTTACAGAAACCAATACAGCGAGTGGCTGCCAGAGAACAGATTCCGCTATCATTTCAGTTTATCCTTACCCGGAGCCGGCAATAGCTGGCGATACTTTTATCTGCGGGCAAGGCGAGGCAACTTTCGAAACTGCATTAACGCCGGGAAATAATTATTGGTGGGAATTTGAAGGCGGAGAAATTACGTCCGGTCAAAATACCAATAGAATTACAGTTAAAATAAACAGGACGACAAAAACAAGCCGACTAAAAGTAACTGAAGTAAATCCTGCTGCCTGTAAAGCAGAGGCCGGCAGGCAATATATTTATACGCCTTCACCAATACTTGATTTAGGTCCAGATGATTACTTGTGCGAAGATTATGATGAACTTATTAAGCTGGATGCTGGAAACGGCTTTATTACTTACCGCTGGCAGCCCACAGGCGATACCACGCAATTTATAATCGTGCGCAGAGTAGATAATTATTTTGTGGTAGTTGCAGACAATTGCGGAAATGCACAGAAAGATGATGTGATCATTGCATCCAACTGCCCGGTAAAAATGTACGTTCCCAATGCTTTTACCCCAACTGCAGATGGCATAAACGATGTTTTCCGCCCGGAAATAGAAAATGTTGTGGACTACAGGCTAATTATTTATAACCGTTGGGGCGAAAGGATATTCTTTTCAACAGAAATTAAATATGGCTGGGATGGAAGTTTCAGAGCCAGGCAAGCGCCAAAAGATGTGTATTTCTATATGATCCAATGCACTGTGAAGGAGGGCCCGAATATCCGCAGGTTATGCAATTCAGGAACGGTAAACCTGATCAGGTAAAAATACCCGCAAATATTTTTTGCGCCAGTTAAACAGGACTTACTGAAAGAGTGTTAACATATTTAAATTCAGCTTATTAAAGACTGCTTTGCTGGGTATAATACAATCGTTTTGGTGGTGGTTAAAAAACCTTACATCTCACAATAGAAATTAAGAGCGTAGGAACGGCCTTAAATTATAAGCGTTAAGAAAATAGTTCTGGTGCATATATGATGTTGGTGAAAAATGCTTTGAATTTGATTGCATGATGCAATAGCTTACGGAGCAACCCGCAGAGCCAACGCAACAGGTCAACATACTCAAAACAAACTGGCGGTTCGGGTTGCAGGTATAAATGCGCCAGAGCTATTTTTAGCGCAATAATTTAAAGCCTTGAATTTTTGCTTCTTTTTTTTCAAGAAAAAAGAAGTTGCCTGCCCGGCAACGGAGGGCAAAATGTGAACTGAAATAATAAATTTGAAACAAATATACTTTTTTCAGTAAGCCCTAAATATTTTCACTAATTAATATAATTTCTCTACCTTTGCAACGGAGAATAATTCTTAACTGGAAACAATTCTTTGTAAATTACATATATGCCTAAGCCGGAAAATACGTTTGCGCAGCTGAAGCTGAACCTTACATCTCATGGTGTAAAAGCTACTTCGCAACGGCTGGTTATTTACCAGGCATTGCTCGGCAGTTCCAATCACCCTACAGCTGAGGAAATTTTCGAAGCTATAAAAAAGCGTAACCCAAGTATTTCTCTTGGTACGGTTTACAAAACATTAGACACTTTGGTGGAAGCCGGTTTGGCCAAAAAAGTGCAAACGGTGAACGATGTTTTTCGTTTTGATGGTAAAGTGCATAATCACAGCCATTTATACTGCACCAAAACCAACCGTATTATAGATTTTGAAGACAACGAGCTGCATGACCTTATTGAGAATTATTTCCGTAAAAAGAACATCAGCAATTTTAAAATTCAGGATTTCCAGGTACAGATTACAGGCGAATTAATTTAATAAAAATTCATAATAAACTTTAAAAAAGGAGATTATAAAAATGTCATTGATCGGAAAAAAAGCCCCACATTTCAGGACCAACGCTGTGGTTGACGGCGGTGAGTTTGTTGATGATTTCTCATTAGACCAATATTTAGGTAAAAAATATGTAGTTTTTTACTTTTACCCAATGGATTTTACTTTTGTTTGCCCAACAGAAATTCTTGCTTTCCAGAAGGCTTTAGGCGAATTTGAGAAACGCAACTGCGCAGTTGTAGGTTGTTCTGTAGATTCTAAATTCAGCCACTGGGCCTGGTTAAATACGCCCCAGGAAAAAGGTGGTATTGAAGGTGTTACTTATCCTTTAGTTGCAGATTTCGCTAAAACTATTGCAGATAATTTTGGCGTTTTGGCAGGTAATTACGAGTATAACGATGAAGGCTACCTGGCATTCAATGGCAATCCGGTTGCTTACCGTGGTACTTTTTTAATTGATAAAGAAGGAATTATACGCCACGCTGTAATCAATGATCTTCCACTTGGCCGCAATATAGATGAAACGCTGCGCATGGTTGATTCATTAATTCACTACGAAGATAAAGGTGAAGTTTGCCCTGCCAACTGGGAAGAAGGTGATGAAGCAATGGTAGAAAGCCACGAGAGTGTAAGCGGTTACCTGGCTAAAAACAAAGCGTAACCCAAAGCATTTTTTTGCTTTAACTTATATGGAAAGCCGCTCTGATAAATTTTGGAGCGGCTTTTCTGTTTTATATAATTGAAATATTATTTACTTATCTGCCAGTTCACCTCATGCTCATTCATCAGCGAGAACATAACGCCTTCTTTCAGAGCATAATCAGAGGCAATAAGCTTTTTGATCTTCAGCTTTTTGATTACGAAATTTATCATAATCACCGCTACACCAATCATCTCCACGCGGAAAGGCGGCATGCCAGGTATCTGCGCTATTTGTGCCTGTGTGGAGCTGATAAGTTTGTTGTAAATTTTATCGAAAAGGCTAAGCTGTAAAATATGGTGTAAAAAATGGTTAGCCTGTTTTGCTGAGTGAAATACTTCCATTTCCATGGCCGCCAGCGTTTCGAATGAGCCGCTAGCGCCAATCAAAGTGCGAACCTGGTATTTTGCCGCTTTTATCCATAACATGCTTAGCTCTTTTTCCAGGTAAGCTTCTAAGTCGGTAATTGATTTTTCGGAAATCGGGTCGCCGTCATTAAACCTTTCAATAAGCCTGGCAGCGCCAATTTCATAGCTCTTTTTCCAGAAAATATGCTTACTGTCAGCAATAATAAATTCCACGCTTCCGCCGCCAATATCCATAATTAAATGCGGTTCTTCATCCATGGGCACGGCACGTTTCACACCGCAATAGATCAATTCAGCTTCACGGTTACCGTCAATTACATTTACAGGCGTGCCCAGCTGTAGTTCCGCTTCGTGCAGAAAACCTGTTGCGTTTTTAGCGTTTCGAAGGGCAGATGTTCCGTAAACTTCTACTTTCGTAATATTATACGAGTTCAGCAGCGATTTAAATTCTATTAAAGCAGCAATGCCGCGCGAGTATGCTTCAGGTTTTATTTCACCATCCTGGAAAGCGCCTTTGCCCAGCTTAACTGGTATCTGCAGCTTATCAAGCACTTTGTACTGGTTGCCTTCCCACTCAATTACAAGCATGTGGAAAGTATTTGTACCTAAATCTATTATTGCGGCGCGTTGTAGCATGTGAAAATTTTGGAAATCCAAATTTAGAATTTATTTACCTAAACCTTTACTTAACAACGCAATCTTAATGTTAAAAATTTTGCCCAATTGTACGCTTTCAAAACTATTTTTTGCCCAGCTAATATATAAACTAAAGGTAAACAGTGAATTAGTTTAAATTTTAATGGCTAAAGCCTTGTTATTCGCATTTTTTTTACTGTATTTTGAAGTATATTTCGCCCAGCTTATATATGCGTTTTTTATTTCTGCCGCTGCTGCTGCTCATTGGTTTGCTACAATTTACTGCCCAGGCGCAGGATGTAAGCTTTTCGCAGCCTTATGCCAGCCCCGTTTTTTTAAATCCGGCCTTTGCAGGCAATATCGATGGCCTGCGCTTGTCCATGAATCATCGCCGGCAGTGGAATTCTGTACCGGGAACATTTAACGCATCTACATTTTCTGCCGACTGGCGCGAAGCCTGCCTCAGCAGTGGCTTTGCCTTACTCGCTGTGCGCGATGTTGAAGGTGAAGGTTTTATGAATACTTCCGAGTTTGGGTTTGTTTACGCTTTTGGCCTTCCTGTTAGCAAGAATGGTTTCCTAAGCACTGGTTTTGGCGGAAGTTACATGAGCAAAACCATAGACTGGAAGTACCTGGAGTTCAGCGATCAGTTCGATCCGGTTCTGGGTAAAGTAACGCCGGTTTCTTCAAACGGTGTACCTTTTTCACAAAGCCGTACTTTTGCCGATATAGATGCAGGCATAGTTTATAAGCATACAGGTATGTACAGAGGCAAAGAAGTGCTGAGTAATATTGGTTTCGCAGCGCATCATCTTACGCGTCCAGATGAATCTTTGCTGGGTATGAAAACACGTTTGCCGATAAAATATACCGTACATGGTGGCTTAATGATGCCTTTGAAAAAATACGCTACAGCGGAAGGAACATTTATTTTCCCGCATTTTGTGTATTCGCGGCAGGCACAGTTAAGCGAGTTTGTTGGTGGTGTTTACGGTTTCCGTGCGCCATTTATGTTCGGATTGTCATACGCAAATGCCGAATCGCCGGCGCATATAGAAAATACAAATGCACTGGTAACCATGATCGCTTTCCAGCAGCCATTTCATAAAGGTTACAGCTACCAGCTTGGCTATTCTTTCGATCTTAATCTCTCGGGAATGAGCCTCTCCACCTATGGCTCGCACGAAATTTCACTGAACATTATTTTTGATGGCGCCAATCTTTTCTGCAACGCTTTCGGTGGCGGATTTAAAGATAAATGGAGCAGCAAATGTGTTCGTGGTTCCAAAACTGGTTTTATGCCGCAGTTTTAGGAGATAGGAGATAGGAGATAGAAGATAGGAAACAGCATAAAGGAGATAGGATTTCATTTGTGGAGTTTCGATACCCGTTGTGGTGTTATCACCAAAACGATATTTCTTGATTGTAAAATTAATTCAAAGTCTTCATTATTACCGAGTTGACGGCTTTTAAGAAGTTGTCAACTCAAGCCAATTTCCATATATCATTATGACAAAAAATGCTTTGTGCAACACCTTGAAAGGGTGAGACATCCACAGCTTGGCGCATCGCCCCAAGTTTCTATTTTACCTGATCAGCGTCACACTACCAACACGTTTTACGGTGCCGTTATCATAAACTTTTCCCTGCCACACAGATCCATCTAAAAAAGTAGCCTGAACTTTCCAGACAAATACGCCCTGCGGCAATAATTTATCCTTGTATTTTCCATCCCAACCTTCTGCCGGCTGGCCGTTGATGAGCTTATTGCTTTCCCAAAGCAGCTCACCCTCAGGCGTATAAATCTGTATGAGGTAAGTTTCCAGTCCTGCGCCTTTCGGTTTAAACTGGCGAACTTCCGCAATACCAACTTCGGGCGTAAAGGCGTTCGGTACAAACAGGCCTTTGAAAAAATCGAGGTGGAAAGATTGCACAAAAGTATCGCGGCAGCCATGTTCAGTTTCCACAATTAGGGTAACGGTGTAGTCGCCAAAAATATCGTAACGATGTACGGGCGAGCTATCCTTCGAAGTATGGCCATCACCAAAATCCCAGTAATATTTTTTAGCGTATTTGGTTTGCGGGAAGAAATTTACCGTTCCAATTACCTTCGGTTCGCTCTGGATAATGTATGTAAAACCAGCCAAAGGTTTTGGATTCACTTTTATAATATTTTGTTTGAGGATCTCGTTTTCGCAGCCGCCTTTGCCAATGGCACGCAGTTTTACGCTGTATGTTCCGGCATTTTTATATGTGTGTATCGGGTCTTTATCATTCGAAATATTTCCATCACCAAAATCCCATATAAGTGTATCCGCAAAAATGCTTTGGTCCACGAAACTTACCGTTAAAGGCTGGCAGCCGCTGTCAGGCGAAAAGGTAAATTCTGCTTTCGGGGTTGGGTAAACATTAAACTCTTTGGTAATGGAATCTTTACAGCCGAACGCATTGGTAACCACCAGTTTTACATTGTATTTCCCTACAGCTGTAAAAATGCCGGTCGGGTTGGTAAGGTTAGAAACATCGCCATTGCCGAAATCCCAGGAATATGCTTTGGCGCCCTTGCTGTGGTTGGTCATATCCACACGAATCGGGCCATCGCAGAAAGATGTAACACTCATGCTGAAATCTGCTTCTGGAGCAGGGAAAACGTAGATCTGCTTCATGATGGAATCTTTACAGCCTTTGGCATCTATAGCCGTTAAGGTAACTGTAAATTTCCCGGTATCGGTGTAAGTATGTTTCGGGTTTTTGCTGATGGAACCGTTACCATCGCCAAAGTTCCAGGCGAAGAATTTACCATCGGGCGTAAGGTTGCTGAAGCTCACATTCAGCGGCGAGCAGCCCTGGTCAGGCGTCATGGTAAAATCTGGTTTCGGTAAAGTGGAAATTTCTACAGAATCTTCGTAAAAGCTCACGCAACCGTAAGAAACAGATTCGGCTGTTAAGCGCACAAGGTATTTTCCGGGCTTTGTATATATGTGATTTGGCGAAGTTAAAGCGGAAGTTTTCCCATCACCAAAATCCCAGATGGCATTGCTTACGCCATTGCTTAAATTAGTAAAGCTTACCGGCTCGTTGGCGCATTGCGGTTTCGGGCTGTGCGTGAATTTTATGTCCGGGCGCGGATAAACCATAACCGTAAATTCGGAAGTATCGAAAGAGCAGCCGTTGTTGGCAAACTGGCGTATTTTGTATGTTCCTTCTTTGGTAAATGTATGCGTTGGATTTTTCGCCGCAGAAAGATTTCCATCTCCAAAATCATAGCTTACATAAATACTTCCTTTAGAAAAATCGGTGAGTTTTACTTCCAGCGGCGCACAGCCTTTTTGCTTGTTCGTATTAAAGAATGAAGTTACATTTTTCGGGTGAACAAGAATCTGCGTACGGACTGTATCTGTTCCGCACTGGTTTCCGGCAACGAAAATTATGGTGTAAGTGCTATCGAGGCTATCCGTAATGAAATTCTGCGCTGGTGGATTCTCAAGCGTGGATGTTTTTCCGTTTCCGAAATTCCAGTAGAAGAAAGTAGGTTTGCCAATGCTAATGTTGCTGAACTGGATCTTGGCCGGTGAGCAGCCGCTGTTTTTATCGGTTCCGGCAATGGCTTTCGGCGAAGGGAAAACTTTTACAGAATCTTTATAAGTATCTATACCGCAATGGCTTGTAACGGTTAAGGTTATAACATAAGTTGTATCTCTATAATCATTTTGAAGGAAAGTGATCTTTCCCGGATCTTTTTCCAGGCTCTTTTCACCATTCCCAAAATCCCAGTAATAAGAATTTATTTCATCAGCACTGATATCTGTAAAAGTAACAACCAATGGGCCACAGCCAGAATCAGGAGATTGTGTGAATTTAGCAACCGGCGGATCGATAATTTTAATGGTTTTGCTGAAAGTATCGGTACAGCCGGTAAGTATCTCTGCGATCAATCTCACGGTGTAAGTACCTGCTGTATCGTAAGGATGCAAAGGTTCTTTGGCGGTCGAGGTTTTTCCATCACCAAAATCCCAGTAATATTTTGTTGCTTTCGCTGAAGTATTACTAAAGTGAACATTTTTGCCGACACAGTTCAAAGTAGCTACATTAAATTCAGCAATAGGCAATGGACGAACCGTAATTTTTACCGTATCGGAGTTGATACACAGCGTTTTAGGATCCTGGTAAGTATAAATAATATTGAAAACACCATCGCCACTTACAGAAGCATTAAACGATCCTTTTGCAGAATCTGTAATTCCTGTTCCTTTCCATGTTCCGCCTGTTGGGGTTGGGATCAGGTCAAACTCAGGTTCTGTAATACAGATATCCTGGTCTTTTCCTGCAGAAACTATGGGCAGCGGATTAACTCTTACCACTTTCGTTGCTTTCACCAGGCAGGTTCCGCCTCCATACGAATATGTCAAAGTAAAGTTTCCGATTCCTGATGCTGAAGGATCGAATTTGCCATCGCTGCTTACGCCAGTTCCGCTCCAAACGCCGCCGGCAGGTGAGTAATTGCTCAAGGTTAATATACCGTTATCAATGCAAATCGTATCGTTTTTACCCGCATCTATATCGGCAGGCGGCAATACAATAATTTTACGGGTTGATGAATCTTTACAGCCATTTCCATCGGTATAAATATATGTAAGCGTATGAATTCCCGTATCGGAAGTATTCGGGTTGAAAACGCCTGCGCTGGTAACACCTTTTCCTTTCCAGCTACCGCCGCTTGTTGGTGAATAACCTGTTAAAGTAATATCTACATTGCTCTTACAAAACGTATCGTTCTTGCCAGCGGAAACAGTAGGTAAAGCGTTTACGGTGATTTTTTTCGTGTCACTGTTGAAGCATTTTGTAGTGGCATCCTGGTATATATAGGTCAGTGTAAAAATGCCTGTACCTGCTGTGCCGGGATTAAATGTTCCTTTCAGGGAGTCTGTAATTCCCGTTCCTTTCCACCAGCCGCCACCTGGCGATTGGCCACTCAGATCAAAAGCGCTTGCGCTAACACAAACTCCCTGGTCCGTACCGGCATCAACCGTTGGTAAAGCGTTAACTTTTACTATTTTGGTATCGGTGGTTTTACAGGTGGAAGTTCCGTAACTGTATGTTAATGTGTGTGTTCCGCTTCCTGCTGTAGAAGGAGAAAATGTTCCGGAAGATGAAACGCCTGTTCCGCTCCAGCTACCGCCTGTCGGTGAAAATCCGCTCAGTTTAAAATCCGCAGCATCTACGCAAACCGTATCATTGCTTCCCGCATCGGCAGTAGCGCCAAGTACAACTTTTACAATTTTGGTGTTGGAATCCTTGCAACCATTTCCATCGGTGTATATATATGTAAGAATGTGGTTGCCGGTATCAGCCGTATTCGGGTTGAATTTACCGCCGGAAGTTACACCATTTCCTTTCCAGGTTCCGCCGCTTGGCGAAAATCCGGTTAAAGTAATATCTGTATTCGTCTTGCAGAAAGTATCATTTACACCTGCAGAAACTGTCGGCAAACTATTTACAGTAATGGTTTTAGATTTTGAATTGATACAGCCTGTTGAGCCATCTTTATAAAAATAGGTTACCGAATGAGATCCTGTTCCCGCCTTTCCTGGGTTAAATGTTCCTTTCCCAGAATCTGTAATTCCCGTGCCTTTCCAGTAACCGCCACTCGGCGACATTCCTGTAAGATCAAACGCACTTGCGCTTACACAAACACTCTGGTTGCTACCCGCAGAAACGGTTGGCAAAGCATTTACTTTCACAATTTTAGTATCGGTAGTTTTACAGCTTCCTGTTCCATAACTATAGGTTAATGTATGCGTTCCGGCGCCTGCTGTGGATGGTGAGAATTTACCGGCAGAAGAAACACCTGTTCCACTCCACAAACCTCCGCTCGGGCTGAAACCTGTAAAATTGAAATCGGCCGCATCTACACAAACAGTATCATTATTTCCCGCATCGGCAGTGGTGCTCAGTATTACTTTTACAAACTTGGAATTTGAATCCTTACAACCATTTCCATCGGTATAGATATATGTAAGTTCGTGTACGCCCGTATCAGCCGTATTTGGGTTGAAAACGCCCAAACTTGTTACGCCTTTTCCTTTCCATGTTCCGCCGCTTGTTGGTGAATACCCGGTTAAAGTAATGTTGGTATTTGTTTTACAGAAAGTATCGTTCGCTCCTGCTTTAACCGTTGGTAATGAGTTTACTGTAACCTTTTTGGTTGCGGAATTGGAGCAGCCCGTTGTTTTATCTGTATAATAATACGTTAAAGTATAATTTCCGGCGGTTGCTTTTCCGGGATCAAAAGTTCCCTTCGCTGTATCGGTAATTCCCGTGCCTTTCCAGTAACCGCCAATCGGCGACATTCCTGTAAGATCAAACGCAGATTTGCTTATACAAACACTTTCCGCAGATCCCGCAGAAACGGTTGGCAAAGCATTTACTTTCACAATTTTAGTATCGGTAGTTTTACAGCTTCCAGTTCCATAACTGTATGTTAATGTATGCGTTCCGGCGCCTGCTGTGGATGGTGAGAATTTACCGGTTGAAGAAACGCCTGTTCCGCTCCACAAACCACCATTCGGGCTGAAACCACTTAAATTAAAATCAGCCGCATTTACACAAACCGTATCGTTATTTCCCGCATCAGCAGTGGTGCTGGTTATTACTTTTATAGTTTTACTGTTGGAATCTTTACAGCCATTGCTGTTGGTGTAAACGTAATATAAAATGTGTACACCCGTATCGGCCGTATTCGGATTGAAAACGCCCAAACTTGTTACGCCTTTCCCTTTCCATGTTCCGCCGGAAGGAGAGAAGCCTGTTAAAGTTATATTCGCATTAACCTTGCAGAAAGTATCGTTTGCGCCGGCTTTTACGGTTGGTAATACGTTTACTGTAACTTTCCTGGTATCGGAAGCAGAGCAATTTGTTGTGGCATCTTTGTAATAATACGTGATGGTATGAATTCCCGAGCCTGCAGTTTTCGGGTTGAAGGTTCCTTTAGCCGTATCGGTAATTCCGGTTCCTTTAAAATAGCCGCCGCCTGGTGATGCTCCGCTGAGGTCGAATGCTGCATCACTCGCACAAACTGTTTCATCTTTGCCCGCATCAACACTTAGCTTGGGGAACACAATTACTTTTACGGTATCTTTATCGGTACAGCCATTGGCATTTATTACGGTGAGTATATATGTAACCGTATCGTTAACTGATTTTGTATTGCTTAGGCCGACTTTTGGATTCGCAACATCCGATTTTTTCATGCCTGTTGTTGGATTCCAGCTGTATTTTTCGCCTGTTACAGGAGCGCTTCCCAACTGGGCGCTGTCGCCGCTGCAAATGCTTTTGTCACTTCCTGCTTTTGCCTCCGGCTCGGCATAAAGTTTAAAAGTTTTGCTTACCGTTGTAGAGCCACAAGCATTTTTCGCAGTAACGCTATATGTATAAGTTCCTGCGGCTGTATATTTTATATCCTTCGGATTTTTATCGGATGAACTTGAAGGTGTGCCGCCGGTAAAGCTCCAGCTGTAAGATGTTATCGAATCGCCATTATGCTTATAGGAAACTTCTGGTGTAAAGATCAATTCACCGCAACTATCTTTTACGTTTCCTAAGGTAATACTGGGTTTGTTGCCGATGGTGATGAATTTTGAAACTGTATCAAATCCGCAGGCATTGCTTACTTTCTGGGTGATTTTATATGTTCCTGCATCTTTAAAATCTATTACCGGATCTTTAGAATTTGATTTCGTAGGTGATTTAAATGTTACATTGGTAGAAGGCGAAACAGTCCAGTCGTAACTTAAATTACCGCCGGTGGATTTATCTGTAAATGTTGCAGTTGCCGGTCCGCATGCCGATCCGCTTGGTGTTCCTGCCAATACAAAGCTGTTTGCAGCTTGCGGCGTATCTACCAGTGTAATGGTTTTCTTTAAAGTATCTGCGGCGCAGTTATCATTCCAAACAGCCAGCTTTACTGTGTAAGTGCCTGGCTTGGAAAAAGTGTGCGATGGATTCGGTAAGGAAGAAGTGTTGCCTGAGCTTCCCGGATCTCCAAAATTCCAGGCATATTTGCTGGCGTAATTACAATCGGAAATACTGCTGTTGGTGAACGAAACGCTTTTTGGCGCGCACTGGAAATTTGTAAAAGTAAAAAGTGGCACCGGCTTCTCTGTTACAATTATCGGGTTCCAGGTGGTGGTAGATGAGCGGCACTCGTTTTTAGCGATAAGCGTTACAGTGAAACTTCCTGCCGTTGTTGCGCAGGAGCTTGTATCAAAAACATGGTAAATGGTATCTTTATATTTTGTCGCGTCCCAGGTAACTTTAGGCGATCCATCTCCAAAATCCCATGTAAAAACCGTGCTTGGCGAAATATCGCTGGAATTGTTTATAAATCTCACTTTCAACGGCCTGCAGCCTTCATTTGTTCCAGACGGCGGGCCTACGATACCTGCAACCGGATTGGCTTCGTTTATAACTTTATAGGTTGTGGTTCCTTTACAGCCATTTTTACCCGTAGCGGTAATTTTCAGGTTAAAAGTACCGAGTTTTTTATAGGTGAAAAGTGTATTGTAAAATGTTTTTCCGAAAATAGATTTTGTGCTTCCGTCGCCCCAGTCAATTTCGTAACCTGTAATTTTACTTGTATCGGAAAGGTTTGTAATATCAATCTGGAAAGTATCGGTTCCGGTAACTTTACTGTGGCATTTTTTAAAACTGTTTACTTCATAAAGCTCCGGATTTGGTCTTTCTTTTACCTTTATATACTTGCTTGTGCTGTGTTCGCAATCGCCGTTTATGGCAGTAAGCGTTACTTTAAATGAATCAGTTCCGTTGCCGTATTTTGTAAAAGTGTGTTTTGGTGATTTATCAGTAGAAGTGGTTTTATCGCCGAAATCCCATTTATAGCTCAGGCCGCTTCCGCTTGTATTATTGGTAAAATCTATAGTCGTGCCGCTGCATTCGCCATTGTTGTTGAAACTAAAGCTTGCGGTTGGCTTTGTTGTAACCGATATTTTTACTTTGGAAGTATCTATACACGAACTTGAACTAATGTAGCGAATTAATAAAACTGTGTAAGTACCATCACTGGAATATTTATGTTTTTGAGAGGTTACGCTGGTGTTTTTCGTCTTTGTTCCATCATCCCAAACCCATATAAATGAATCGGCGCCGGACGATGAATTATTGGTGAAAGTAATATCTTCATTTACGCAACGCGAGCTGGAAACGCTGAAGCTGTTTGTGCCGCTGCAGGCTGCCGATGCTTTGTTGAAGGCTGATAAAAGCAGGAAAAAGAGAACGAATGCTGCCGCGCGCGTTAATAGTGTTTTGCGGCTATAACAGATGAACATAAGGTTACAGGGTGTGATTTCGCTGTAAAATTATGTAAAAAAGTATTAAGTAACAACCTATATTATAGCATATTATAAACCTGCGCCAGCTGCGGTTTTATTTTGCTGTTGAAGCTTAGTAAATCTTAATTAAAGTATTTTTTGAAAGATGCCAATATGGAAAATTGTTGAAATACTTGTTTTATGCGTTAAAAATCAAAAAGTATCATATTATACTTAGTATCGCCATCTTTATGCTGAGCCTCAATTATAAGCGAAAGGGCAGGGTAATAATAGCGTACGGTTTTTAATTTTATGCTCGGTATATCGAGTATAACATCTTCCTCAACTGCATCACCCAGGAATTTTTTATAGATGTCTGATTTCGGGTCGCGGCAGTCCTTGGTCATAATATTGCAGCTGCCGCCTTTTAAATATGCCGTAATTTCCGGGTACAATATATATTCCTGCAGGCCGCTGTCCTTCGGGTACCATTTCAGGTAACCAAGCAATACTTTGCCTGTATCATGGCTTACATCGTAAAGGTAATAACGGGTTTTGTTGAAAGCATCGCGCTCCAGTTTTAAGTAGGGCTGCGCCTTTATAATAGTTTGCACTTTGCCAACAGTCATATCCAGCCCAACACCAAAAACAGTTGCGTATTTGGCATCAAAATCTGTAATTTTGGTAATATCGGTCTGGGTAATTTCTATAATTTTTGGCTGATCTTTCTTTTTCTGGGCGTAGCTATTCTGCGTGCTAAAAAGGCTGCAGATAAGAACCGCCATATACGCTATTTGCTGTAAATGCTTCATCCTGAATTGAAATAAATGCTTAATTGCCATTAAGTTGTAATCCTTTTGCTGTGAAATATAAAAAATCAAAGCATTTTTTGAGCCAAATTACAGAAATTTTCAATTCAGAAAGTTTCCATATATAAGCCGGCCAAAAAATGCTTTGATAAAGAGTGAAAATCCTTTGAATCTTAGCTCTTTATAGTATTAGTTTTTCCTGTTTTGCATTTTACGTTGAATACAGCAGAAAAGACTCAGTTATAACAGATTGCGTTAGTTCGCCATTTCGCTGATGAATTTAATGCGCATAAGCTGAATTTCTTCCATGGAATAAACATCCGAGCCTAATTCATTCAGTGCTTTTTCAAGGTCGTCTGTTTCCGCCGAACGGAAATAATCATATACCTCGCTCTGGTATTCAGTATCAAGCACTTCGTTTATATAATAATCCAGGTTTAGCCTCGTGCCGCTGTAAACTATGTTTTCGAGCTCCTGCAAAACTTCGCCCATGGTTAAGCCCTTGCCGCGCGCAATATCCTCAAGCGATAATTTACGATCTATATTTTGTATAATGTAAACTTTTTGTGCTGAGCGGTTTACAACAGATTTTACTACAAAATCATCAGGACGGGTTATATCATTCTCCTCTACATATTTTGTAATGAGATCAATAAATGGTTTTCCGTACCTTAGTGCTTTAGAGGCGCTTACGCCGGTAATCTGGCTAAGTTCCTGCTGATTTACCGGGTATTTTATCGCCATTTCTTCCATGCTCGGATCCTGGAAAACAATGTATGGCGGCAGGTTTTTCTCCTTGGCTACTTTTTTTCTCAGGTCCTTCAGCAAACCGAAAAGCACTTTATCGTAACCATCTCCGCCACCTGCTTCTGCATCATCATCATCAGCAACCATATGCTCAAAATCCTGGTCGATTGCAACAATAAATGGTTTCGGGTTAGAAATAAATTCGCGGCCTTTATCAGTTATAAATACAGTTCCGTATGTTTCAATATCTTTCTCGAGATAATTCTCTACTAAAGCCTGGCGGATTACTGATTTCCAGTAAGTAGGATTTTTACTTTCTCCTTCACCGAAAAATTCGTTTTCAGTATGTCCGTAAGATTTTGTCTGCTGTGTTACCTCACCGCGTAAAATGTTGATTATATGATCGGTATGAAATTTATCATCCAGCTCGTTCAGCAGTTCAAGCACCAGTTTTAAACCGTCTTCTGCGTCAACTTTTTCTTTCGGGAAACGGTGGTTATCGCACATTTTGGTATGCTCGCACTGTGTGCCTTCATAATTCTCACCAAAATAATGCAATAAAGCCTTTCTGCGGCAATTGCTGCTTTCTGCAAATGATGCTACTTCTCGTAAAAGCTGCGTGCCGATTTCACGTTCCGCTACAGGCTTATCTTTCAGGAATTTCTCAAGCTTAAACAAGTCTTTGTAGCTGTAATACATGATACATTCCGCCGCAATACCATCTCTTCCGCCACGACCGGTTTCCTGGTAATAGCTTTCGAGGCTTTTTGGTACATCATAATGTATAACGTAGCGTACATCAGGCTTATCTATACCCATACCAAAAGCAATAGTAGCAACTATTACGTCCACGTCTTCCATCAGGAACATATCCTGGTGTTTGGCGCGTGTATTCGCATCCATACCAGCATGGTATTCAAGTGCTTTAATGCCGTTAACGCGAAGTGTTTCAGCAATTTCCTCCACTGTTTTGCGGCTGAGGCAATATATAATTCCACTGCGGCCAACGTTTTTCTTGGCGTAACTGATTATATCTTTCAGTACTTTAGCCTTGGCCGTTTTCGGGCGAACTTCATAATAAAGATTCGCGCGGTTGAAGGAAGATTTGAAAGAAGCCGGATCGGCCATCCTGAGGTTCTTCAGAATATCTTCCTGTACTTTTGGCGTTGCAGATGCTGTAAGACCGATAATAGGAACGTTGCCTATTGAATCCACAATCTGGCGAATACGGCGGTATTCCGGGCGGAAATCGTGTCCCCATTCAGAAATACAATGCGCTTCATCTACCGCAACAAAAGGTACATGTATGCTCGATAAAAATTCAATGGTTTCTTCCTTGGTTAAAGATTCCGGCGCCAGGTAAAGCATTTTGGTTATACCTGCGGAAATATCCGCTTTTACCTGCTCGGTTTCCCGCTTGTTGAGTGATGAATTGAGGAAATGCGCAACACCACTTTTTCCACCAAACGCACGTATAAGATCTACCTGGTTTTTCATTAATGCAATAAGTGGCGAAATAATGATTGCCGTGCCTTTGCTTACTAATGCCGGTAACTGGTAACACAAACTCTTGCCGCCGCCTGTGGGCATAATTACGAATGTATCGCGGCCGCTTAAAATGCTGTGAATAATTGCTTCCTGCGTTCCTTTAAAACCGTTGAAGCCAAAAAAATCTTTTAATGCCTGTTTTGCCTTTAACCTGGTAGCCTCGTCTAAATTATACTCTACGCTCGTACCTACTATTTCTTCCATTTCCATGATAAACTGCTAACGTTTGCCAGCCGGCTAAAGTATTTTTTAACCTTACTATATATGCTTTTGCCGGTTTTACTGTTTTTTTTACGGAGCCAATAAATTAAACCTTTGTATTTTTTGCTGGCAATTGTTTTAACGCCAATTAGTTACATGTTTAACCATTTAATTGAGCCATGCCGTAAAATGATAGAGTAAAGTTACAACGCAGTTATCAATTGCGCAAATAAATTTTGTAGAGATTTTTACTCAGCAAATTAAATTTTATTTAATGGTTGATGCCGTAGCATACAGTTTAAGAATTGCCCGGTAAACACCATTAACAACTTCAGCCATTTTATCGAAATCAAGCGTATCAATTGTATCGCCTTTGGTATGGTAGTTCGGGTTGCGCAGGAACGAGGTATCATCGATCATAACGGCTTCGTAACCAAATTTCCAGTAATTACGGTGGTCCGATAATCCCGCCAGGTAAGTGTTCTCGGGCAGGTTAATGGCTTCCACTCCAATTTTAGCGTTCGTTCGCATCAGGTCCCTAACTTTCAGTGTAAAATCTTCCGCGCCGGTTCGGCCAACTACTATAATATAATTGCCCGTATGCGGATAGATCTGTGCCAGCATTGGATCGGGAAAGTTCTGGGAATTGGGCTCATCGGAAAAATAGCCTATCATTTCATAACAGAACATAGCTTCAACTTCTATTTTGCTCTCGTAAAGGCTTTTCGCGTGCGCATAGCTTCCCATTTCATTCGTGGCAAAAAAGGGCGGCTCTTCCAGGCAGTAACCTACAAAATCTACACGATAATCCAAGTGCGGTTTTTGTGCTAACATCATCCGTGCGGTTTCAAGCAAACCTGCAACACCGCTGGCATTATCATCAGCGCCGGGCTGGTCTCCGCAAACATCGTAATGCGCGCCAATAACAATGCGTTTTGTTTTTTCGGGCTGGTAAGATGCTGTTACATTTTTATATTTCTTTCCACCGGCCGTAAAATATTGGTATTCCGTTTCCAGCCCAAGCATTTTCAGCTCATTGTATATATGGGCCGCAGCTGCATCCAGCGAATTTATATTTGCATAATTGCGTGGAGGAGTAATGCTGCTTAGTATTTCTACATCTTTGTATAATCTGTTTTTATCGGCCTGCATCATTATATTTAATTGTAGATTTATTTCTGTTTAATAAGATTATTAGCAGTTGTATTGTTTGTTTTACCCGGCTTCATTCATTCAAATACAGGCATAAAATCAGGTGAAATTTACCCTGAAAATGCAATATCCGTTAAAACCCGGCACTAAAGCATTTTTAAGCTAAACCATATATGAAGTATTCTGCGCATTGTAAAGAAAATGTTTACCTGTGCAATATTCTAAAACTTAAATTGCGCTAAATTTTTACTAATGCAAAATAATTAATAATGATTTTTATACATAGGGCTTTGCCCCATGCTGACATAGTACGCCCATGCAG
>DAIUCM010000066.1:0-20364 GCA_036846145.1 Bacteroidota bacterium
AATAGTAAAGGCTAGTTTCCTCGTCCCTTTCCTTACCACAGAACCGGTAACGGTACGATTTACCTATACCCTATAATCTTTAAGCATTTTTATGTACTATTATATATGCAGTTATGCTGTCTTCAACTCCTGCGTATTATTTCTCCTGTTCTTCATTATTTCGTAGGCAATTGCACCTATAGCGAATACCATCAATAAAATACTGGAAATTAGCGATATGGTTTCGCCGGTGGCAAAGGTTTTTGGCTCAAACTTAAACTCAATGGTGTGCTGGCCTGCTGGTACGCGCATACCTCTCAGCAGGAAATTTACCCTTACATGCTCAACGGGCTTGCCATCTACGTAAGTGTTCCATCCTTTTTCATTGTTATAGTAAACCTCAGAAAATACCGCGAACTGCTCGCTTGTAGTATTTGATTTATAGGTTAAATGGTTAGGCTTATATTCGGTAAGCTGTATGCTGCCGGTTGTATCGCCATTAGGGTTAAAGCCAGCCATATAGCTGTTGTAATTGTCATCAATAACAGCAGTATCGGCCGGGTGGAAACCGTTCAGCGCGGCAAGCTCTTCATCCGCATTCGGCACTGTTTTAATGCCTTTTACAAACCAGGCATGCCCCAGCGCATAAGGATTTATAATTACCTTATCTCTTGTTGCGCCGGTAATAATATACTTGGTATTCATCATGTTCAATATGCCAAGCTTGCCATTTTGCTCCATATATTGCATCAGCTGCGGGGCAGGTATTTTTGGTGCGTTCTGCTGCAAAAGGCCAACCGTTTCATCTAAGTAACGCTCGCGCATTTCCTGGAACCTGCGCAGCTTGGCGCCGTGGTAACCGCCTACCGACTTGTGGAAATATGATGTAGTGGCATCGTTAAAAGTATTAATGGCAACGTTAATTACTCGATAGTTAGGGTCGCTGTCCTGCCTAATGAAGTTATCTGCCTCGCTTGGGAAAAAAGCTGCCTGCTCACTGCGTTTAGGTACAAAGTTTTTTTCATTCAGGAAGCGTTTACTAACCAGAAAAAGGTCGCCCACCATTAATACAGTTACAAGGCCAAGCATTACTTCTCGTTTTATGCGTTTGGTAAGGTAAAGGAAAAGTGCCGCGGCCGATAATAAAATGAGAATAAATGAGCGTAAAGCATCGCTCTGGAGAATATTCGCGCGTGCTTCAGCAAGGCCTTCCAGTACAAAACCAATCTGTGCTTCCGGAAACTGGTTCTGGCGCATCATATTCGCATCGGCATCATTTGGCTTCAGGAAATCGCCTGCCAATGATGGCATCAGCCAGAAGAGCAGGCTCAGACCACCGGTTGCCGCAAATGCAATGATCAGCTTTTTCTGAATATCCTTGTTCCAAATTTGCTCTCTCGAAATACGGTTCAGTACAATTAGTGCCAGTAAAGGGAAAACCAATGCGGCCATTACCAGTGTAAAGTTCACTGAGCGGAACTTATTGTACAACGGGAAGTGGTTGAACATGATGTGGTTGAACTCCGGAAAATTTCTTCCCCAGGAAAGTATGATCGATAAAATGGCTATTCCTAACATCCACCAGCGGTCGTTGCCTTTGAGCAGTAATAATCCTAAAACGAACAGGAAACAAACAATTGCGCCAAGATAGGTAGGGCCCGATACAAACGGCATATCGCCCCAGTATTGGTCGAACTGGCTTACAACCTGTGCCAGCTGCGGGTCCAGGCTTTTAACGGCGTCAGGGTTTTCATTGCCAATAGCCCCGCTCGCACCGCCTTTAAAGTTAGGAATCAACAGGTTAAAGGTTTCGCCCACACCATAGCTCCAGCCAAATGCGTAATCAATATCAAGCCCGGTGGAACTTGCTCCTTCTTTTTGTGTAAGATCGGATTTTCCGCGGGTTGTATCCTGGCTGTATTCGGCTGTGGTCATTAAAAATGTTGCTGCCGTACCAATAGCCAGTATTGCGCCAATGGTAAACACTACGCCAGCTTTTATATAGGTTGCAAGCTGCTTGTTACGCAGGTGCCAGATGAACTCAGCAATAAGGTAAAAAACAATTACAAGCGCCATATAATATGACATTTGCGGGTGATTGGTACGCACATGCAATGCCAGTGCAACTGCGAAGAATGCGCCACCTAGTATATATTTCTTCCACCTAAGTGTATATACCATAGCGGCCAAAACGAGTGGAGCTGTGCCCAGTGCATAAGCCTGTAACATATGGCCGGCCTCTATAATTATAATATTAAAAGATGAAAAAGCATATGCCAGTGAGCCTGCCAGTGCCAGCCATGGATTTACCCTGAAAGCGAGCAACAAAAGGTAAAAACCAAGGCAGTACATAAAAATTGCCTCAACCGGTCGTGGAAAAAGCATACCGCCGATAAGTATATTGTACAGGTACACTGTACCAACCAGCGAATTTGGTGCGTGCGGGGCAATCTGGTAAGTTGGCATACCACCAAACATGGAGTTGGTCCATAAAGTACGCTCACCGGTTTTTTCCTGGAATTCCTTAATTTCCTGGAAGCTGCCAGCCCATTGCCTTACATCGTTTTGAGGTAAAACTTTTCCTTTTAGCAGCGGTAGTAGAAAAAAGAACGAAACCGCAATAAAAATGAGAACAATAATTACGTGAGGAAATAACTTTTTACGCAAAGCCGGCCAATTCATAGTAAATACTTATAGTGCTGTTAAGCTTTCAAAAATAAGTATCTTATTACATAAAGCGCAAAAGTATTTTTTGGCACAGGCATATATGCCGGCCGAAAAAATATCCAGTCAAAGTATTGCCTGCAGCTGCCATGGCTTGTACGGCACAGCCTGTAATGCTAATTTTGCATACTTTTGTGTACTTGCCCACGGCAATAAAGTTTTGCTATAAACACCATACCTTGTTTTGAAATCTTTAAACATAATTATAATTGCGGCGGTAGATTTACCGGAAGGCGGCGGTGAAACAACGCGCCTGAAGACGCTTGCAGGCGCCATAAAAAGCGCAGGCCATAAAGTGCAAATACTGCTTGAAAATACATCGGGAAATATTGATGACGCAATGTTACAGCCACGCGGAAGTTTTGATGGCGTGCCTTTCCGTTACATACTGGGCGATGTAAAACCATTAACCGGCCTTAGGTTTTTTACCGGTAAATACAAGGCAGTAAGCAATTTAGTTAGTGAGATTAAGCAGCTACATAGCCGCGAAAAAGTTGATGTTATCTGGATCAACCAGCTTGCTTTTCATACCATTTATCCCTTAACGCAGCTTGCCCGTAAGCTTGGTATAAAAGTAATCCACTCCTATGAAGATGAAAGGATAAAAGGTAACGGCCTAAAGCGTAAACTTATTTATTACAACCAGTTGCTGGCCGATAAATACATGAGCCCGAAGGCGGATGCCATTGTGGTTATTTCGCATTACCTTAAGGAAAAGTATGAAAAGCTAAGCGATGGCAAAGTTCCGGTGCATATTATTCCTACCATTGTAAATATTAAAAACTGGCAGGTTGGCGCTGAGCCTGATAATGACATACCGCTGTTGCTGTATTACGGCTCATTTTACGGTTTCGATGAAATTGAGCTGCTGATGGATGCGGTTAAGCTGCTGAAAGATAATGGGAAGAACGTGAAAATTTACCTGGTTGGCCATAACCGTAAAAACCCTGCTTATATGCAATCGTTAGCTGACAGGGCCAATGAATTAGGGTTAAATGAAAACGTTATTTTCAAAGGATTTACAAAGCACGATAAGCTTCGCGAGTATATAGCTGAAGCAAATGTGCTGATTGGATTGCGAAAAGATGATGAGTGGAGCCGGACAGGCCTTTCAACCAAGCTAAGCGAATATCTTTCAACCGGGCGGCTGGTAATTTGCACAGCCATTGGCGATAACACAAAATACCTCGAGGATAAAAAGAGCGCATTGCTGATGAAACCAGGCTGCAGTGCCCGGGAACTGGCAGAAACCATACAGCTTGCAGTTGATGATGATATTCTGCGCAAGCAAATTGGCAATGAGGGCTTTAAAGTTGCCAAAGAAAATTTTGATGCAGAAGCAGTAAAGAACAAGATCAACCAGTTGCTCGAAAAAGCTATCCGCCGATAATACTACTGCACGCACGTTTCAATTGCATCCGGAAAAAATACGATAAAGCCAGGTTTTTGTATTTTACAAGTTGAGTTTCCATATATAACTTGCTGAAAAAATGCTTCAGTAATGGCGACTTATCAGCGCAAAACCAAAAGTTATTTGGTATATACTTCAGGCTTAATAAGCTTGGTTTTGCTGCCACTTTTTAGTTATTGGTATATAAAGGCGAAGTATAATCCTAAGAAATATTATGCTATGGAAGTTGTATTGCCTGATCCGCCAACTAATGACACGACTAACTGGATGTCAATCAGTAATTTTCCAAAAGGCTATAATGAAACATTAACTTTGACCGGAGAAGAGAATTCAGACCTCGAAAAGTTAAATTATATAAGAACTAAATTGGATAAACTGATACGAAATAATGATTCAAGCCATACAATTCATGTGCTTTTTGGCGATAAGGCAAAATATTGGTCAATGATTAGATTATTTGATATTTGTAATTTTACAGGTTTGGATAGATATGCAATGTATGAAAATGAATTTTGGGCGGTTTATACACATAAACCACAGAATTTGATTGAATTTGAGGTTCCTGGATATATGTGCGGCACAGGCACAATGATGCATAAACCCAATAATGATATTCTCAGTCGGTTTGACATTATAAAAGAAGAAATAAGTTTTTTCGCGGATAATTTGAAATTTATCTGGCCTTCTATAATCCTGTTTTTTCTTATGCTGGTTTTAACGCTTCGCAGATTATTCATATCATAAAATTTCATATATAACATTTTGAAAAAATGCTTCGATAATGCTTTATCAGCGAAGAACTAAACGTTATTTGGTTTATACATCCGGCTTGATAAGTTTGGTTTTGTTGCCGGTATTATTTTTAAATCACATTGATTTGGTTAAGCAATATCATCGATATACAACCATGGAGATACTGCTGCCAGAAAAAATTGGCTTAGCAGATCAACATATTTTTGATGAAGTGGATTTTTCTAATAGGAATTATCACACGATAACATTAACCGGAAATCAATCTGAGGATCTTGTGAAATTGGCGTATGCTCAGCTTGAATTAAAACGGATTGTATCAGATGGCGATACAGTTAATGGCCTTCATGTAATTTTAG
The DNA here is from genome assembly GCA_036846145.1 of Bacteroidota bacterium. GTDB lineage: Bacteria > Bacteroidota > Bacteroidia > CAILMK01 > CAILMK01 > DAIUCM01. The sequence goes on from DAIUCM010000066.1 coordinate 5,224, forward strand.
GTTATAACGCAAAGTATTGGGCAATGGTAGAACTTTTTGATATTTCAAATATCACCGGAATCAACCATTATGTGTTGTATGAAATCAATTATTGGGGATTTCATAAACCTGTTTCTGCGCACACTAATTATTATGATAATTTACCAACTATGTGTTGTTGTACGCAGCCGTATGAGCCAACATTAACCGAAAACTTTTTGAGCACGATAAAACAACATGGTAATAGCATTAGCTTTTTTGTCGAAAATATCAAATTTATCTGGCCATCTGCAATCCTGTTTTTACTTATGTTGATTTTAACTTTACAGAAGTTTCTGAAACAATAATTTCCATATATGTAAACTGCTAAAAATGCTTCGATTCGAGATTATGGGCGTATGCAATACGCCCCTACAGCGTTCCAATTTTCACATCTCTAAATTTTTATATTTTCACATTTTCACATTTTTTCCACCTCTTCCAGAAACTGTACAAACATGCATTCCTCAAAGCTCACAATATCTTCGTTGCGCTTTTTTTTGCGGCAGCGGTTGTAAAAATCGCTCAGTTCACCTTCTTCGCAAAGCTTAAGCAGCACCGGGTGTATATAGTATTTTTTGCAAACCGTAGGAGTATTGCCAAGCCTGCGCGCTACTTCTTTTACCACTTCCACCAGCTGGGCCTTTCGTTCGGTTTTAGATTCGGCCGGCTGCAATTTCCATAAAGCAGTAAAAGCACGCAATGTACCGGCCCAGGTGCGGAAATCTTTGGCAGTAAAATCATCGCCGGTTACATTGTGCAGGTACTCATTTACAGCGCCACTGTCTATACTGTGCCTTTTTCCTTCATCATCGTAATACTGGAACAGTTCCTGGCCGGGTATATCCTTGCATTTCTGTACAATACGCGCAAGCCGCTTGTCATTCAGCTCAATTTCATGCCAGATTCCCTTTTTACCTTTAAACGCAAATTTCAGCCTGTTGCCTTTTACTTCAACATGTTTATCGCGCAGCGTGGTTAATCCAAACGAGCCATTTTCCTTCGCATATTCGGCATTTCCTACGCGCATATGGCCTTTTTCCATCAGCTGAATTACAGTGGCAATAACTTTTTCCCTGTTTATGCTTTGCCGCGAAATATCCTTTTCAACCGCTCTGCGTATTTTGGGTAAAGTCTGCGCGAATGCCAGCATGCGCGAGAATTTGTTTTCGCTCCTTACTTTGCTCCATTGCGGGTGATATTTGTATTGCTTCCTTCCGCGTGCATCTATGCCGGTAGCCTGTAAATGGCTGTTAGCATAGGGCGATATCCATACATTTTGCCAGGCCGGCGGCAGTACAAGGCTGCGAATGCGCAACAAGGTTTCTTCATCTTTTACAGGTTTGCCATCACTTGTTAAATAAACAAATGCTTTTCCTTTTTTTACACGTTGTATGCCAGGCGTACCATCATTTACATATCGTAAACCAGATTTTTTCGCTGTTTCCCTTGCTTCTTGCGCTGCTGCAGAATTTATTTGCATGGAAGTAAAACCAAGTTGCCGCTTGCTTGTTTTATAATTTAAGCGGAGCTATAAAAGCCTGAAAACGAAATTTTTAACAGGGAATTTGGATTTTTCTGAAAAATTTTGTAATATTACATTTTCTTTTTACGTTCCTTCTCTCCAATTTTTTAAACCTTACTGCTATGACGAACTTAAACTTTCTTCCAGGGAAGATTGCCAGCGGCCTATCTTCAATTTTTGGTAAAAAGCCAGCCCATACCAGTAACGCTAAAAAAGTACTTTACGAAGGCTATATTGCTAATTACCAGTACCACCAGGGAGAAAAACACGAGCATTTGTTTGAACCGGGTACTGTGTTTACGCTGAGGCATGAGCCGGAAAATCCATTTGATGAAAATACAGTTGCTGTTTTTTACCGCGAGGCAAAAATAGGCTTTGTGCCGCAACACACCAACCTGCCAATAGCCCATTTGCTTCGTAAAGGCAAGCCCGTTAAAGCCAAAGTTGCTAAAATTGCACCCGGAGAAGAGCCCTGGGCGCGCATACACATGCAAGTTGTTGTAGATGATGAAGCCAGCGATATTGCCTGATAAATATTGAATGTTTAAAATTGAAAGATTGCGCTTCTGCATAAACATTCAATATTCAACATTTAAAATTCAAAATTCAAAATTTAATGCAGGTGCCTGACGCAATTCTGGCGGTTGATATATATGGAGGCATCATTATAATCGTAAATCAAATGGTACAGGCTTGTATTGCTGTGCTGAAACGCATCCATCTGGTGAAGCGGCCTGCCTAAAAGCTTACAAAGAAAGATGCGCATGGCCCGCCCGTGCATACAAATCACTATGCGCTTTTCTTCTCTTCGCGAAAATATAATATCAATAACATCCTGCTGACGTAAAGCAACATTCTGAGGGCTTTCACCGCCGCCAATCGAAAAATGCATATCGCCCTTGCTCCAGCGGCTGATCAGCTCGAGGTAATAAGGCTGTGGCGGATGCGTAATTTTTGATCCTTCGTATTTTCCCCAGCTAATTTCGTTAAGGCCCGTATGTTTTTCTACCGGTATGCCGTCAAGCGCAAAAAACTGTACGGTTTGCCAGGTCCGTTTCAGCGTGCTTATATAAATTTTATCGAAAGCAAGTTGCCTGTACCGTTCATAAAAGGCGCGCGCCTGTGCCAGCCCGGTTTCGTTTAAATCAGCATCAATACCACTGCCTTGTATAATTCCCTGCCGGTTAAACTCGGTTTCGCCGTGGCGGATAAGATAAATTTCTTTAAATGGCAAAGCTTGCTTTATTTGTAAGAACCCACAAATGGAAATTAAAGTTTTTGGTTTTGTATACCTTAATTTTGCACGAAAATAGTGCCCTATGATTGATACACGAATTACGGTTGAAGAAATTAATGCCCGCAGCCTGCTTAATATGGGCGAGCACCTCGGAATTGAATTTACAGAAATCAATCAGGATTATTTAAAAGCACGCATGCCGGTAGATAACCGCACCCGGCAGCCACTGGGACTTTTAAACGGCGGCGCATCTGCAGCACTGGCGGAAACTGTGGGCAGCATGGGCGCTTATTTAAGTGTGGACAGAAGCAAATATTATTGCCTGGGCCTGGAAATAAAATGCAACCATATACGCAGTGTTGCAAACGGTTATGTACATGCTACCGCAAAACCTGTACATACCGGCCGCAGCACACACGTATGGCAGATTGAAACGCACGATGACCAGGGCAGGCTGATAACATTAAGTACACTTACAATGGCAGTGCTCGAGGTAGATCAGAATATGCGCGAGCAGTTTAAAGACTTGTTTTTCAAGGTTTAAGTGCACTTTAAATACAAGAAACATAATAATATACGGCGATATAAATTCATGCCCAATCCATAAACCTAAAGCATTTTTTAGCAATATGATATATGGATTGATCTATAAAACCGCTGATTTTTCTCTTATCAACGTACAATCGAAGGAAATTCATACATTCATTTAATCTTACCTTCATTCATTCACACATCGCAACTAATCTGCGCAGTAAGGATGGCGATTAAGCAGGTAGCGCACACCTAAGTTTATACCATACAAAGCACCAGGTTTTTCCTGCCCATCGGGTAGGCCGGTACTGAACAGGGTTGGCGCCAGCCTGCCTTCGAGGTAAACCCAGCCGATAGCTACGGTATGCTGCCCGCCAATTCGCATATCAAGTAAATAATCGGTATGCTGGTTAAGGAAGTTTTCTCTGGATGATACTCCGCTTAGCTTGCTGACGTAGAACGCAGCTCCGGGCCCGCCCGAAGCATATAAGCCGGCTCTCGAATAATTCTTACCAAGCAAAAAGTAGCTGTATAAAGCGCTGAATTCTACCACACCCAGCCCAAATTGCGCGCCAACAGGCACCGGTACATTGGTAGATAGTACTACACCTTCCAGCCGCATATTATTCCTGTACTCCCATTTGGCCGGGTATTCGAAATTCGAATTTAAGCTCACCTGCATGCGCTCGCCAATATCAAACGCAACACGCGGACTAAAGCCAATGAGGAACGGATAATCCTTAGCGGCGCCGGTATAATTCTGATAAACACCGCCAAGCATGAGGCTGAACTGAGCTTTGGCATTAAACGAACTAATCAAAATAAACGGCAAAATTAAAAACAGCCTGTATAAACTATTTTTGTACAATTGCTTATATGGGTAAATAATATTTATCATGGCAAAGGTGGTATGGTTTGTTGGTAAAAATTAAAAGGATTAAGAACCATAAAGTGTTGATTATAAAAAGAATTTTTGTATGTAACATATAATATGGCAGTAGTATATAATAGTTAGCCGTTATTTATTTATTTATTTTCTAAATAAATTTAATCAAAAAGCAATAATAGAAAATGAGGAGAAAATACTTGCCCAGGCCTGTGCCAGAACCAATTGCCTCATTAGCGATTATAAGGCAGCAACGGTATATTTCTCAAGCGGTGGCAATGGCGCGCATGAATGGTTTATTGAGTTTGAACAGGAGCCGAATAACCTGGATGTTTTTATTGATACGCTGGATAATAAACTGAGGGAAATTAACTCCGATTATGATGCCAAGCGTTTCAAAAACATAGTATTAGGCAGGCCATTGGTGAAGCCGGTTTCTAATGGTACATTCTATAACTGGATGAAAAAACGTGGTAAACTTGGCGGACAGCATAAAGTGCCTCGTTTAGCAAATACGCGTCAGTTTGTAGATGATATTTTGGAATTTACGAGAGAAACACAAGCAGTATAAAGTATTTTTCGGTAATAGCATATATGTCATTCGAAGGCACAAGAACCGCTTTGCTTAATCTTGCGCCAGCTTAAGGGGCTTTGAAATTTCTAATGTCTATATCTCTTAGCAGCGTTTAGTTTTTTAATCTTAAAACCCTTTCCCCAAACTCACATAAGCACCTTGCCCGAAAGTATTTTCCTGTGTAAAAAAACCTTCAATATGATCTGAGCCAAGGTTGAGGAACCAGCTTTTGGCAATTGTTGCCGATGCATTTACATTGAACCCTACTTTGCTGTAGCCTAACAGATTTACACCGCCGCGCAAAGCCAGCCATGGAGCAATTTCCTGGCTGATGTTGATATGGAATGCAGGAATATGTTTTGCTGAAACAAAATACTCAGCTCCAAGCAAAGCTGCGGTTTTTTTGCCCAGATACTGTTTGTACTGCAAGTGGATCTGGGCAGGTAAAGCTACTGTAAATTCATTATCGGTTACGGCGCTATCTACTTGATCATAAAGTTTCTGAGGCAGCAACCTGTTATCGCCATTGTTGAAAGTATTGTTATAGCTGTTGATTTCGTAACCTTTGTAAATAATTTGCTGGTTTGTCTGGTAAGTGTGCGAAAACTTATTAACGTGGAGGAAGCCAACATCATTCGCCGAAATCTGTATGAACGATCGCTCATCTAAATTGTAAACAGCGAAAAAGCTGGCCAATGCGCCGAAGCCTATGGCCTGGTTCCCGCTCATTTTCAGGTTGGTGTATTGGGCATCAGCATCTGCATGTAGAGCTATTGAATCGCCGATCTGGCTGGTATAAAGGGAGCCTTTGTTGATGTTGAAATCCATAAAACCGCTTCCTCTGGCAAATCCTATTCCGCCGCCAATTGTAAGGTTTTTGCCTGCTTTGGTGTACATGCCGGCCTGCAAAGTCTGGTAAATATTACGGTAATAACCGGAACCATCAAAAACTGCTTTTTGGCCTGCATAGCGGCTGTTGCCAAAAAATAATACGCCGAAAGCATCGTTGGTAAAAGCAGAAGCGTAATGCCTGCGGTTTTTAAGCATGGTATAAAAGCCTGTGTTTTCGCTGTTTTTTTTCTTCCAGGTATAAAAAAGGTACTGCTCAGTATGCGCGCCTAAACGGTTTTTATCACCAAGCTTGCTAAGTACAGCTTCCTTTGTTGTAGAATCGAAAAAATTGCTGTACAGGTATTTATTGAAGAACTGGTTGGTGATTCCGGTTGATGCAAGCTCGTAGCTTCCGCCGGCTTCCAACCTGTGCCTGTAGGTATTTTCCTGGCCAGGAATATATGCCTTCAGCAGTGGATTATTATATAGCTGCGCAGAAGCAAAACTAACCGAACCAAGCGCTGCCAGTACAAATAAAAGTATTTTTTTCATGATGCTTATATGGAACTTCTGTAACGTACTTCCGCTGCTATGGCTATTTTTAGCTGGTAGGTGCTATATATCTTTAAAGGCTGCCCGCCTGGTATAGTATTCAGCCTGCTGCGTACAACAAGCCTGCCATTGCTTTGCAGCGTTTTCCATTTATGCTCGTTTACTTCTACCATAAATTTGGTATTTGTAGGCACTTCTACACGGTTTGTAGATGAATTTACCTTGCCGGCCAGCATTCTGGTATAGCCATTGAAAAGTGAATCTACAATCTTACCACTTTTATCTATAATATATGCCTGGAATTCAGCATCAATTGGGAAGCCGTTTTCCATATTTATATGCAGCAGGGCATTTTTTACGCCACCAAAATTATCACTGGAAATTTCCTGGTTTGTTACCGGGAAAGTATCCTGTAAAGTAAACCCTTTCAGGCCCACTTCCAAAGGCAACTCTATATTGAGGTTAGCCGCTACTTTGCTGCTGCTGTACACAAAATCATTGTAGTTTGATGTATTACCATTCGGGTTTACATGTACTTCCATCTCGTATTCAAACTGGTCCGGCATTACTTCCAGCAGGGTTTTAATGTCGCCTGAGGGAAACGCTATAGTTGTTGGCGTAGGGCGGAATGGATTATCTAGTGCCGGAGCAATCTTTATAGGCTTGTTGATTATTTCTGCGCTTGTCATTGTAGCAGATTTTTTGGTAACGGAATTACTTGCTTTCAGCGATTTTATGATCACTTCTGCCGGTGCGCCAACACCGTTCATCAGTTCCAGGTTCAGCTTTACATCGCCAAGCGTAAGATCTCCAGCTAATACTTTGTTGAATGATTCGAAAGATGACGTTTCCGGGCCGATCTTATATGTACTCTGGCCCAGATAGCCGCGCGCATATTCCGGAATTATGTCTTTTAAGCCATAAAAAAGATAGATTTTATCTTCCAGTGAAAGCTCCTGCAATTTTCCTGTTGAATCTATCCGCGCAATAAGAATATTATAAAAAGTATTGAGCGTATCGTGATTTCTGCCTGTAAGATCAACTTCGTAACCATCAATCGGTATAGTTTCCTCCAGACGGCTGCTGTCATCCTTCGGCGCAGCAGCAACTACACGTTTTATATCCAAAACTTGCCCGTTTTTCTTTGCACCCGGAATTAGATATCTTAAATTGAGATTTTCTTTAAGCGTATGTACGGCTGTAATTACAATATTACCTGTTTTTATACGCATGAATTTAATGCCTGCGCCATCCAGTTTATAAACAATATCCACACTGTCATTCACAACATTTTGTGCCGGGAAAATTGCTTTCGCGGAATAAACCTGCATATCATACGCCGATATTTTTACTTCAAGCGCATCTGTAGTATCAATTTCCACCTGCTGGCCGTTGCTGCCTGGCGAATTCATGTTCTTGATACGGGCTATCATTTTGCCTTCAACGGTTTTGTTAGCCAGTGAATATACTTTGCTGAATGTTTCATTGGGCTTGATGCTGGAAATGATATCGCTTACAATTACAGCACCATCAGTACGGTTACGCAGCTCGTAACTTACGTTGGTAATTTCTATAGGGAAACCATTATGCATCCTGATCTCCATTTTGCCATCAATAAAAGTTGCCGTTTCGAAAAAATTCTCTGCGTTTATATCCACATCGCCGCTTGAGAGGCCGCTAAGTGGCGGAATAGCCATTTTCTGCCCATGGTTGGCAAGTATTAATTGTCCTGTAAAGCCTGCATTTCTTGCAACTTCGCCCATGGTAATATTTCTGATCATTTCGCGGCGGCCAAGCTGAAGTGTTTTTAAAGTAACTGTATTACTAACAGGAGTATCCGGCACTTTAATTATATCGCCAACATTCAGCTCATTTAGCTTCATTACCTGCACCAGTGTAAGCGATTTATCGGCATTGTGAATAATGTTACTGTCTTTTAGCAGATCGCCAATAGTAAGCTCAGCATTCAGAACCGGCGCAAGCAGATCTACATCCCACTCCTTATCTTCATTCATTCGGCAGCCGGCTAATAGCAATAGCGCAGTTATAAATCCATATATGTACTTCATAAAAAATACTTTTTTCAATGATCAATGATCAGTTATCAGTTATCAATTATCAGTTATCAATTATCAATTATCAATTATCAATTATCAATGTTCAGTATCAATTCTTTATTGTCTAACATCTATAATCTAATGTCTATTCAAATTTCGTAAACGTTGCAAGAGCGTTGGGTGGCTGTAATGAAAGAACACGTACGCCGGGTGAGGCTTCAGGTTCGATAAAGTATCGGTGGAAAGACGAATAAGTGCCTGCGAAAATGCTTGTTTATCAGCTGTTTGGGCTGCATAGGTGTCAGCTTCATATTCGTGTTTCCTTGATAATACGTTCATTAGCAAGCTTAAAATTACGGAAATTGGTTCATATAATGTGCTGAATGCCAAAAGATTTACATGCAGCTGCCAGCTGTTTTCGCCGAGCGCCAGGGAAAGCGATTCGTTAAAAACAAATTGTAATAGCAGCCATAAGGTAAAACCTGTTTGTAGAAGACCAAGGATGAGGCCTTTAATAATATGTTTCTTTTTATAATGGCCAACTTCGTGCGCCAATACTGCCACTACTTCATCTTCTGTATGTTTTTGTATCAGCGTATCGTAAAGTACAATTTTTTTACTGCTGCCTATTCCGCTGAAAAAAGCGTTTGCCTTGCTGCTGCGTTTGCTGCCATCCAAAACCATAATATTGGTTAAAGGAAAATTTACGCGCCTGGCATAAGCTTCTATTTTCTGCCTTAAACTGCCATCTTCAAGCGGAGATAATTTATTGAAGATAGGAACAATGAGCGATGTGTAAAACAGGTTTATAAACAACATTATACAGGCAAAAAGCACCCATGCATACAGCCAGAAATTTTCGCCTATGGAAAGAATAAGCCAAAGAACTAGATAGCCGAGCGCACCGCCAATAACCAAAGTAAGCGCCAGGCCTTTTATTTTATCTGCAATATATGTGCGAACAGTGGTTCTGTTAAAGCCATATTTTTCTTCTATCACAAATGTATTGTAAAGGCTGAATGGAAGCTGAATAACTGAACCGGCAAAGCTCAATAAACCAAAATATGCCAGCGCAAGGAATATTGGATCATCTATAAATTGCCTGAGCCAGATGCTTGTTCTACCGAAGCCGCCTAGACATAAAAATACAACAAGAATTACGAAGCCCAATGTTTCGCTCCAAAGCGCAAGGCGGTTTTTTTCCTTGTGATATTTTTGCGATTTTGCATATGCCGCTGCGTCATAAAATGCTTCAAGCTCATTGGGAAGTTCAGGGCACCAGTTGCGCTGGTTGAGGTAAGCAAGCAATCTTTCCAGTAAAAAATTAAATACAATTATGGCAAGGATAATATAAAAGATGGTTTGCGGCTGCATATTTATTTAAGCTTTACCTGTAATTCCCTGAAATCCTTATCGTTCTTAAAAGGCTGAAATGCTTTTTCATCGGCCAGGCGCTTTCGGTTGCTGTGGCTCTTAAAGAAACCGGTTTTCCGGATATCTTCCAGGTGCCGGAACATCTTTGCTTTATCGTTACTTTTTGCGGCGTTTACGGCCATACCGTACCAGGCCAATGCGCTGTATCTTTTGTCTGATTTTATGGCGGTATTGAAATCGGCATCAGCCTCGGCACTAAAGCCCAGATATGCTTTTGCTATTCCCATTTCAATAAGCGCTTCGTTATAATTATTATCGCGCTCAAGGGCTTGTGTAAAATCGTTCAGCGCCTCATTATAGCTTTCGCGTTTTATATTAACCGATCCGCGAACCGCGTAATTCAGTGGATTTTGCGGCTCGCAGCTTATAGCTGCGCCAAGCTCGCTAACGGCTGAATCTAACAAACCCAGGAAACTGAAAGCCAGGCCTTTGTTTCTGCGCGCGGTACAGAATCGTGGCTCAATCTGCAGGGCTTTATCAAAATCCTTAATGGCAAGTTTTATGTCCTGTTTAGATGGTTCTGCAACATCCTGGTTGTAATAAATGGCCGAGCCGCGGTTATTATATGCCAGTGCGAACGTGGTATCGGCTTTTATTGCGCTTGAATAATCGGCCATTGCCGCCCTGAAATTACCCAAACTCTGGTAACTGTAGCCACGCGCGTTGTAAGCATTTGCCAGGTTTGGTTTGGCCGAAATAGCGCTTGTAAGCGATGTTATGGCTTTTTTAAACGCTTTTGTATCGTTATACAGGTAGCCGTAAAATAATAAAACATCAGTATTGTTTTTTAGTAATTTAGATGCCTGGTCGAGATCGGTTTTGCAGTTTTTAAAATCTTTGAGATTATAATAGCTGGCGCCACGATATAAATATGCTTCGCCATGCTGCGGGCTGGTGCTCAATGCTTTGCTGAAAGATTCCACCGCCTGGGGAAAACGGCCCAGCTGGTAAAACTGCATGCCCTGCATAAAATACGGATCTTTATTTTGTGCCGAAACACATATATGCAAACTGAAAAAAATGCTTAACAGGGTGATGATACTGCGGAACATGTAATGAATTATGAAATTATAAATCCGCTTTACCGGCATAAGTATTTTACATATTGCCTGTTGCCGGAAAATGCTTTGTTTGATTAGTATATTACAAATATCGGTAAAAAATACTGTTATATGTGTTTGCAGTAACAGTTGCAGATTAACGTATAATAAAAAAAACAGGAAGCGGTATTGCGCACTTCCTGTTCTTTATTTATTTTTATGAGTTGCTTTTACCTTATTTTATTTACGAACTTAATATAATCGGGCTTGCTGCGCATCATCATAAAATCAGGATCTTCCTTAAAGTTTGCAACAGCTGTTTTTGTGTTAAAAAAGCCGGCCTGCTTTGCTTTGTTAAGGAAGTGAATCATGTCATCTTTATGGCCTTTGTGCGCTGCCACAGTTGCGCGCGCATAAAATACTTCGCCTTTCAGGTCTGGCTGCACTTCAAGCGCCCGGTCAAGGTCGGAGTAAGCTTCGTCATACCTTTTAAGCCTGGCTTTGGCGCGGCCCATTTCTACGTAGGCCATACCATAATTCGGGTTTTTGCTTAGTGCGGTTTCGAAGTTGGCAATGGCCTGGTCCGGAGATTTCAATTCGGTCATAATTACGCCGCGGGTCATGTAAAAATCTGCGTTCTCCGGGTCGCAGCGAATGGCGGCGTTAATTTCATTCATGGCTTCGCTGTTTTCCAGCTTCAGCCTGTGTACCAGTGCTTTATTTCGTCGTGCCACGCAAAGTGTGGAATCCAGCTCAACAGCCTTGGCAAAATCGTACATGGCATTTTTAAAATCCCATTTGCCGGCTTTTGCAATATCCTGGTTAAAAAATATGGCCGAACCATGGTTGTTATACGCCAGTGCGTATTTATTATCGAATTTAATGGCCTGGGTAAAATCAATTAAAGCACCTTTAATATCACCGAGAGATTGCCTCGCGAAACCTCTTGCATTATAAGCCTCGGCAAGTTTAAAGTCTTTTTTCAGTGCCTTATCCAGCACATCTATTGCTTTTTTATAATCTTTTTTCTCGTTGTAATAATATCCGTAAGATAAATATAGCTGTGCATTATCTTTCAGCAAAGCGCTGGCTTGTTGCAGGTCGGCCTCAGCGCTGCCAAAATCGCCCAGGAAAATTGCGCATCTTGCACGGTAAGCGAATGATTCGCCTGTTTTATCATCAAAGCTTATGGCCTTGGTAAAATCTTCAGAGGCCGATTTATAATTGCACTCTTTAAAGTTTTTAAGTGCTTGTGCAAAGAACATTTTTTCCTGCTGGGCACCTGCCGGTGCGCTAACAAAAAAGGCCGCCAGCAGCAGAATAACCGTATAATATTTTATATATAGCTTTTTCATAATATCGTTTTTTACTTGTATTTATTAAAGAATGCAATTCTTGAAAAAGTGTTCGCATACAATAATCACAATGCATGCCATATTAGCAACGCCTAAAAAATGCTTTGTGTTTTGATTGATTTAGGCAGGAAGTGTTTATTTTTATCGCCGAAATAAATCTACAGATGGAAAATAAAGTACGCAGGCTTTTTCTTGTACTCAGCGGGTTTTTTATTACCAACGCCTTATTGGCGGAGTTTATTGGCGTTAAGCTTTTTTCGCTGGAAAGCACACTCGGTTACCAGCCTGTAAACTGGAATATACTGGGTATAGAGAACCTGTCATTCAACCTAACAGCTGGGGTGCTTTTGTGGCCCTTTGTTTTTGTACTTACCGATATTGTTAACGAATATTTCGGCAAGCGCGGCGTTAAACTTTTATCGTACTTAACGGCTGGTTTAATTGCGTACGCCTTTTTAATGGTGCTGCTGGCCATGAGCGTAACACCGGCAGGTTTCTGGGTAAACCGGGAAATAGGAGAGGGCGCTAATGCTGTAACAATAGATATGCATCAGTCATTTAATGCGGTTTTCGGGCAGGGCGCGTGGATAATTGTTGGCTCGTTAGCAGCGTTTTTAATCGGGCAGCTTGTAGATGTGTATGTTTTTCATTACTTAAGGAAAATTACAGGAAGCCGTAAAATATGGCTGCGCGCAACAGGAAGCACATTGGTATCGCAGCTTATAGATAGTTTTGTGGTGCTTTATATCGCTTTTCATATTGGCGGGCCGGGCTGGCCCATGAAGCAGATACTGGCTATTATGATCATTAACTACATTTATAAAGTTGCCATGGCTTTGTTAATGACTCCTGTAATTTACCTGGTGCATTATAGTATAGATGCTTACCTGGGCAAAAGGCTTTCCGAAAAGCTTACCTCGGCAGCTGCTTTGAACAAGGCGTAATTAAATTTAGAAACACTGCAACAGCAATATATTTATACCTGGGCAAATAACAGCAAAAGGGCCACTTTAAAGGGAAGGGTTTGTATTGTTTTGTATCGTGGAAAAATGAACAGCTGTTTGATAGAATTTACCGATAACGGGCAGCAGGAAATTACCAGCCGTAACGCACTGCGAAAGATTGGCAATGCGCCTGAAGCGAATTAATCTATAAGCGCAGAATAAAGCATTTTTCAGTTACAGGTAATATGCAAAGTTTCGGATGCCGGAATAGCCGTTGGTAAGTTTGGCATACAGAAATTCCGCATAAAAGCCTGTGCTGAATCTGCTGGTTGCTGGCCTGCCATTTCACTTAATTTTAGCCATATATGGCTGGCGCAGGCCCCGCTTTTTCGCATTTGTTTTATGCTTAATGAGTTGTGCGATTTGGATAATTTTTCGCCCAATGCGCCGCGGATAATTGTATGGTGCATAAAATTGGCTTTTGTAAATGCACTTTGCCCAAGCATACCGGCAAGGTAAAGCTGCGCCGCTGTAGATGGTAAAAGATCTTCGCCACGCACAATACAATTTATATTCATCTGCACATCATCCACTAAAGATGCAACCTGGTAAGCCGGAATGCCATCTTTTCTTCGCACTATAAAATCAGGCATTACCTGGTCGAGTGCCATTTCAACTTTGCCGCATAACATATCTTCAAACCTTATCGCTTCACCGTGGTTTGTCCTGATTCTCAGAGCTGTTTTGGGCGTGTTTAATGCGAGGCCGCTATTGCGGCAGTTGTAATTATAGTTTCCTGTAGCTGATATCGCTGCAATATTGCTTCTTGAGCAATGGCAGGCATAAAGCAATTGCTTTTGTTCCAGTTCGGCCAGGGCAGCTTTATAATATTGCAGCCGTTTGTGCTGGGAATAATTGTAGCGAAAATCATCCGTATTTTCCGGCCCTTCATCCCAGGTAATGCCTAAAAAGTGTAGCGTTTCAAATATATCTTCAATGTATTCCCGCCGTGCGCGCAGGTTGTCCAGGTCATCAATACGCAATATAATTTTACCTTTTGCTTTACGCGCAAGCGCCCATGTTACAGCAAAAGAAAATGCATTGCCTAAATGCAGAAAGCCGCTTGGCGTTGGCGCCAGCCGTGTTCGTAAAGGCAGTATTTTGCTTTCCGTATGCATTGTTATGCAATATCGGGTTTTAAAAGCTGAATTACAATACAGCCGGTAATTTTACATATATAGCCTGGCCGGAAAATAGTTTAGAAAACCGGGGAAATATACTGTTTGGTTAACGTGAGCTCGGGAATTATTGAATTGATTATCATTTAATTATAAGCGAATGCCCATATAGCGTTAAGCCAAAAAATGCTTTATGCAATTTAATGAGATTAAGGTTTATTTCTCAAAATAAAGTTAGATGTGCCATATTTTAAAATTATGGCATATCTGTGCGCTGAAACTAATATCTTGCTAACTCAGGGATGCACAAAATCTTCCGGTGGAATTCCCGATCTCACGTTTGGTTAGAAAATTATACGCTCGCGGCCTGCAGGCTGGCCTGTATATTTGTTTCTGCATTTGTAATGATATTTGCTAATAAACTCATGGCTTCATTACTGGTTTCTATACCATGCGCAACATTGGGCAGCACTGTAATTTTCTGCATCGATTTTATTTCTTTCTGCGCAATTCTTACAACATCTTTACAGGGAAACAGAAGATCCTTATCGCCCAGGATCAGATAAACGGGCGTTTTAATTTGGTTAAGCTCATTTTGCGGAATTGCTTTGGCTGGCTTATCCGATTTATCGTTGAAACGTTTCAGCACATGCAGCTGGTAATCTATAATCAGCTCCTTAAATTGTTGCGGTATGGTATGTTCCGGGGCATGCAGTATTGCGCGGTCGAGAAAAGTTTCTATGTTTTTACGTTTGGGTGAAATAATGGGAAGAATATTATAATAAAGATTTGCCGCAGAAAGGGAAAAATCACGTATCCCTGCCGGGTTAAGCAGAACGGCTTTTTTAACCAGTTCCGGCGCTTCCAGGCATAATTTTAGGCAAATAAGTCCGCCAAGTGATGCACCTGCTACAGTTGTTTTAGTAATGAACTGGTTTAAACATTAAGTAGAATTAAAAAAGCGGCGAGAAAATGCCAG
>DAIUCM010000067.1:0-20164 GCA_036846145.1 Bacteroidota bacterium
TCCAAATACAATTTATATTAATACTGTAGATTTAATAAAAATTGAAAACCAGAATTTGAAGAATTCTGATTTGTATATCTCTTACATTGAATTAGAAAAGATGGATGGATATTCCCAGGCTGATCTTACAAATAAATTGCATCTCTAGTTCAAATTAAACGATTTTTATAAAAAACGTTGAACTTCAAAATCAAAAAACTTCAACCCCACGAAATCAATAAATTTATAGCATTAATCCGTGTTCTTGAAGATGTTTTTGAGACGGAAAACTTCCACTTACCGAAGAAAAATTACCTGCAGCAATTACTGGCAAAAGAAGATTTTATGGTTTTCGTTGCGTTGCAGAATGATAATGTGATCGGCGGGTTAACAGCTTACACATTGCAGCAATATTATTCGCAGAAACCACTTATTTATATTTACGATCTGGCTGTAAAAAGAGTATTTCAGCGGCAGGGAATCGGTAAAAAGTTAATTTCAGCCATCAACAATTACTGTAAGGAAATTGGCGTGGAAGAAGTATTTGTACAGGCAGATGAAGTAGATGATTATGCGCTGGATTTCTACCGTTCTACCGGCGGATTGGCAGAGAAAGTAGTGCATTTCACTTATCCCTTAAATACATAGCATTTCCATATATGCATCAGCTAAAAAATGCTTTGCTGTGGAAAAAATGAGTAAATGAGTAGTTGAATAAATGAGTAAATATTACCGCGAAGCGAAGTAATTGCCTCCGACGGACAAAATTTTTCAATTTTCCAATCTTCCAGTTTTTTAATCTTTCAATTCCTTCAAAACAGTTTAACAATTGGCCGGTTAGTTTAAACAATTCAAATTAAATTCCAACTCAAAACCAATTTAAAACAACCAACATGCAGGAACTGAAAACCAAGGCTTACGGCGCAAGCGGCGCTATGATTGGCGGTAAAACGCTGAAACCAATGGAAATAATCCGCAAGGCACCGGAAAACGATGAAGTGCTTATAGATATTTTATATTGCGGCGTTTGCCACAGCGATGCGCACCAGGTAAACAACGACTGGAAAAACACCATTTATCCCTGCGTTCCCGGCCACGAAATTATCGGTAAAGTAAAGGAAACCGGCGCCAATGTAAAGAATTATAAACCAGGCGATGTTGTGGGCGTGGGCTGTATGATAGATTCCTGTAACCAATGCTACAACTGCAAAGATGGCGAAGAACAATACTGCGAAGGCCCGGTAGGTTTCACTGCGACATACAACGGCTACATGGAGCCTAAAGACAAGGAATTCAACACGTTCGGCGGCTATTCCACGCAAATTACAGTGAAAGAAAAATTCGTGTTGCGCATTCCCGATAAAATTGATATTAAAGCGGCCGGACCAATTCTTTGCGCCGGCGTAACAACTTATTCGCCACTGAAACACTGGAAGATCAATAAAGGCGATAAAGTAGGTGTAATTGGCCTCGGCGGATTGGGACACATGGGCGTGATGCTGGCAAAAGCCTTAGGCGCAGATGTTTCGGTAATAACCACTTCGGAAGAAAAACGCGGTTTGGCGATGGAGCTTGGCGCGCATAATGTGATTGTTTCGGAAGATCAAGAAGCTATGGAGAAAAATGAACTGACGTTCGATTTCCTGCTTTGTACCATTCCCGATGCTTTTGATATCAATCCGTACATAAAATTACTGAAACGCGATGGCACTATTGCAACTGTCGGTTTGCTGGGCCAATATGCGAAACCAACTGATAACGGCGAAGTCATCAAGCACAGGAGAAATGTTGCAGGTTCGCTGATCGGCAGCCTGGCGGAAACACAGGAAGTGCTGGATTTCTGCGCGGAACACAACATTCAGCCCATGGTGGAAATGATCAAGATACAGGAAATTAACGAAGCCTTCGAAAAAATGGCCAAAGAAGAAGTTCGTTTCCGCTATGTAATTGATATGCAGAGCCTGAAAGAGGAAGAGATAAATTAATTCAAAGCATTTTTAACTGATAGTATATATGGAAACCTTCCGTGAGTTTTTTCTGCGGGAGGTTTTTTTCACGTTTCTTTTTAAAATGCAAACAAGGCTAAATATGAAAATTTTAATCGCCATCCGCTATTAACATTATTTCTCTTTGTTAATAACCGAGTAGATAAAAGAGGTTTGCACAATTGCATCAAAGTCGAAACTCAAATGTTAAATCACGCTGACTAAGAAAATGAAGCTTTTGTATAAGGGTGCCTCTAAAAAACCTTAAGATCAAGGCGTGCAGAAAATTTATAACCCTTATTACAGTTTGTAAATGAGGATTTTAAATTTGATAGCACAACGCAGAGATTGAGGTTTTCAGAGGCACCCATAAGCTGATTTTATTGTTCATTGTTGGGTGTATTTTTAACAGAATAAAATATAAACATCTGCCAAACTGTTACAATAAAACAGTGAAGCTGAAAGGCCGTACATTACATTCTTTAAAAACCGTACCGATAAATTTATGCAGCTGTGCTGATCGATTTATTAGAGCTGAAACAGCCCGATTCTTAATTATTGCCATATGCTCAATTGATTGATGCGCTCTTTTTATGAAAATAAACAGAGGCATTTTAGTGCTAAATCTGTAATTTGCAATTAATTATTATTATCGATGCGCAGCTTATATATTTCTTATTTTATAATTCTGTTATTTCAGTTAAATACTTCAGTGCTAATTGCACAGAACAGGGCTGCTCAGGTGCAGAAATGGAGTACAAATCAACCATCACGGTTTACAGAGAATAAAGGCCAGGTAACAGATCAGGATGGTAATTTGCGAAATGATGTAAAATATATTTACAGTGCACCTGGTTTTAAGGCTATATTTAAAGCGAATAACTTCAGTTACGAGGTTTATATGGCAGAAAAAAAACCTGCTGAAACATCAGAAGCAACAGTTAAACCACAGGAATATCACATGCCGGATAAATTTAATAAACCGGGAGATGTAATTGTTACAAGCAATAGAATAGATATTGAATTACCGGGCGCAAATAAAAATCCGCAAATTATAGCTGAAGGTAAAAGCACAGATTATAATAACTATTATTTAGCATACACGCCGCAAGAAGGCGTGCAAAACGTATATAGCTACAATAAAATCACTTATAAAAATATATGGCCAAAAATAGACCTGGTATTTTATGCAAGGAAAGAAGGTGAGCTAAAGTATGATATTGTTGTGCATCCGGGTGGAGAACTTAAAACGATCACTTTTCTCTACCATGGAGCAGAAAACGTACATATTGAGAATGGTAATCTTAGTTTGCAAACATCGTTAGGAAGGGTTCAGGAGAATATTCCACTATCTTATACGTCTCCAGACAAACAAAAAGTAAATATCTCTTACTCAAAAGAAAAAGACAAGATAGGTTTTGCCGGAGAATATGATAAAAATAAAACGCTGGTAATTGACCCGATTATAATCTGGGGCACATATTATGGCGGAATAAATAATGAATTTGCCGAATCTATTTTTCTGGATAAGTCTGAAAATGTTGCGATTGCTGGCAGCACTGTAAGTACATCATACATTGCAAGCTCCGGCGCTTTTCAAACAACTTTTGGCGGAAAACATGATGCATTTATTGTAAAATTTACTGGCAGTGGCAAAAGGCTTTGGGCTACATATTATGGTGGCACTGAAAATGATTATGGAAAGGAAATCAGCGGAGACAAAAACGGAAACTTATATTTAGCTGGAAGTACATATAGTACTACTGGAATTTCTACTTCGGGAGTATTCCAGCAAAAGCACAAAGGCGGATTTGACGCCTTTCTCTTAAAACTTGACAACAATGGTACAAGAAAATACAGCACTTATTATGGCACATGGGGCCATGATGAAGGCACAAGTGTTGTTACTGATACTTCCGGTTATGTGTTTTTTATTGGATGGATGCGTGATACTACTACTTTACCAATAGAAAGAATTGATAAGACTTTTATTATAAAATTTGACAGTATTGGCAATTTGGAATGGAAAACGCAATTTGGTGAATTTAATCACACCTATAGTGTTGACATTATATTAAATAAATACGGTTATATATATATATCCGGTTCATATGGGTTTCTGGCAAAATTTGATGATAAAGGCAGTAAAATTTGGTCTGCTTTAATTAGCGATTCATTGACTTGGGGTGAAGAGATTTTTGCAGAAGATATTATAGAAGATGATAGTGGCTATATTTATATGGCAGGCCGCACCAATTGTACATCTGGATTAGCTACAGCCGGCGCATTCAAATCACAAACAAATTATGATTATGAAGAAGCTTTTTTAGCTAAGTTTGATACAAGCGGTACTATTGTGTGGTCAACCTATTATGGCGGTGACGATCATGATGGCGCTAAAGCTTTGGCAAAAGATAAAGATGGTTTTATTTATTTAGCAGGATGGGCTAATAGTAAAAGTGATGTTGCAACTTCCAATTCTTATCAGAATAATTCGGGTGGAACGATAGATGCATTTCTGGCTAAATTCACTACGCAAGGGCAAAGAGTTTGGGGAACATATTTTGGCGGACTGGAACCGGATTTCATACAGGCAATGGCATCAGATACATTGGGTAATATATATTTATTCGGCCATACAGAAAGTTATAATAATTTTGCCACAAAACGCGGCTACCAAACCTCAAACAATTCGCAACAGGGTTCACCGGAAACTTTCCTGCTTAAATTCACAGAGGTAAACCCAGATGCTGGTATTACCTCAATAGATTCTTTATCAAACAATTACTGCGGGCAAGTAAGCAAACCTGTTTATGCGCGCATCAAAAACTATTCTGCTGCAATTACCATAGATAGTGTTTTCATAGGCTGGACTTTTAACGGATCTAATAGAACACCGAAAAAGTTTAAAGGCGCTATTGACCCGGGAGATACCAGTCAGCTTATATATCTTGGCACAGTAAAATTCATAGATACGTTAAATACATTGAAGATTTGGACTTATGATCCCGTTAATCATAAAGATTTAAACGCTAAAAATGATACGTTAATCCAAACTGTAAAAATATATCCGTTTCCAGAGTCAAAATTTCAGTTCAGTAACAAATGTGAAAACGAACATATTGATTTTATAAACCAAAGTACTGTAAAAACAGGGAGTATAGTTTCATTTTTATGGATTTTTGGCGATGGTGATTCATCTACTGCGGCATCTCCCTCTAAAGCATATTCAAAAGCAGGAACGTATCAAGTAAAGCTTATTACAACCAGCAACAATGGCTGTATGGATAGTATTTCGAAAGAGATTATCATATATCCAAGATCAGTTCCGGATTTTTCATACACTGTAAATTGTGCAGATACAACAGTTTATTTTATAAATCAAAGCACTTTAAGCAGCGGAATATATAAATCGGTTTGGGATTTTGGCGACAGTACTTTTTCCAATGTATTGCATGCAGGTAAAAAATATTCAGCGCCAGGCATTTATACGGTAAAACTGGTTACAACAACTAGTTTTGGCTGTAAAGATTCTATAACCAAAACCATAAATATTTTACCGCTTCCAAATCCGGCCTTCACTGCTAAAAAAACCTGTTTGGGCGATAGCACATATTTTCAGGACTCAAGTACTTCTGCAGTAAGCTGGTTGTGGTATTTTGGCGACAATCAAACTTCCACTGAGCAGCATCCATCACATAAATATTCAGCAGAAGGAAGCTATAATGTAAGTTTAGTTGTAAAGAATGCCAATAATTGTACTTCTACAAAATCCAAGAAAATAGAAGTTTACAGTTTGCCTCAAAGCATTTTTTCAGTAAGTGATATATGTGTTACAGACAGCTTCCAGTTTACATCAAAAGGAAAGGGCGCAACACAATGGTACTGGAAGTTTGGTGATGATGCTTATTCTTTTGATGAACATCCGAAATACAAATATTCATCTGCCGGAAGGTACGATGTATGGCTGATTGTAAGCAACAACAACGGCTGTAAGGATTCCGTAATGCATACTATTACTGTAGATTCCAGCTGCGTATGGCCGGGCGATGCCAATGCAGATAAAGTTGTAGATAATAAAGATATACTGGCTATAGGTTTGGCGTATGCTGATACAGGCACAGCAAGAATAGATACAAGCACTTTATGGAAAGCGCATCTGGTAAAAAACTGGAGCAACAATTTCTCATCAGGACAAAATTACAAACATGCCGATAGTGATGGTAGTGGCATTGTAAGCTATAACGATACATTAGCCGTAACAAGAAACTATACCAAAACACATGCGAAGAAACAGCAGATAAACCGAGGCAAAAGCGGTGATCCTGTACTGAAAATTGACATACAGAATGATTCTTTAAAAGCCGGCGATACTTTGGTTGCATATATACAACTCGGCGAAAATGCTTTGCCTGCCAAAGATGTATATGGTATAGCTTTCAGTATAGATTATAATAGAGATTTATTCTCCGCGCCTGTAGTAGATTTCTCCGGCAGCTGGTTTGGAAATAACATCCTCAGCTACAGCAACACTACTAACGGTTTAGATATAGCCCTAACAAGAACTGATAAAAAGAATATTACTGGCAGCGGCAGAATAGCAACTGTAAAAATGATTGTACAAAAAGATGTACAGGCCAGGCAGGAAATAAAGCTTGAAATAACAGATAACCTGCTTATTTCGGCCAATGAAAAAGTAATAGAAGTATTTGCAATAGATGATTCTGTACAGACTTATAAGGAGCCGAACAGCATTTATAACAGCGCTAAAAAAGAGCCACTTGAAGTAAAAGTTTACCCCAATCCATTCAATACGCAGACCATTGTAGAATATACTTTACCGTCAGCAGGAAATGTTAGTGTTTCATTATCAGATATCAGCGGCAGAATTTTCCTGCTTCAGCAACCTATGCAGAAACCTTTTGGTATTCATCAGTTCGTTTTAGATGCGAATAAACTGGTGTTAAAAAGTGGCTTGTATATTCTAAGAATAGAAATCAACGGCATTCCTGAATTTAGAAAGTTAGTTAAAACAGATTAATACTCCGAGCAATAATAAATAACGCTGCATCATATGCAGAATAAAATAATAACCTCATGTTCCACTTCAGATTTCCTCTTCTTCCTGTTCTTCTACTTGTATTTTCACAAATAGGCTATGCTCAAAATACTAAGCAGCAGGTTCAGCAATGGAATACAAAACAGTCATCACGTTTTACAGAGAATAAAGGCCAGTTAACAGACCAGCATGGTAAGCTGCGCAACGATGTGAAGTATATTTACAGTGCACCCGGCTTTAAGGCTATATTTAAACCTCATAGCTTCAGCTATGAGGTTTATACGGTAGAAAAGAAGCCTATAGAACCATCTGCATCTGTAACAAAGTACAGCAATAATTTATTGCCAGAGAGATTTAGCAAACCAAGCGAGATAATTATTAAAACCAACAGGATTGATATTGAATTACCTGGCGCCAATAATCATCCTGAAATGGTAGCAGAAGGCAAAAGCACAGATTATAACAATTATTATTTAGCCCATACGCCGGAAGCAGGCGTACAAAATGTATATAGCTACAATAAACTCACTTATAAAAACATATGGCCGAAAATAGATTTGATTTTTTACGCAAAGAAGGAAGGCGAGCTGAAGTATGATATTGTGGTACATCCGGGTGGAGATATAAAAAAAGTAATGTTTCTTTATAGTGGTCTTGATATTTTATCCATAGAGAATGGCAAACTTAAACAGAAAACACCACTTGCATTTATTAATGAATCAATTCCTTCCTCCTACACTTTAGCAGATAAAAAGCCGGTTAAGATTAGTTTTGCACTGCAGGGCAACAGGGTTTCATTTGCAGGAGATTACAATAAGAATAAAACATTGGTAATTGATCCGCAACTTAGCTGGTCAACTTATTATGGCGGAAACCAAGGACAATATTGGTACGAAAGTGATGATGATTATGTGAGCACTATTCAGAGTGATGGCGGAAAATTTATTTACCTGATGGGGCATACAATAAGTACATTGAGCTTTGCAACTTCAGGCGCACACCAATCCACACATTACGGTGGATTTTACGATCTTTATATTGCAAAATTCAATTCGGCTGGCGTTAGGCAATGGGGTACCTATTATGGTGGAGAATATGACGAATACGGCGGAAGTTTTTGTTTAGATAAGGGCGGCGATATGTATATAGTTGCCACAACGCAAAGTGATACTGCAATTGCTACATCTTTTGCGCACCAAACTTCTATTGGCCAGTCTGGAGGGCTAAATAGTATGGATGGGATCCTGGCAAAGTTTAACAATGCAGGTAAAAGAATCTGGGCTACATATTACGGCGGGTCAGGTTCTGATTATGCATATGGTGTTAAGCTTGATGGCTTTGGCAGTGTTTATATTTCCGGATATACAATGAGTACAGATGGTATTGCATCATCAAACGCATTTTTAAATTATGCTCCCGGTGGGTTTGATGCTTTTTTTGTACGTTTCGATACATCTGGTGCCAGAAAATGGAGCACCTACTTCGGTGGAAACGATGATGAATTGAGTTCACTTATTACCAGCGATGGATTCGGCAATGTTTATTTTGCCGGCAATACCTATAGTATTTCCAATATAGCAACTTTAGGTGCTCATCAGACTTCAATTGGAAGCTGGGTTAAAAGAGATGCATTCATGGTGAAATTTGATAGTTCGGGCACCAGAAAATGGGCTACATATTATGGCGGGAAAGGTGATGATGGTGCAGGTTCAATAAAATGCGATGGTAAGGGTAATATATATCTTATAGGCAGTACAAATAGCACAAATGCAATTGCTTCAATTGGCGCCCATTATGATACATTAAGTAAGTATTCCAATATGTTTTTAACCAAATTCGATAGCTTGGGAAAAAGAATATGGGGAACATACCTGGGCGGCTATAACCTGAATGAAGGTGCGGTTTACGGTAATTTCAGTGCTGGTGATGGAACAAATCTTTGGTGGAATGATGACTTCAGCTTCTGGATCATCGGGGTGACCAAATCTGCAGATGGAGTTGCGATGCCAGGTGCCGTACAAAGTACTAAAGGCAATGATGAAGATGCTTATATTGTGAAATACGATACATTAGGCAGAGCATTGTGGAGTTCTTATTACGGTGGTAATGGTTACGACTATGGCATTAGCATTACGTGTGACTCGCTTAAGAACGTATATATTGCGGGAGTTACAAACAGTACTGATCTGGCAACAGCAGGCGCTCATCAAACAGGCTTTGGTGGCATTTACCTCGATGTGTTTTTTGCCAGGTTTGATTATGTAGATAAATCGCTGGATGCTGTAATGGGTGTTCCGGAAGGTTTATGCGCAACAGATAGTTTTCAGATTTCTGCCGTACTCCGCAACCATTATAAAGCAGCAGACAGCAATGTAAAAGTAATAGCCTTATTTACCGGTCCAGATACTTTAATAATAACTGATTCTTTAACAATTGCCGGCAAACAGATAGATACATTAATCTTTAAGCAATGGGTTCATTTGTCTAAGCCAGGTAATTATAAGCTTACAACTTTTATCGGTTCTTATACTGATGACCCATATAACGATACTGTTAAAAATAGTTTTATAATATACCAAAACGCAACGCCAAACTTCAAGGCTTTATATAATTGCCACGATACTTTGGTGCAACTGGAAAATAATTCTTATTCCTGTTCAGATTCCATTACTTATCTGTGGTATTTCGGCGACGGCGATTCTTCAACGCTTAAAAATCCTGAGAAGAAATATGCGAACTATGGAAATTATGATATAAAGCTACTGGTGTTTACCGAAAAAGGCAAAGACTCACTAACAAAGCCTGTATATTATTATCCAAAGCCTAAAGCTGATTTTTCATTCACCGTAAATTGCCTCGATAGTAGTATCAAAGTAAAGAACCTGTCCAATGTATATTCAGATAGTATTAGCAAGTTCAGGTGGGATTTTGGCGATGGTTCCACTTCCACTAGTACACTTAAAGATTTAAAACACAATTATAAATCGTCCGGCACTTATAAAGTTAAACTATTTGTAGAAACTGATAGTGGATGTAAGGATTCTTTCACTGAAACAATATTTATTTATCCTAAACCGCATCTCGACTTCAGTTTTGATGGCTCCTGTCAGAACAGGCTAGTAAGTTTCCATAACCTTACAACAGTTGCGGGTGGCACCATTCATAACCTGTGGAATTTTGGAGATGGCGATACTTCAACAGCCACCCATCCAACGCATGTGTATGACAGTGCGGGCATTTTTACAGTTACCCTAAAAACTACAAACAACAAAGGCTGCACAGATTCATTTCAATCTATAGTAAAAATTTATCCAACGCCGCAAACCACTTTTTCTGTTGCCTATAATTACTCGGATAGTATGTTCTATTTTGAGAATAGAACCACCATTAAAGGAGATACGGTTGCAGCAAGTCTTTGGAGTTTTGGAGATGGAAATTCCGCCGTGACAGAAAACCCTGTGCATATATACAAAAAACCTGGCAGATACACGGTTAAACTCATATCAGTTACAAAAAACGGCTGTAAGGATTCTGCTATGCAAGATGTTGTTGTACATCCTAAGCCAAAAGCTGCATTTATTACTTATAATTCCTGTTTAAACCATTCCAGTAATTTTACAAACAACAGCAAAATAGATTCAGGAACTATTAAAAATTATCAATGGGATTTCGGTGATGGCGACACATCAAATTTAGAAAACCCAACCCACACATATTCCGCATTAGGCCAATACAAAGTAACATTAAAAGCAACCAGCAGCTTTGGCTGTACAGATACTTTCTCCAGAATAGTAACTGTTTATCCACTACCCAAAGCTAACTTTAGCACAAGCAATATTTGCATTCAAGACATCGCATATTTCACAGATTCAAGCATTTCTGCGCAACAGTATATATGGGACTTTGGCGATGGCAACTATTCTGTAATGCAAAATCCAAAACATAAATACGCAAAAGCAGGCAATTATACCGTTACGCAAAAAGTAAGAAATATCTATGGTTGCTGGGACAGCACAAGCAAGCAAATAGAAGTTTATGACCGGGCAGAAAGCATTTTCTCAGTAAATGATATATGCGTTACAGACACCTTCCAGTTTACATCGCAAGGGAAAGGCGCAACACAATGGCACTGGAAGTTTGGTGATGATGCTTATTCTTTTGATGAACATCCGAAATACAAATATTCATCTGCCGGAAGGTACGATGTATGGCTGATTGTAAGCAACAACAACGGCTGTAAGGATTCCGTAATGCATACTATTACTGTAGATTCCAGCTGCGTATGGCCGGGCGATGCCAATGCAGATAAAGTTGTAGATAATAAAGATATACTGGCTATAGGTTTGGCGTATGCTGATACAGGCACAGCAAGAATAGATACAAGCACTTTATGGAAAGCGCATCTGGTAAAAAACTGGAGCAACAATTTCTCATCAGGACAAAATTACAAACATGCCGATAGTGATGGTAGTGGCATTGTAAGCTATAACGATACATTAGCCGTAACAAGAAACTATACCAAAACACATGCGAAGAAACAGCAGATAAACCGAGGCAAAAGCGGTGATCCTGTACTGAAAATTGACATACAGAATGATTCTTTAAAAGCCGGCGATACTTTGGTTGCATATATACAACTCGGCGAAAATGCTTTGCCTGCCAAAGATGTATATGGTATAGCTTTCAGTATAGATTATAATAGAGATTTATTCTCCGCGCCTGTAGTAGATTTCTCCGGCAGCTGGTTTGGAAATAACATCCTCAGCTACAGCAACACTACTAACGGTTTAGATATAGCCCTAACAAGAACTGATAAAAAGAATATTACTGGCAGCGGCAGAATAGCAACTGTAAAAATGATTGTACAAAAAGATGTACAGGCCAGGCAGGAAATAAAGCTTGAAATAACAGATAACCTGCTTATTTCGGCCAATGAAAAAGTAATAGAAGTATTTGCAATAGATGATTCTGTACAGACTTATAAGGAGCCGAACAGCATTTATAACAGCGCTAAAAAAGAGCCACTTGAAGTAAAAGTTTACCCCAATCCATTCAATACGCAGACCATTGTAGAATATACTTTACCGGCAGCAGGAAATGTAAATATATGGCTGATGGATATGAATGGAAAAACTTATCATATTACAAACACAAACATGCAGCCTGCCGGTAAACACCAGCTGTTGTTAGATGCTGAAGCCATGAAAATGAAAGCGGGTATTTATGTTATCAGGATAGAAGCTGGCGGCACAACTGCCTATAAACGTATTGTTAAGTTAAAATAATATATAAATTTAGTGTAATTTGATGTCCAGCTCAGCTCTGAAAACGCAGTTGAAGCAGCATTTTTACTTTCATTTTTCAGATTATATTTTCCAGGTATGAATAATTTTCCCCGAAACAGCCAGGCACAACTAAAAGTATTGCTGTTTTTAGTTTGCTGTATTTTAAGCAATAATGCGTTTGGTCAGGCCGTCAATCCAAAAGTTTCAGGTTTATCTAACTTTACTATCAGTAAATACGCGTTTACCGAAAACAAAGGCCAGCGAGAGCATGCCATAAAATTCTATGCGGATCTGCCCGGCGCTTCTGTACTGTTTCAGAATGATCGTGTAATTTTTACATTGAAGGATAAGAATAAACCCGTATCTGCTGAACAGCAAATAACCATGCAGCTTATTGGCGCTAATATAAATCCTGTTCTTTTTGGGCAGGACAAAATTGCCGGCAGACTGAACCACATAATTAGTGACGGAAAAGAAAACACCTTGCAGCTAAACCAGTACAAAAGCATTTTGTACAGCAATATTTATCCCGGTATAGATCTGCTATTTAAGTTGCAGGAAAATGGCTTGCTGAAGTATGATTTTATTGTACATCCCGGTGCAGATCCAAAACATATCCGTATAAGATGGAACGGTGTAGAAAATACCCTACACCAGGCGGATGGTAGTCTTGCCCATATAAGCAGGAACCAAAAAATAGTTGAAAACAAACCAGTAACCCTTACCGAAGATAAGAAACAGGTATTTAGCAGTTATAAGGTAGATGCAGAAGGTATTGTGCGCTTTAATATTGGAGAATATGATGTTAACCAGAAGCTGATTATTGATCCTGTAATACAATGGAGCACTTATTACGGAAGTTATAGTCCATATGAGTTTATTTCTAAAGTACTGCCCGACAGGTTTGGTAATGTTTATGCATTGATGCGCGAAGTTTCTGAATATGATGATAGGCTGATAACACCGGCATTTGATTCGATCAAGTGGGCAATGTCCTCAGTAAATGTTATAGTTAAGTTTGATAGCAGCGGTAACAGGTCATGGGCATCGTTCCTGCCGCAAAGTATTGATATGTCTGTAGATGACAGTGGAAATGTATATTTGCTTAGTGATATAGATAGTGGCAGTCAAAATAGAATATCTTACCCAGAAAGCTGGTATAGATTGGTTACAAAGAACACGTACCAGACAAAAGTTACAGGTATTAATGATCTGCTTATTATAAAACTTGATTCTGCTGGTTACTTAAAATGGGGAACATTATACGGAGGTAAAGATCTAGAATATGTAAATACAATCTACGTAAAAAATGGGTACGTATATATAAGTGGGCAAACCAATAGCGATGATAATATAGCAACTGTCGGGCATGGTTCCAGGAGCCTTCCTGATGCTTTTGTAGCAAAGCTCAGTGTGGACGGGAAAAAGCGTGACTTTGGCGTATATATAGCAGGTGCTGCTGGCAACGAATGTGTATCGGATATAGCAGTAGATGATTCAGGTAATGTCTATGTATGCGGCTCTACGACTGCGAAAAGCGGAATTGCAACATCGGGCGCATATCAATCCAGGCCAGGTTCATCCAGTTTGGATAACTGGGATGGGTACCTCATAAAATATAATAAAGATGGCATAAAACAATGGGGTACTTATTATCATAATAAATCAGAATTCGATATTGTAAAAAATGTAAGTGTAGATAAAAACGGAAATGTTTATATATTCAGCAGCTCACCAATAGCCAAGTCAAAAAATTCGTGGGAAAATAGTGACTCCTGCTTTATTACCAGATTTGATAGTACAGGGAAACGGATATGGGAAGCACGGATAAAAGACTCTCTATATGTTGTTTTTCAGCCATACCAGTATTATTTCTCTTATAAAAGAGATGGAAGCCAAAGTTGGATGCAGTTAGATGAAAATGGCAATATTGTAATTGGTGGATATATAATTGATTGGAAAGGATATTATCATGGTATAGTACCAACAGCCGATGCATTAAAGAAGAAGCCAGAAGGTGGAGAAGGATATTTGTTGATCTACAACAGTGCAGGCCAGAGGAAATACGCCAGCTATTTTGGTGGCAAATATCATGATGAGATCAGGTTTGCAGCGCCTGATGCTTGGGGTGGCATTTACTTAGGCGGAAAAACTTATGGCAATGATATTCATACCAAAGGTGCTTACGATACAACCAGCCAGTTCGAGTATGGCCCTTATGCAGATGGATTCCTGGCAAGGTTAAAATTTGATTTAACGGAAGAAGCAGGATTGGTAAATGTAAAAGCAGGCAGTATAAAATCAGTGTGTGAGAATACAAATACAGAGCTAAAATTCCACATCAAAAACCACGGCTGGAAAAAGATCGACAGCCTGAAGATAAACTGGAGCATAGACAACAATACACAGGCTGCCTTCAACTGGAAAGGCTTTGTACCGGCTGGCGATAGCGTCATTTACAGTTTTAAAGCGCCGTTACTAAAAGCAGGAACGCACAAAGCAAAAATCTGGATCACCAATGGCGATGTTAAAAATGATACCATCACATTCAGTTTTACTGTAGATTCATTGCCGGCAGCTTCGGCAGGTAAAAACATTGCAATATGTGCAGGTGAAAAAGCAACACTAGGTTTAGCTGCCAGGAGTAACTATAAATACCTTTGGAGCAACAGATCGGGCTTTACAGATACAACAGCGCAGCCGGTTGTTTCACCATGGCAAACCACAACATATCATCTTACGGTCACCAACCGCAAAACAGACTGTACCACTTCAGATTCTGTAACAATAACCGTAAATCCATTACCAAACAAAAGCGCTGGAGCAGATAAAACAATTTGCGCGGGCGAATCTGTGAAACTGGGCGATACGGCACAATCCAATTACAAATACCATTGGTTTACCTCTTCCGGAATTATAGATTCTATAGCGCAGCCCATTGTTTCGCCAACAACAAGTACAACATATTATCTTACAGTTACAGATTCTACCGGCTGTACAATGCATGATACCGTAGAAGTGACAGTAAATCCGCTTCCCGCAATGCAAAGCATTTCCGGCCAACAGGCTATATGTAAAAACGGCTTCAGTTGGTATAGCTACAAACGCAATAGTAACGAAACACTAAACTGGCAGGTTAGCGGCGCCACATTTACCGGTAATGCCAATGCAGATAGTATTTTTATTAAATGGGATTCTGCAGGTATTTATACCCTGAATCTGGTTGTTGCAAACGCTGCTTTTTGTAAGGATTCAGCTACGCTTAATGTAAAAATATTCGGGCGCAACAAACCTTCATTTTCCGTGTCCGCTAATGAAGCTTGTATTAATGATCCGGTTATTTTTACAAGCACCACACCAGCGAGCACAGGTTTGGAATGGATAATTCCTGGTACTAAAACAGATACTTTGCCAAGCGTAACCAAAGCATTTTCCGAGCCTGGCATATATGTCATCTGGTTAAAATCAACTACAGAAAACGGTTGTGCAGATTCTGTAAAGCAGGAAATAGTTATTCATGCTATGCCGGAAAGCGGCTGGGAAATTAGCAGCTCAAAAGCAGGCGTTTACAACTTCAAAGCAACTGATTCTCTGCAAAGTTTTTACCGCTGGTATTTCGGCAACGGCGATAGCTCTACAGTATCAAATTCAAATTACATATATAAGCAGGACGGAAAATACCTTGTTTCGCTGAAGATAAGAACAGCAAATGGCTGCGAAATAAAACGAGATACGTTGCTTATTGTAACAGGCATTATTTCTGTCGCTGAAAGTAAAGCTGAAAGTATAGACATCAATGTTTTCCCCAACCCGTTCCGCAATAAACTGTATGTAAGCTATTATCTGCAGCAAGCCGTCCATGTAAACATTTCTTTGTACGATATGAATGGAAAAATACACGTACTTAAACCTGCAATCAAGCAAGCTGCAGGCAGGCACAATACAGAGCTCGATTTAAGTGGCAATTCATTGCCCGGCGGCATTTACCTGCTAAAGCTTGAAACGAATAATACTATTGTTTACAGAAGATTAGTGAAGATGGAATAAAGCCGGATTGTTGTTTTGATAACATCGAAGAAATAAAATACGCTTTTCAGATTATCAAAATTAGCTAAAAGGTATTAAGTATCAGACTTATTTATTACAGTTAACAAAATTGAAACTAAATATGAATTACAATTCAATTTTTTTAATAGGAATGCCGGGAAGCGCTGAGCTTCTTATTATTTTTATAATAGTTTCCATTCTGTGGATAGCTCCTGCCATAGCCATTGGTGTTTGGGGAAAATCTAAAAAACTGGGTGGCATATTAGCCTTTTTAATATCAGTTATTTTTAGCCCCGTTATTGGCATAATGCCGTATTGTTATCTGCTGATAAAGTTAAGAAAGCATAAGCCTTACTTTCCGATACAGAATTTACTGAAAATATTTCCCAAAATCTCATCATTTGTGATCTCACCGGTAATTTCGCCCATGTGATGAATTGCATGGCGTATATCGGAAGCAATAAGATCAGTTGTCATCCCAAAAGCTAACCCTTGCTGAATTCGTTCTATAGATTGCAAAACATTCTGCAAAGCGTGAACATGGCGGATGTTGGTAACAACTGTATCATGAATCTGAACATCAGGTAAATGTAAACTCTTTACCAAAGCATTTTTCAGCGTATCTATATATAGATTTTCTTTGCTGGAAATAAACAAATGATCCTGCAAAACCTGGAACTTATCTTTATAATTCTCATCCTGATCACGATCAATCTTATTCCCGATCTGCAAAATATATTTATCCTGAGGAAGCTTTTTTAAATCATCTTCCAGTTCCGATGATGATATCTCATTTACATCGAATAAATAAAGTATCAAATGCGCTTCGCGGAGCTTTTCCATGGTGCGCTCTATGCCGATGTTTTCCAGCACATCTTCTGTAGCGCGAATACCGGCAGTATCTATAAACCTGAACTGGATTCCTTCAATGGTAATGGTATCTTCAATCGTATCACGCGTAGTACCGGGAATATCACTTACTATAGCGCGTTCCTCGTTCAGCAAAGCATTTAGAAGCGTAGATTTTCCGGCATTTGGCCTTCCGGCGATTACTACTTTTACACCGGCTTTCATTACGTTGCCCAGCTTAAAGCTCTGAAGCAATTTTTCCACTTCGGTATATATGGAAAATA
Organism: Bacteroidota bacterium; assembly: GCA_036846145.1. Classification (GTDB taxonomy): domain Bacteria; phylum Bacteroidota; class Bacteroidia; order CAILMK01; family CAILMK01; genus DAIUCM01. The sequence continues at coordinate 17,489 of DAIUCM010000067.1, forward strand.
ACAATTTTTGCAAGGCATCACGATTAGCAAATTCTACATCTTCTTCGGCAAAATCAAGTTCTAATTCTATTAAGCTGGCGAATTGTAAAAGCTGCGCGCGCAAATCACGAATCTTCTGTGAAAAACCGCCGCGCATTTGCTCCAGCGCCGCTTTGTGTGCACTTTCGCTCTCGGAAAAAATAAGATCGCTTACGGCTTCTGCTTGTGCCAGATCTAATTTCCCATTCATAAAAGCACGTAAAGTAAATTCGCCCGGTTCTGCAGGGCGAACCCCAATTTCTACCAGCGTTTCCATTACTTTTTGCAGGATAAAGGGCGAACCGTGGCAGGAAATTTCTACAAGATCTTCGCCGGTATAAGATTTCGGGTTATGGAAAATACTTAGCAGAACTTCATCAAGCAAAAGGCCCTTGTATTGCAGCGGACCAAAATGCAGTGTATATGGTTTTACTTTTTCTAAATTCTTCTTCGGGAAAAGCTGGTTTACTTTAGAAATTGCTTCTGCACCCGAAACGCGGATTATTCCCAGCGCACCAACACCTGGCGCAGTAGCAATGGCAGCAATCGTATCTTGTCGGGCTATGGGTGAAAGCATTATTTAATCAGTTGAAAAGTTGTAAGGTTAAAAAGTTGCAAAGTTGCTTCGCATCGCAGAATTCTTTCAATCTTACATTCACTCAATCTTAATTATTCAAGGTGAAAGCATTTTCTGCGGATGCTATATATGGAAATTTACTGCAAAGGTCTTAAATTTATACCTGATTTATATAATTTTCACAAATCGGTTCGTTAACAAATTCAAAAGAATTCCGATGCGCAAGCTGTTACTGCTTTTTTTATTCATTTTAATTTTTGCAGAGGCCGATGCGCAATTTCTGAAACAGCTTACTTTTAATAATATACGCGACGCCGAAGTTTCCATGTATAAGAACAGGATTGTATGGTCACGCGGAAATGGAGATTTTGCAGATATTTTTCTTGCAGAGAATGATACTATAAGACAACTGACATACGCAAATGGTTATAACTTTTTGCCCGAAATAGGTTCAAAATATATTGTCTGGATCAGGCAAAACAGAGGAAACAGTTCTCTTATTTATTATGATGGATTTACCGAACGGGAACTGGATCGAAACAATAATCATTTTCGGGCTCATACAGTTGAAAATTATATTGTATGGTGGAAAATGAAAGATGCATCTATTGAAAATTTCACGCAACATTTAATGCTTTTTGACGGTGAAAAAACACAGGTAATAGCACAAGCAGACAGGAATAATATTATTTATTATCCGCAAATTACAGGACATGGAATTATGTATGTGGTTTGCGATTCTGCTTATAAAAAAGCTAAATTGGGTTATCATGATTTTAAGGAAGAAACTATAATAGATTCTATAAATAACGGATACTTTCTTCCGCTCTATCCTTATTACAGTAATTTTTTGGCACAAAGAAGAGTAGATAAACCGCTTTTTTTATATCATGTTACAGATAAAGCTACTCAGGCGGCTAAAATAAAATTTTACGCAGCAGGAAAATTATTCGAATTACCTGATACGCTGATATATGCAATGCATAGTTATAATATTGTTTGTGATGCCGGTAAAGATTTTTTGAGCATTCTTTCTCACAAACGCGGTAATCATTGGGAAAATCCAACATTCAAAATCTGGCGCAATAATACTTTATATACCATTTCAGAACATCCTTTTACAGAAGTAAATAATACGACCGAACTTTACGATATTAGTACTTTTTTTAGTTATACAGACTCAATGCAAAGGTCGTTTCTTTACGTTTACCAAGGTGGAAGACTTACGCAACTGGCATCTGGTTATAATTTCAACTATTGGCCATATCAAAACTTCACAGGCAAATCTATAGCCTGGGCTATTTCTTCAACTAATAGTTATCTTCAATCTGAAATCTTTTACTACTGTGGCGAAGATTCCTGTATAAATGCAGTTCCACTACAAGAATTCAAGGCAAAAATCTATTACAAAATGCAGGCAAAGCAAATTACAGTTGAGATAGAAACCCCGCTGGCCGAAAAATTCAGGCTGGAGATCTACGATTTACTGGGAAGAAAAGTAGCGGAAACAAACTTCGTATCGCTATATGGTAAATTTACTTTCCTTTTCCCAACCGAAACTATAAAACAGGGCATGTACCTTGTAAAACTGCAAAATCCATCAAAACCAGCGCAGCAGCTTACGCAGAAACTGTTCATTCCAAACTGATCTACATATATCAGCCTTCCCAAAAATGCTTTAAGTGGCGATCAGAAATCAGGCGCTTTCCATACCATTTACAGCAGCGAACAATTCGTTACTGAAAGGTAAGAACTCAGGGAAACTAAAGTGCAGGAATAAGATAAAAGACGAAAAATCCTTGAATTTATCTGTTTTTGAAAACGCGTTTGATATTTTTTGAAGCGCTTTTTCTTTATCGAATGTGTACGTTTGCTTTTTCATAATAGTAAGTATTTAAATGTTAGTAAAGCGTTTAAATAAAATTATACCAAGCTGCGGCACATAAAAATGCCAATGAAATACGCTTAACCCGATTATGCTGCCGGCAAAGGCCGGTTTACCTATAGAAATAAAGGCGGAGCCTTATGATTTACGACAGCAGTATTTTTAATATTGGATAAGAATCCTAAACTAATAAACC
>DAIUCM010000068.1:0-20131 GCA_036846145.1 Bacteroidota bacterium
GCACTTACTTTCTTTATTAACTATTATAATAAATCATTAGATTTTTAACATGACCTTTTTTTGACAATATAGAGATTTTTAACAAAATCAAAATATATTAGCGCCAAAACTACACTAATTATTTTCTTCCAGCCTCACTACTTTTAGTGATAATGACTCACTATTTATAGCTATTTTTAAATGGTTATTAGTAAAAAAGCAAAAAATCTTTGCCTCCTAGTGCAAAAAAATGAATTCAATAAGGTTATAGATAAAACAGAGCAGCTTAAAACATACATTTACAAGTATTTGAAAAGAAATGAATATGTAAGAGAATATATTTTCCTTAAACTGTGCAAAAGTATAATTTCAATCCACAGCAAATAGAAAAGAATACAAGCAAGCTGGTGGGAAAACTTGTATTGGCAACGAATAAAAATCAGGCTTATAATAAAAATCACATTGAGGTTTTATTATATCAATCATTATGGAGCAAGATCATGTTTCTATTGCGTAAAAATAATACACCTAATAAAAACTGATATCTGCATATATACACTTGACGGAAAATGCTTTAAACCAAGAATTCAAAATATAACAAATGGCGTAAGCAATAAGTACTTACAATAAGGCAAACATTCGTAATTTACAATTCGTAATTGATTCAAATTCCATCGCCAAATTTCTTATCGAAATGTTCCATTACATCCATATTTTTAGTTAGAATCTGCTGGAAATCTTCTTCAACCAATGCGTGTACTTTGGTTTGGTAATCCTGGTAAGTGGTGTAGTAAATTTTTACATCTTCATGCGGCAGATGTGTAAGAGCCAGTTTCAGGAAATTGGGATTGTGCGATGAAATAAAAAACTGGTTGGTTTCATCTTTCGCCATGCGGTTGGCAATTTCTTTGGTGTATTCGGTTGCGGCGTAGCTTTCCGGTTCTTCAAAAATAATAACCGCGTTTTTATTGGTTTCTATAACCGCCAGGTGAAAAACAAAACGCTGCAACATGGTGGAACTCATGGTATAAGGGTGCGCAATAATTACGCCTTCATCTTCCTTCTGCACCTGTATGTTGCTTTCCAGCGGATTTATTACAAACTTATACCCGAATTTTTTATATATCTCAGCGGCACGTTTTCTCAGGTCAGGGTTTTTCATCAGCATCAGAACCAGGTTATCGCCGTGCGGTGGTTTCAGTCGAGATATTTCCTTGCTTTTAAATACATTATCGGGGCGGAACTTGTACAGGTTTACCGGCGATGTATAGTGCGGATTCGAGTTCAGCAGCTTGCCGTTTGCATCGTAATATAAGTCGTAGCTCTTTACAGTTGTGCCGGTTTTTGTTTCAATATCAACTTCAAAGTTCTCCTTGAACTGTATTTTCATGCGGTGCTGATCTGTACGTATATGTATCGGCTGCTCTATATTGTTGTCGTAGAACAGGTTATGCATGGTTTCGAAACGCGCCAGGTCGGTAATTTTACACTCATTATTGAATAATGTAAACAGGCCGAGCGCCTCCAAAATATTGCTTTTGCCAGTGTTGGGCTTGCCAATAAATATGTTTAATTTTTTGCAGGTTACCTGTACTTCTTTGGCCGATTTATAGTTTAAAACTGTAAGATTATCTATCATGGATTTATACGCTTTGTACTTTTAACGTGCTTTTATGGCTTATGTTTTTAAAGAATTAGGAACAAAGAGTTAAGAACAAAGAATAAATAAAAAGCAAAAGTATTTTCCGTCAACTTCATATATGGAAAAAGATGGTTTATGATGAATTCATGCCGTTTAGTTAACGAATTGTTCTCGAACCTGGGGCGTAACCCCAGGCTGATACAGTTCGCCCTTTCAGGGCTTGGTGCAACGCTATCTGATAATTGAAAAATACTTTACAAAGAATGAATAAATTACGGATCAATGTTTTTACTTAGGGAATTTTCGATCTGTTTGCATATCTCAATTTGCCAACAATGCGTTGAACCAAGCCCTGAAAGGGCGAAATATATTAGCCTGGGGTAAAGCCCCAGGTTGCTAACGACAATAAATGTTGAATTTATCTCACTTCTCACTTCTTAAAAACTTCAACATTTCCACCGGAACAAACCTGCTGATATCCCCGCCCATTTTATAGATCTCACGTACAATTGTGGAAGTAATACCGGCAAATTGAGGATTGGTAACCAGGAAAATAGTTTCGATATCATTTGCCATTTCGCCATTCATAAAAGCTATGTTGCGCTCGTACTCGAAATCGGTTCCGGAGCGTAAGCCGCGTACTATGTATTTGGCATCCAGCCGCTTGCATAAGTTTACTGTAAGCTCATTGTATTCAATAACTTCTATATTATCGTATTTCTCAAAAACTGCGCGTATTGATGCCAGACGGTTTTCTGCAGAAATAAGATATTGCTTGGAAGTATTTTTACCCATGGCAATATATAGCTTATCGAAAAGCGCCGCCGCACGCAGAATTATATCTTTATGGCCTAAAGTTATGGGATCGAATGAACCGGGGAAAACAGCTTTCATATTTTCAGTGATCAGTAACCAGTTAACAGTAACCAGTATTTTGGATTTCGCTAAAAAGTCAAATGTTCGGGTTAAAATTCATTTTCCATATATCTATCAGCCGGAAAATGCTTCGCAATAATAACCAATGTATTTTTGAATAACGAATTACATGGCTTTTTTGCTTTATGGCTTTTGAAATGTAAGTTTGTTTGTGGAAATTGGTTGAATGGTTGAAAAGTTGTAAAGTTGAAAGTTTGCTTCGCTTTGCAGAATATTCATTCATTCATTAAATTTCAAAAGCATTTTTTCACAAATAGATATATGTAAACTGAATTTGCGACCTTGTTGAAAACGCACAACGCACAACGCACAACGCATAACGCATAACGCATAACGCACAACGCAAGCCGCAAACCGCACAACGCAAAAAATGCAAGCCCAATTCATCCGCAGCCTGTTTTTTCTTATTCTGCTTAACCTGCTCATAAAGCCATTTTGGCTGTTGGGTGTGGACAGAACCGTGCAGAATTTGGCCGGTACGGCGGAATATGGCATGTACGCGGTGCTTTTTAATCTATCGTTGTACCTGCAGATATTTTTAGATCCCGGTTTACATACCTACAACAATACTTTACTGGCGCGGCACCCGGCAAAATTATCGGCGCAGCTTTCACGTTATGTGCCTTTAAAAATTGGTTTATCAGCAGTTTACTTCTTGCTAACCTTAGTTTTAGGTTTTGCTTTTGGTTACCAGGGGAAGCATTTTTTGCTGTTGGTATATATGGCGCTGATGCAGATCTCCGCCAGTTTTTTACTTTACATGCGCAGCAACCTGGCCGGGCTAATGCTACTGAATACCGATAGTGTTTTTTCGGTTTTAGATCGTGCCTTAACCATTTTACTTTGCGTTACGCTGTTTTTTTACGGCTTTGGTGAAGATGATATGCTGTTTACATTCGTTTACGTGCAGTTGTTTTGTACCGTTTTCGCAGCTGTTGCCGCAGCCATTATTGTTTTCCGGAAAGCAAAATTCTTTAAGCCGCAGGTAAAGTTAGCATCATTTTACAAGGTATTAAAACATACATATCCCTTTGCTTTGCTCGCCATTTTAATGACGCTTTACAGCCGCATAGATATATTAATGATTGAGCAGTTTTTGCCCGATGGCGCTTACCAGGCAGGTGTTTACGCTTCGGCGTACAGGTTGCTGGATGCGGCGAATATGATAGCCTTCCTGTTTGCCGGTATTTTGCTGCCGGTTTTCGCTTCTCAACTTCATAACAAACATGAAATTGAAAAAACCGCTACGGTGAGTTACAGGCTGTTGTGGCTGCCGGGTTTGCTGCTTGTGCTGGGATCTTTCTTTTACCGTACCCAGATTATGCACCTGCTTTATACCGAAGCTACGGCCTTTTCCGCAGAAGTTTTTGGTTTTATTATGCCCACCTTCCTGGCGCTATGTACAGTTTATATTTACGGCACGCTGCTTACCGCAAACCATAATATAAAGTTTTTGAATATTGCCGCTGCCTTAAGTTTAGCGGGTAATGTAGCGCTTAATATTTTCCTTATACCCATTTATGGGGCATTGGGTGCAGTTTGGGCAACACTGCTTACACAAATACTGGTAGCTTGCCTGCAATATATTTACGCGCACCGCGTTTTTGGTATGCAGTTATGGAGCGCAAAGCATTTTCCGGCAATGGTATATATGGCAGCCGCTGTACTTAGCTTTTATTTTATGCACAACCTGCTTGCAAATTGGTATGTAAACCTGCTGCTTTTAACACTTGCAAACCTTACCTTTGCAATAGGTTTGGGTTTACTGAAGCCTTCTTTTTTCATAAATATCTTAAAATCGAATAAGCTAAAATGAGTTCTTACGGGCAAAACGAAAGCGACTTTAATTTTGCCGGCATTCTTGCGTTTTTGCTGCGCTATAAATGGCCGATACTGGGCGCTACACTGGCAGCCGGTGTTTTAGCAGCTATTTTCTCCATGCCGTTCTTCATCCCGCCAAAGTTCGAAAGTGCTGTAATTCTTTATCCTTCAACCACTAACTCCATTTCCAAGGCTATTTTGAGCAGCAATCCTGCCGATAAAATGGACGTGCTTGCCTTTGGCGAGGAAGAGGAAGCTGAGCAGATTCTGCAGATTTTACAGAGCGATGATATTACCCGCAGAATTATTGAAAAGTATAACCTGATGGATCATTACCGCATCAATAAAAACGGCGATTATCCTTTAACAAAGCTGGTTAAAAAATTCAAGAAGAATGTAAAATACCGCCGTACGGAATATATGTCCATAGAAATACTGGTGCTGGATGAAGATCCGGAAACGGCAGCAAATATGGCTAACGATATTGCCGCGCTTGTTGACAGTACCAAAAATAAAGTACAACGTGTACGTGCCATGCAGGCTTACGATATTGTGAAAAAACAGTACGAAGAAAAGGTAGATTTTATAAACGATATGGTTGATTCGCTGCAGCGGCTCGGCGAACTTGGCGTATTTAGTTACGATGACCAGAGCGCCGCATTAAGCGAAGGTTATGCCAACGCATTGATACAGAGAAATGAAGGCGCCTTGCGCGAACTTGATAAACAGCGTGTTGTGCTAGGTAAATACGGCCCTGTACAGAAATCATTGATTGGCCGTATAGATTATGATACCGATGAGCTTGCCAAACTGCGTACAAAATACGAGCAGGCCAAGGTAGATGCGGAAAATGTATTGCCTGCCACATTCATCATTAACCACGCTGTACCGGCAGAAAGAAAATCTTACCCGGTTCGTTCGCTTATTGTGGCTATTGCTATGCTGGCGGCTATGGCTATGAGCATTTTGTATTTCGCATTTAAACACAATTACCAGGCATATTTACTTGCCAAGGATGCAGAAGCTCGCCCAAATAACACATAGGTTCAGTCATGTAAACGATGGCTGGTTCTGGCTGCTGATGTTGCTGTACGCCGGCGCCAACTGCCTGTTGTTTGCATTCGAGGTATATGTGCTTGCGCTGCTGCCGTTTTTTATTACGGTACTGTGGCTGCTTATCTATTATCCAAAAAAAATTGTTTTATTTCTTGCTTTTTCAACGCCATTCAGCCTTGTAGTTACATTCGAGCAGTTTGGCGTAAGTATAAGTTTACCAACCGAGCCGTTGCTAATATTGCTAATGCTACTGTTCTGGTTCAGGCTATTTATGGGTGGCTGGTTCGATCTTAATATCTTTAAGCATCCAATTGCCATCGCTATTATGTTTAACCTGGTTTGGGTGTTTATTACTTCGTTTTCATCCAGCATGCCGGTTGTTTCTTTCAAATTCTTCTTAGCAAGATTCTGGTTTGTCAGCGTATTCTTTTTTTTCGGCGTATATGTTTTCAAGAATATCAAAAATATAAAATCATTTATCTTCCTGTTTTGCACTGCTATGTGCGGTGTAATTTTTTACGCTTTGTACAGGCACTCCTTACGGCTATGGGAGCAGAATTACGCGAATATGGCGCCCAACCCATTCTTTGGCGATCATGGTATTTACGCCGCCGTACTGGCTTTGTTCCTACCGGTTTTTATTTACTTCATCCTTAAACCCAATACTTTTAAGCTAACACCGCTAACGCTGGGTTTATCTTATTTTATATTCTTTGTTTTTTCGGTTGGCCTGGTGATGAGTTTTACGCGCGCGGCATGGATAAGCCTTGGCGCTTCTATGGTGATGCTGGTAATATTTATGTTGCGTATAAAGCTTTACCAGCTGGTAATTGTAGCCTGTTTGGTACTTGGTGTACTGAGTTATTACCAGACAGAGATTTACCACAAGCTGCGGGCGAATAACCAGGTTTCCACCAACGATATTGAGGGCCACGTAAAATCTATTTACAATATTTCTACCGATGCCAGTAATACGGAGCGTATAAATCGCTGGATGTCGGCTTACCGCATGTTTAAAGAGCGCCCTGTTTTGGGTTGGGGGCCGGGAACCTACATGTTCCAGTACGCGCCATTCCAGCTTAGCAGCGAAATGACCATTATCAGCACGCGGGCAGGTACTTTAGGCAATGCACACAGCGAATATATTGGCCCGCTGGCAGAGAGCGGACTGCCCGGTATGCTTAGTATCTTTGCCATTGTGCTAACCAGCCTTTACCGAGGTATGCAGATGATCTATTACGCGCGCAACAAGCTGGTGCGTTATTTAGCCTTGTCGCTCACTTTAGGGCTGATCAGTTACTATACGCACGGTTTTTTAAATAATTATCTGGATATGGATAAAGCTGCTATACCGGTTTTCGGGTTCCTCTCAATGCTTACCGCGCTGGATCTCTATCATTTCCGTAATGAAGCCAAAGCGCAGCCTGCGGATAAAACAATTTCTTAAGTAAATGGCTTATCATTCCTAATTATGAAAGGCGCGTTTTCCGTTGGTAAAATATTAGGAATAAAAGTATATATTCATTTCAGCTTCTTTTTGATTTTTGTTTGGCGCGCTTATGTTGCCTATACAGAAGAAGGCATGGACGCAAGCGGAATTTTATTCGAATGCCTGGTAGTTGCCGCCATTTTTGTTTGCGTTTTAATGCATGAATACGGCCACGCTCTGGCAGCGCGCCGGTATGGCATACCAACCCGGCAAATAATGCTTTTGCCCATTGGCGGCGTTGCCCAGCTGGAACGGATGCCGCAGAACCCTAAACAGGAACTGGTAGTTGCGCTGGCCGGACCGGCGGTAAATGTTGCGCTTGCACTAATTTTGCTGCCAGTTGTACTGCTGCAGTTTCCCGTAAGCTATTTTACAAGCTGGCAATATATGGATGTATTGCTGGATAGTTTTACCGCCAGATTGCTTTTTGTAAATATTATCTTGCTTTTATTCAACCTTTTACCTGCTTTCCCTATGGATGGCGGAAGGGTTTTACGCGCCTTGCTGGGATTTTGGTTAAGCTTTACAAAAGCAACCAACATTGCAGCGCGGATTGGCCAGGCAATGGCAATTGGCTTTATTATTTTAGGCTTCTATTATAATTTCTTCTGGATCTTGATAGGCATGTTTGTTTTCTTTGGGGCGGAAATGGAACTGCGCATGGCGAAGCGCAAATACATAAGCTTTGGCTTTTCAATTAGAGATGCTATGCAAACAGATTTTACTTTGCTGCAGGCTACAGATTCTGTACAGGACGCGCTTCTTAAAGTTTTACTGGCCGAACTGGAGAAAGATTTCCTGGTAGCAGATAAAGGCAAAATAACAGGCGTGGTAAGCCGGCAGAAAATTACAGAAGCTTTACCCTACAATGCTGCGGATATATTGATTGCCGATATAATGCAGACGGAAATTGCCAAAGTTTCGCTGAATGATCCGCTGGATGAAGTGCTGCAGAATATGCGCCTGCACAATACTTCGGTATTGCCGGTTTACGATGAAGAAGAAAATTTTATTGGCGTAATTTCCCAGGCATCTATACATACGCAGATTGTACTTAACCAGGTTTCTAAATCAGCTTGAGGATAAAAGAGTTATTTGAAGCATGCGTTTTTAGCTCTATCAATTAACGCATAATACCAATATAGAATGAATGCTGCGCAATTAAAAAGTGCCCTGTGAACACATGCCACAGCGCTTCGAAGCATTACTGCCTGGTTTCGTGGTACACAAACCAGCCGTATTTACGCATACATACGTAATAGGACAAATTTAGTTTTAATTAAATGCACTTTGTCACCAACTGTAAATAACTAATAAACAACTATTTAATCTTCTGTTTTTTCTCGGTATTCAATAGCCAATACTTTTATCCTAATACATAAATAATTCTATATTGATATTAGCGCAGGTTGATTCCTGAAATTAACCTTAAAGCTTATAATTTCCATATAGGTTTTAACCAAAAAATGCTTTGTGTCTTAATAACTTAAAAAAGTATGAAAAGGCACAAGAACCGCTGCGCTAAATCTTGCGCCAGCCTTGCCTTGGTATAAACCCGGCTGTTCGGCGTAGCATCTGCTCCGCCGAACCAGGTAATTTGCGAGTTTAAGGCATATTATTGTTTTATAACTACCTGCTTACTACAGCACGCTGCTCTAAATTAAGCGTATTATTGCTAAGACGTATAATATAGTTGCCCGGATGCCACTGGCTTACATTTATTTTTTGCTGCCCGTAGCTTTGGCTTATGACAACAGGTTGCTCGTAAATTTTACGCCCAAGCATATCAATTACCTGTATAGTGTATTTGTCGGCTGCAAGGTTTTTATATTCTACCTGTATTTGCGTATTGGCAGGGTTCGGCATCAGGCTTATAGCCGGCTCAATAGCAGGCCTGGTATTGTTTAAAGTAGCATTTTTATGCTCCCAACGCTGGCGCAAGATTAAGCAAAGCGGTTCTTGTGCTATTTAGTTAGTCATAGTGGTTTAGTTTGGGAAACCTGTGATTATGTAAAAAAATGATTGCCGTAAATTTTCTAAAATTAACAATATTGATTTTTGAGCCGGAAATATTAACGCTTCCATATATAAGAATGGCGGAAAATGCTTTGTGTATTTGCGGAATGGAATTACAAAGGCACAAGAACCGCTGCGCTAAATCTTGCGCCAGCGAATGCCAGCAATTGCCAGACAATAAGGAAAATGATTTTTTATTCGCTAACTTCTGTTTCCTGAATTTGAATTTGCTTAATTTAGTTGCGGGCTATCCGGTGAATTGGAGATAACTTTATAAGCGCCGCCCATGTTACGGAGCACGTTTCGCCAAAGCGCTTCATCATCGTCCTGGAAAATAATATCGGCGCTGGAAGATGTTACGATCCAGGTATGTATATCCATTTCAAGGTCCAGCTGCCCAGCTCCCCAGCCGGAATAACCCAGGAAAAAACGATACTTATCTTTATCCAAAGTATTGCTGTTCAGCTTGGCCAGTATCTGCTCAAAATCGCCGCCCCAATACAGGTTTTCGCCAATCTTCTGGCTGCTTTCGGCCAGGCTTTCATCGCTGTGTATATAGTGTAAGGTGTTGTTCTGTACAGGGCCGCCAAGGTATAAAGTAACATCAACATAATCTTCCACTTCCATTACATCTTTCAGCTTTATGTTCAATGGTTTATTCAGTATAAAGCCAATGGTCCCGGTTTCATCGTGCGTGGTTAACAGAACAACCGATCGTTTAAAATTATAATCGGCCAGGAAAGGTTCAGAAACAAGTAGCTTGCCTTTTTCCGGGCTTTGGTTATTTTTTCTTGTATTGATCATGAGGTCGTTTTTTTAAGGAGTTATCATGTAGGAGACAGAAGTAAGAAGTGTGAAGTGAAGTAAAATCACCTTCGCCGCAAACCGCTTTTCAGTTATTTCTGTAATATTGAGTTACCGTACTGCGTTGTTTATTGTCTTCTCCCTTCTATCTCCTATCTTCTATCTCCTAACAAGTACAACGCCAAAAAACACCAATTGTGTTTAAAACAAAAAGAGCCGCGCTATAAAGCAACGGCTCTTTTCTTGAAAAAAGTTTACAGCTAATTTTTATTTCACTACATTAAAGCGGATATTTTCCTGGCCTTTTGTAGTGCTTATTTTAAGTATGTATAAACCGTTTGTAAGGTTGTTTACATCTAAGTTTAAAGTGTGGTTACCTGCAGGCATTGTTCTCGCAGCTTGTGTTTGGATGCATTTTCCATCAACACTATATATGGATGTGCTTATAACATCGTTGTTCTTTACAGTAAACTGTACGTTTAAGATGTTTGCCGCCGGGTTAGGAAATACATTTACAGAAGCGATATTGCCTGGCGTTTTACGTATGCTGTTCACCATTGGCTTGCTGTAATCAGTCGTTTGCGGATCAAAGTTCGCCCAGCCTTTTGTCCAGTCCTGCGCTGCAGTACCTACTGCGCCAATGTGTGTAGTACGTGTAAAGAATGTATCGCTAATTTTAGCGGTGGTGAAAGATGCGCCGCTTGCTGCAGAACCACCAGCTACTACTGTAAAATCGGGATTTGTATAGTTGAAAGGATCAGTTAAAATATTATTCATGCTTTGAATAGTGCGGTTACCATCTAAACCAAACTTGGCTTCAACAGCAGTTAAGCTTGCTGCCGGTGCGTTTATGGCTCTTGTGGTCCAGCCAGATACTACATTGTTTCTCAGTATAAGTGAATCTGTGAGAAATTTATTTACGCTGCGGTCGCCATCTACAAATATACCTGTCGGGAAGCCCATTACCACTGAGTTAAAAAGTGATAAGCCAGAGTTTCTGCGGATACGGATACCATTCTGGAATGAGTTTGTATAATCCAAAGCTTTGCCTCTTGCCAGCGGGCCTACTACCGTAATGTTAGAAAATACAGGCATTGTGTTTGGCGTTGCAGTTGTGCCCGCGCCATCGTTATCGCTCTCGAAACCGTTTGTAGTCGGCCCGCTTCCTTTGTCATCCAGCATGCTGTCGCGGAAAGCAATACCATACTGTACTCTGCCCGTGTAACCGAAATCCGTATCATAATCATCATCTATATTACGGAAAGAAATAAGATATTTGGCATCTACATTACCGCCAAACCACTCAAAACCATCGTCGTTTACAAAAGATGTCTGTATATGATCTATTTTAGTTGCTCTGCCAACGCCACCCATTGTTAAGCCGTTAATTTCATTACCCGGGCTTATTACTGTACCGGCAAATTCTATACGTACGTAACTTAATACACCACTGTTATGGTTGTCATCGTTTCCACCGTAAAGTCCATCTCCGCTTGGGTTATCAAGGTCGCCCTCAATAGCGCGCTGCGTACCTGCTTCTGCCGCAGCAACATCTTTACCAGGGCACGTAGAGCAATCTGAACCGTTTACCAGTGCTTTACCCATTATTACTATACCACCCCAATCGCTCGGTGCACGCTCGCCAATTGGTTTATCGGATGTAAATACAATAGGCATTTCTTTTGTGCCCTGCGCGTGTATTTTACCGTTACGCGTAATAATTAATGTTGCTTTGGTGTTGGATACGCCTTTTATAATTGTACCTTCTTCTATGGTTAATGTTGCGTTGTTCTTTACATAAACATAACCATCCAGCATATACATACTGTCGTTATGTAAAGTTGTGTTGGTAGTAATGTTACCGCTAATTGTCCTGACTTTTTGTGCCTGCGCAGATACGCCAAGCAGCAAAATCATTGTAAAAAGTGTTAAGAATCTTTTCATACTTATAGCAATTATTTGTTTTTAGATTGCGATGCAAAGTTGCCCTTGCAATGTTAAGCCAATGTGCAGGCAGTGTTAAGCTAATGTTAGCTTTGTTGCGTGCGCGTTGAGCGTTTTGCGTTATGGGCTGAGCGTTTTTATATGGTAAATGAAGACAGATTGGTTTATCGCACTTTTAATTCAGACTGCGGGTATGTGCGATACGCACTTGTTACGCCATGATTAAATTCACAATCAACAATCCTTCATTATTCCCATATATTAATGTTTCATAAAATGCTTTAATGATCAATAATCGAAATCAGCGGTAATTAATGCGTTTAATTGAGGTTGAGGGCATATCCGATACGCTCCTACAACGCTCCGAAGCAATTCACCATTTACAATTCACCATTCACAATTATTCAACACTTACCTTTGCAAAACTTGTTAGCGGCTTATTTGTATTCTTAGCATAGCAGCTATTCAAATTTTAAACCTGTTAAATCGCTTGTCTCCATTCAAAATATTACTCTGGCCGTTTTCCTTGCTTTACGGTTTTGGCGTGCGGCTCCGCAACTGGCTTTTCGATAAGAAAGTTATAAAATCACATGCCTTTGAAATGCCTGTAATAGGTATCGGGAATCTATCGGCCGGCGGCACAGGCAAAACACCCATGGCGGAATATGTATTAAGGCTGCTTATTGAAAACGAATATAAGCCTGCGCTTTTAAGCCGTGGTTACCGCCGCAGTACAAAAGGTTTCAGCATAGTAAAAACATATTCCGATGCAGCAAAAGTGGGCGATGAGCCGTACCAGATCAAAAGAAAGCTGCCCGATGCCGTGGTGGTTGTTTGCGAAGACAGGGTAACTGGTGTACGGAAAATAAGGGAAGAGTTTACAGAAGTAGATGTAATTGTGCTGGATGACTGTTACCAGCACCGCAAGCTTAAAACCGGCCTTAGTATTTTGCTAACCGATTTCAACAAGCCTTTTTTTACGGATAAGCTGTTGCCGGTAGGCATGCTGCGCGAGCCGCAGGCAGGTAAAAACCGTGCAGATATTATTGTTGTAACCAAATGCCCCGAACAGCCGCAGCAGCCATTAAAAGCGGAGTGGATTCAGCGCATAAATCCGGCCGATAACCAGTCAGTTTATTTTACATGCATCAATTACCAGTCGCTTATAAAAGTAGATTTTGACGGGCAGGAGGAAGAGCGTTTCCCTATAGAAAATATAAAAGGTTACGAGATTTTGCTGTTTACCGGTATTGCCAATCCGCAGCCTTTAAAAGAATTCCTGGGTACTTGGGATACTACTTTGGATACCGTAATCTTCCCCGACCACCATAAATTCACCGCGCGCGATATGGAGAAGATACTGCAGCGCTGGCAAAGCATTACAACCCTTAACAAGCTGGTACTTACTACCGAAAAGGACTGGCGCAGGCTGGAAACAAGCCCGGAAGCGCGTATGCTGCAAAACCTGCCAGTATATTTTTTACCTATTGAAGTGGGCTGGGAAAAAGAAGAAAAGAGTAGTTTTGACGATAAAATACTGAATTATGTTAGCGCAAATACAACAATCGGCTGATTATATAAAAGCACAAACCAATAACTTTTCGCCACTGGCAGGTATAATATTAGGTACAGGCTTAGGCGGCCTGGTAAAAGAGATAGAGATAGAACATACCATAAACTACGGCGATATTCCAAATTTCCCGGTTTCTACGGTAGAAAGCCACCAGGGCAGGTTGATTTTTGGTACTTTATCGGGTAAAAAAGTAGTTGCCATGCAAGGCCGTTTCCATTATTACGAAGGCTACAGCATGCAGCAGGTAGTTTTTCCTGTGCAGGTAATGAAGTTTTTAGGCATACGAACGCTGCTTGTTTCAAACGCCTGCGGCTCTGTAGTACCTAAAATAAAGGCCGGCGATCTTATGATCATAACCGATCATATAAACCTGCTGCCGGGTAATCCGCTTATTGGCAAAAATTATCCTGAACTTGGGCCTCGTTTCCCCGATATGAGCCAGGCTTATAATAAGGAACTGGTAAAACGCGGGCTGGAAGTTGCACAAAAAAATGAGATCAGCGTACACACCGGCGTTTATGTTGCGGTTCCGGGCCCAAATCTCGAAACTTCGGCCGAATATAAATACCTGCGTATAATTGGCGCCGATGTAGTTGGCATGAGCACTGTGCCCGAGGTTATTGCCGCACGACATATGGATATACCTGTTTTTGCCCTTTCTGTAATTACAGATGAGGGCTGGCACGATGTACTGGAGCCTGTAACCCTTGAAATGGTAATTGCCGCAGCCAGCCGTACCGAACCAAAAATGACGCTGATAATGAAAGAGCTTGTCGCAACACTTTAGCAGGCAAAGTTTGTGGCGGAATAAATGCAGGTAAGTATCTGGACAAAAGAATTGGGTATAAAGTGCCAGGAAAAACAGAATTATAAATAGTTGCTCATCATCCATTTACAGTTGGCGCCAAAGTGCAATTTAATTAATACTAAATTTGTCCCAATACCCAATACTAATATCTAAATACTAATATCAAATACTAATATCATTTATATCGGTATTATTCCTGCATAAAACTTAGCTTGCGGAACAAAGCATCCATAAAAAAACCAAATTAATCACAATTAAAGCAAACCATACGAAACGCAAACGCATCTATAGTTGTAACAAAATTCTGTGCGAAACATAAAAAAACATATCGTTATCCTGTGCCTGAGCTATTTTTTGGCAATACCATATATGGCATACTCGCAGGGAAAAGACTCGGTAATGCTCAGGTTTAAAGGCCGTTGGGATAACGATAAGCTTCCTGCTGCCGGTACGCAAACCTTCAGCTCGCTATGGGGCTGGACCTCGCCGGAAGGCAGAGAATATGCAATAATGGGATCGCTGGACTCGATATATTTTATTGAGATTACCAACCCGCAGAAACCTGTTTTGCGCGATGCCGAGGCAGGAAAATACCTGCGCTGTATTCACCGCGAATTCAAAACATATAAAAATTACTGCTATGCCGTAGCTGATGAAGGCCCAAGCAGCCTGCAGATTTTCGACCTTAGCTATTTGCCCGATTCGGTACACAAGGTTTATGACAGCGATACGCTGAGCACGCGCGCGCATAACCTTTTTATAGATAACGATAAGCTTTACCTGGCCGATAACAAAGTGATAAAGATAAGGGAAAACAGGCCGCCCGATGTACAGTTTTATGTGCTTACGGTAGCATCGCTGGCCGATCCGGAAAAGCCCGTACTGATAAGCCACCTGGAGCCGCCAAAAATAAACGATGAGTACATACATGCTGAAACGCACGACCTTTTTGTGCGTAACGATACCGCGTATTGCTCCAATGGTTATAGCGGGCTGTTTGTTTACAATTACGCCAACCCGCTAAACCCCAGGCTTATAGCGAGCATACAACCGCCTTACCCGCAGCATGGTTACAACCACAGCTCCTGGCTCAGCGCCAATGGCAACACGCTTGTTTTCGCCGATGAAAATCATGGTAAAGAGCTTAAGGTTTATGATGCCGCATCGCTGAAAACTAACAGGCCCGACAGGCTCGAGTATCTGTCAACATTCGGATCGAACTCAAACAACGGCAGTATTGCGCATAACCCTTTTATAAAAGGCAACCTGGTGTATGTTTCTTATTATCATGATGGTGTGGTTGTTTTTGATATAAGTGATCGTGCTGCGCCTAAGCTTGTGGCCCGCTACGATACGTATCCCGAAAATGATACAATAAAAGAAGAAAGCCTGCGCTATTACGGTTTCGAAGGTGTTTGGAATGTATATCCCTTCTTTGCATCGGGCAATATTATAGCATCGGATATGACGCATGGATTATTTGTGCTCAGCCTCGATACAGTGCATATTCCGGATCCGCCCGCGCTTAACGATATAAAGGTAATTAACAATCCTTTCCGCCATAACCTGCAGCTTAAGATAGCATCTGCAGCGCAAAGCGAATGGCAGTTTGAGCTCTACGATGCGGCCGGCCATATATTAGGTTCGCAAAAAATGGTTCTGCCGCAGGGCGTTCAGCAGGCCGTGCTTTTCGAAAACCTTTATTTAAGCAACGGAATGTATATTTTACAGGTAAAAAACAATCAAAATATAAAAACCTTTAAACTTATACACCTTTAGCGCTTTTTACCTTTGCAGAATGGCTAATTTCGCCTAAAAATTTTAAGCGCCGGTTGAGATACAGTTTTTACCATATATGCATATTGCTGAAAATGCTTTGGCTATGCCCGCTTGTGGTTTCCGCACAGGTGGTAGATTCCTCAATTGCTGTTCCGCAGGGCAAGGTACGTGTAACATATCTTAACAATTTAAACCACTCGCCCGATCTGCTGCTGGAAACTGATACCCTGCTTACCGGGCTGCAGCGTGAGTTTAATCCTTATTACTATAACAACCTGGGCAATTTGGGCTCGCCGGTTGTTCCGCTGGTATGGTCCGCGCCACGTGTCGCCGGTTTCCGTTTCGGCTTTAACCAGTGGGATTTTTTACGCCTTACTTCGGAGAATATAGGCTATTACAATACACAGAATCCTTTTTCGGAACTGTTTTATGTGCAAGGAAGCGCGCGCGAAAAGCTGCAGGTTATCAACGCGCTGCATACGCAAAACATTATGCCCAACTGGAATGCCTCGTTCCGGCTCAGGCGCGAAGGCTCCATAGGCTATTACGAGCAGCAGAACGCCCGCCATGGCAACCTTGGTTTAAATACCTGGTACCGCTCGCCAAACCGCAGGTACCTGGTAGCGGCAAGCGCAATTTTTAACAGTTTTTCGTTCGAAGAAAATGGCGGGCTGCGCGATGCCGGCCTTTTTGCCGACGAACGCGTATCCGGCAGCCAGCGGCAAGGCCAGCCATTTCGTTTGCGCGATGCGCGGCAAGCTTTCGATGATAAGGATTTTAACATCCAGCAGTTCCTTTACTTCGGCCCGACTGAAACTCGCCGTGTAAAAAGCGACAGCGATTCCGTAGCGGTAATAGTTTTGAAACCGCGCTTTTACCTGATGCAGCAAAGCAATTATTATTCAATGGATTATGCTTACCGCGATACATTGCCAACCCTTACTTTTTACAGGCTTACCAGCGATACGCTAATTACCAAAGATGCTTACGGCTACAGCAATTTTTCCAACAAGGTAGGCTTCGGCTATACTTTTACCGATTCGGCCATGGTGCGCAACTATTCGCTGCAGGCTTATTTAAAATACGATCATATTAATACGCACCTTAAACGAAGCGAATATGACAGCCGGTACAACAATACAAGCCTGGGCTTTAACGGGCAAAAACTGGGTAAATTCAATGTCGCTTTTTCGGGCGAGCTTGTGCTGAAAGGCTTTAATGGCGGCGACTTTTTTGTAGATGGCTCAACCACCGCTAAACTACTGCCATCTCTAAAGCTAAGTAATATTACACTTTACGGAAGGCTGCAGAATTATTCGCCCGCTTACACCGAGCGGTATTTTATTTCGAACCATTTCAGCTGGATCAATACCGGCTTTACACAAACGCAAACCATTTCGGCAGGCGGATATATATGGGATAACCCGACTGCTTTGCGGCTTGGGGCCAATTATACCGCGGCAACCAATTTTGTTTACTGGGGTAAAGATACACAGCCGCAGCAGGCAAGCACAGCCTTGCATTATTTCCAGCTTAATGCCGCGCGTAATTTTGTTTTAGGCAACTTCCACTTTTACCACAACCTTACTTACCAGAAACAGTTACAGGGCGATTTTATTCGTATTCCCGATTTTGTGGTGCGTACTTCATATTTCTACCAGAACCGCGTTTTCAGGCATAAGCCGCTGCTGCTGCAGGTTGGGTTTGATTTGGGTTACAACAGCGCTTACACGGGCTACAGCTATATGCCAGGCTTAAGTAAGTTTTATTTGCAGGATTCCGCTATTATTGGTAATTACCCGGTTTTTGATGCCTGGCTCGCAGGGCAGGTAAAGCGTTTTATGATATTCTTTAAGGTTGAGCATGTTACAGAAGGCTTATTTGGCGCGAGTTATTTCAATGCGGTAAATTATCCGGTATCGCCGCGCACTATACGCTTTGGGTTAAAGTGGCGCTTCTTTAATTAGAGCTTCCATTTATTTTATCAAAATTATCAGCATACAATTGCATATAAGCTATGGTTGAAAAATGCTTCAGCCAATATTTATACTTTTATTGATGACGAAATTTATGGGCCATCGATTTTTTTCTTCGGTAAAAACCAGATGCACTCAGCTGTTAATTGCTTAATATCAAGGCGTTAATCTTTAAAAAAATATTTTTAAATTTATTTGGATTTTAAAATAATAGCTGTAATTTAGCAACAGATAATTTTCTACATAACGGTTTGATCACTGCAGCCCGCCAGGTCTCTCCCTGGCGGGCTGTTTATTTATGCTGCAGTGTGCCTGCGCAATTATTTTAATACGTACTTCAGGCCAAAGTTATGATGCAATGAACCACTATTAAACCGGTTTAATGCGCCAAAGTGTGTACCTATTACCGGCCTCATTTCATAAAGCAAATGTGTTATTTTCAGAAAATCTATATTACCGCCCAGATGAATATCTACCCCTAAAGGTAAATAAGCGCTGAAACCATAATTGCCTTTGCCTTTAAATACTTCATGCGCAAAATTATCGCTCGAGCTAAGTGGTGTTATTGTAGTTGGATATGAGTTAGTTTGCCACCATTTTTCGTAATCATTTCTGCGTTCGGTAGATTTGTAATAAAATACTTGCGATCTGGAAACTATAGAAAAGTTAGCGCCTACACCAAAACCAGTATAGAACGAAATGCCGGAGCTCGGGAAGAAATTATAAATATATGCTGCTTCTAAACCCAAATTTGCAGAACCACTGGTCATTCTATAATTCTTGTTTGTAATATCGCTTTCATACATAGTTTTCCCGCTTGTGGATGTAAAAGTATCTCTGCGGGTAACCACCGGAATAGAGTAATGAGAAGATGCGTAAGGCATGGTAAAAATGTTCAATACTTTTTTCAGGCAGTTTAGCAGAATGTAAAAATGCTAAATTCCCGGTTTACTTTACTCAGGTATTTTCAGGAATCGGTTCCAGCGGAAGCTTTTATAAAATGGCTCAGCCTGGTCCATACTAGCCCAAATCAGCACCGGCTTACCAACAATATGGTCCTCGGGCACAAACCCCCAGCTGCGGCTGTCGGCTGAGTTATGGCGGTTGTCGCCCATCATAAAATAATAGTCCATTTTAAACGTATAGCTTTCAACAGGTTTGCCGTTCATATATGCCTTGCCCTGGAAATACTTCAGGTCTGTATTTTTCTCGTAAACCCTTATGGCGCGTTCATACAATGCGTAATTGCGGGCGTTTAAAGTTACAGTTGCGCCTTTTTTTGGGATGAATAAAGGGCCGAAGAAATCTGTGTTCCAGCCAAACGATTCATTGTGCGGAAATACATTAATATCGCCCTGATTATTGGGCAGCCGGGCACGATCTACCTGCTTTACGTATGGCAGCTCTTTTAATTTTAAAGCACTTTTTTCAGTTGCAAAAACAAGGAATTCGCCCGGATTGCCATATGGCCGTACTTCGCTAATTTCCAGCGCGTCCAATTGTTTTTTAGAAAATCCCGAACCGTTTGTAAGCACCAGGTAAGCCCATTGCACGCCAGGCTTATCGGCAAGCGGCTCGCCATTTATTATTACACTACCGTTTTCAACCTCCAGTATATCGCCCGGCAGGCCAACACAACGCTTTACATAATGCTGTTTTTTATCGGTATTATGCGCAGTATCGAGCGGGTAATTAAAAACCACAATACTGTTGTGTTTAACAGGGGTTGGCGCTGCGGTGCGGCCATACGGCAGCGTAATAAAATCTAAATATGATTTTCCGCCGAAAACGGGCAGCGTATTTTCTACCAGCGGCAGCGCAAAAGGCGTTACTGGCGTGCGTATGCCATAATTGAATTTACTTACAACCATTTTATCGCCAACCAGCAGGCTGCCTTCCATAGATGGCGTGGGGATGGCGTAATTCTGGCCCACAAAAGTGTGTATAATGGTTATTATGAGCGCCATAATCAGCACTTCCCTGGCGAATTTTTTCGGGCTCATTTTTTCGGGACTTTGCTTTCCGGCTTTTCCGGATTTAAATAGTTTTATCAGTTTCATATATAAGCTATGGAAAAAATACTTTGCCTCTTAAACGTAAATAGCAGCAAAGTATTTTATCTGCGTTAAAAAAACTTCTTGCCTGCCCTGTATAATTAAAAGGCGCCAGGCTCACTCTTGGCCAAAGTTAGCGTATGAACCCCAAGAGGCTAAGTGTTTAACCGGGCAATTTTTTATATATTGCCAGTATTCATAAACAAATACATTTAACAAAATATATTTTGATATTATATAATACTTTGCAACTA
>DAIUCM010000069.1:0-20079 GCA_036846145.1 Bacteroidota bacterium
ATTTAAAAATTAAGCAGTTAATAAACATATTGTTTAATTTAATTGCTTGTGCTGAAAATAATAGTTTATTTACTGCTGGGTGGAATATTTTATTGCGGATGCAGGAAAGACGATGCTTTCTGATACCTCGTCGGATATTCTGAATATTATTGTATATAATGAGTATGCTGAGCCTTTGGAGAATATGCGGGTTGAACTTTATGCTTCGCTGGATGATTGGAAAAGCAGGACAAACCATATCGCAGAAATTAAAATGACTGACTGCAAAGGCCAGGTAAATTTTAAAAATTTAAAGGCCGAAAAATATTTCTGGTATGTAGAAGGCGGCTGCAGAAAAAACAGCAAAAATGATGTTTCCACACAATATCCTTTAATTGCCGGACTGCGAAACAGGGTTAAAATTTATCTTCGTGGTAAAACTGTTTTGCAACTCATTAACAAATCTCCCGACAGATACAATATTTTGATTGATAGTTAATATAAATATACTATAAACGGTAATGAAAGTGTTGTTGATTTTGCTTTCCGCACGGGTAAATACAAAATTGAAATCATACAACAAAGCGGCATTGTAAACCAGTGTATTCATCAATATTTTTACACTGCTATTAATTGTGGCAATACTGTTATTTCATTTCCGAATTAAAATTTTAGCCGTATTAAAGCTGGTTACATATGCAGCTTATTTCGTGTGAATAGCATATCCTAGCCCAAAGCCAAAGCCAATATGCCCTAATTCAGGCTTTAGCGTACCGGTTGAGTAACGTTGATAGTAATTTGTATCCCAACCTTTTTCTTCTACATTGTAAGTTAAAGTGCCATTTGCAGAAAGGTACTCTATGCTAAACTGAATAAAAATGTTTTGGCCCAGAAGATATTGTGCAGTACCTCTTATGTTATATGCAAATATTGTTTCTTTAGCCTTTTCAGAAACTTTAGATTCTTTTACGGTTACTTCTCTAACCTCAGGCTTTGTAAATTTGGCAGCACCAACCATAGCAGCGCCAACCAATGTAATTCTTTGGCTCCGGTAGCTGTAACTTGGCCCTATAAGGTAGGTTGCAATTGTGAATGGGTAATGCTCAATATAATACTTTTTGTTGGTTTCCTGAAAACGCAGCCTGGTAATTTCAGCGGTATCAACAGCATAAGCGCCTGAGCTGATATCAGTAGCAATGCCGAGTTTTTTGTACAGCGGTATTACTAAGCTTAAATTTAAACTATTGCCGAAAAAAGAATATGTACTTCTATAAAATGATTTTGTAGGCCGGTCCAGAAGCCATGATGCTGAAATGCTTTGGTAAGGCTTGTATGAACGGAAAATACTTTCTCTATGGCTCAGGCTATTTTGTTTTGGTTCTGCTGCCTCTTTCTTAGCTTCTTCTGCAGCAAAAATTTCCTCTGTTCCGTTTTCGTACTTTATTTTTATTACCTCGTTTTTGAGTATTGTATATCTGGGGCCTTCTGGGTTTTCGTATCGGTTGTATCTGATATTATCCGGATTAATTTCAAGAACTTTAGTTTCGATTGTTGTACCATCCGTTTTAAAAATTATATCCTGCCCATGCAAAGGCCTTGCAAAACACAACAGGCAAAAAATCAATGAAAGTTTAACTGCTTGGTAATTGATTTTTTGTATAGCTTTCATGCAGGGGCTGAAGTATTTTTTACATGTGCAATATATGTAATATTCGCATGTACTGTATAGGAAAAATGCCAGCATAAAAATTAATGTGAATTAATGTAGTAAAAACTGCATCAGAAGTATTTTTAGCAGCAAGTATATATGGAAATTAATGGATATGATAAAAACATCACATTTGTTACTTTTCCGGGTTATTAAAATTATAGCAGTTTTTGCCTTCGCTATATTTGTTAAATAAAATTACCGGGGCATGATGAAATTAAAATGTATTTTATTAATTGATGACGACCAGATCACAAATTTTATAAACAAGAAGATTTTAGATAATATAGACGCCGCAGAACATGTATTTGCAGTTGAAAGCGGAGAAGAAGCGCTTGAATATTTAACCGCAACTGGCAGGTACGAAGGGCAGCAATTATCCAAGCCCGACCTGATTTTGCTGGATATAAATATGCCTGGTATAGATGGGTTTGAGTTTATAGAAAAATATAAAACTTTATCGGGCGAGCAAAAAGGAGATGTAGTTGTGGTTATGCTCACAAAATCAGTTTTTCCGCATAACGAAGTACGCGCAACTTCAATGAGTGAAATAAGCGATTTTAAGTATAAGCCTTTAACCGAAGAACTTGCCCGTGAGCTTGTGGCAAGCTATTTTTACGAAAAAGTGCATTAAAAATTTAATATTTTAAGCTTTTTCTTACAAAAGCATTTATTATTTAAATTTATCACGAACAATTCAGGGTGTTTGATTTTTACGCAGCCACAAAAAATTCAATGCTCATTTTAAAAATTAAATTAAAGCTATTTCTTGTAATGTTTATTTTTATTAGTTTTACCGAAATTAAATTCAACATGAAAAAGATATTACTACTAAGTTACACGGCATGTTTGCTGGTTTTTGCGGGCTGTTCCAAGGAAGATGACTCAAAAGGTTGTACAGATCAGAAGGCATCTAACTATAATGCCGATGCTGTTGAAAATTGCTGTTGCGAATATAAGGGTGATGTAATTTTTTATTTCAATCAAACTACATCTAACAAACTGAAACAGCAGGCATCTAACTCGCTCGATTTTTATGTCGATAAAAAGAAGGTCGGTACATTTTCATCAGGTAAATATTATAATGCGCAGCCATATTGCAATACGCCTGAAACTATTACTATTTCCAAAAACTGGACCGATGGGCAGTCCAAAACTTATGAGTATATGGTTACAGATGAAGTTGGCAAGCAGATTTGGAAAGGAAACCAGCAATGGAACGCCGGTACTTGTACACCGGTTGAGCTGAAATACTAATTGCTCCTCATTATTTTTTATAAAACGGCCGGTAAATTAATTTGCCGGCCGTTTATGTTATTTAATGCTTTGCCATAACATAGCTTTAGCTTATATTTTTAGCTATGGTAAAGTAAAAAGTTGAGCCCTGGCCCGGCGATGATTGCAGCCAGATATTGCCCTGGTGTATATCCACAATTTTTCTGCAAACTGCAAGGCCAATGCCCGAGCCCGGATGTTTATCTTTTGTATGCAGACGCTGAAATATTTTAAATATGCGTTCGAAATACTCGGGTGCTATGCCAATACCATTGTCTTTCACTGTAAACCGGTAATTTTCGGCTAAATCTTCGCATGCAATTTTTATATGCGGCACATTATTTCCGCTAAATTTTATTGCATTTTCTATCAAGTTCTGGAACAGTTGTTTTACAAGTACTTTTATTCCTTGTATTTCAGGCAATTCATTGTATTCAATAGTAGTATCTGTTTCATCAAGCTTTATGGCGAGCGATTCTTTAATTTCACTCAAAACCTGGTTACAGTTAACCCTGGCATATACCTTATCTTTAGCTCCAACACGGCTGTATTGCAGCAAGTCATCAATAAGCCTGTTTATGGTAGCAACACCATCTTTAATAAAGCCGGCATACAGCTTTGCGGTTTCATCTTCCTGTGGTACATACCTAATAAGCAGCTGAGCGTAACTGCTAATCATGCGCAATGGTTCTTTTAAATCGTGGCTGGCAACATATGCAAATTGCTCAAGGTCTTCGTTTGAGCGTTTGAGCTCGGCATTAAGGGTTATAAGGTCTTCTTCTACCTGTTTCAAGTCTGTTACATCCTGTACGCTGCCAATAATTTGTATGGGCCTGCCGTTATCATCGCGCTTAAAAACCATATTACGCGTATTAAGGTAACGCCATTTGCCGTTTGCATCCATCGCCTTGTACTCGTAGCTTTTTACTTCATTATCTTTTATATCGGCATTTGCAAAATCGGCCAGGAAAGCAAAAGCGTTATTCAAATCCTTTGGATGAATTATCTTCTTCAAAATATCGGAATTGGCGTTAATTTCTTCCGGGGTATAGCCCAGCACGCTTGCAACTTCCCTGTTAACATAAATATTCTTTTTTTTATTTATATCAAAAACATAAAGTATATGCGGGCTGGCCGCTGCTATCTGCTGTGCGAAATACCTGCTTTCCTCAAGTTCTTTTTCAACAATGGTTTTTTCGGTTATGTCCTGTACAAATCCGGTTATTCTTACTGGTTTGCCAGTATCATCGGTAATGTATGATGCCGAGCCGTAAATAAACACCTTTGAACCATCAGCGCGTTTAGCTACTCTGCTAAAATTTATCGGCTTCAGCTCTGTATTGTTTTTTGCATTGAGGTAAAATTCATTTGCGGAGGCCTTGTCATTATCACTAAATAATAGCGACAGGTAAAAAGCTGGTGTAACTTTAACGGTTTTAGCATCGAGCCCAAAAATATTATACATTTCGTCGGACCAATAAAGCTCATCTGTTTTTAATACCCATTCAAATACGCCTATTCTTGCAAGTTGCTGTGTTTCTGCAAGTAACGCGGCTGTCTTCTCAATTTTCTCCTCGTTCTTTATTTTATCGGTAATATCTCTTATATAGTTAATGCCGCCAATAATTTCACCGTTTTTGTCGCGCATTGGTGTCATCCGCGCTTCATAATATCCATCTTTATGTAAATAAGCCCGTTTACTTATGTTAATTTCTTCGCCGTCCAGTACGCGGTCAATAATATCTATAAAGCCGTTTGATTGTGTTGCAGGAAAAACTTCTGTTATTTCTTTTCCAATAACATCTTTCAGCGCCATATTAAGGTCTTGTTGTGTGGCCTTGTTCCAGTACAATATGCGCTTCTTATTGTCAAACGCAGTTATCATTTCCATTGCATTATCGAGCAGTGAAACATGCAGTTTGTTTGATTCAAGAAACTCATTTAAAAACTGGACAAATTTGCTACGGAGCTCGTTATCAATACTAGCCTGCTCCAGTAAAGAGGCCATGGCTTTTGTTTTAAATTCCATAACTAAACCTGCAATTAGAAAATATTATTCAACTGTTGCGAAGATAGGCAATTAGCTGTATAATTACTGTTAGTACCTGTTTTTGTGCGAAAATTGCTTCCATTGTTTTAAACAAAATATTATTGCCGGGTTTAGCATAAGTAATTATATTTGCCATGCTTTTTATGAACCAATATGTGTTTTGGATATAGTTCTTAGAAATACAATTAATATTTTATGACATTTAAAGATACTTTGCTTCAGCAGGCCTTAGAATTATTCAAGAAAAATGGTATTAAACAATATACTGAAAATGATATTGCCAAAGCACTGGATGTATCACAGTCAACCTTCAATGATTTTTTTAAGGATAAGGAAGATCTGCTGATTCAGGCTGTGAAAATGCAGACATTGCTTGACCGTGAGCGCCAGAAGCAAATGCTTATGAAAGCGGAGAACGCCATGGAAGAGCTGATGATGCTTGTACAGGATGCTTTAGAAAGCCTGAAAGGTGTTAATCCAAAATATTTTGCCGAGATATTTGAGTATCCCAGCATACAAAAGTATTCATTTGGGGAGCTGGAGAACTATTCATATCCTATGATTCATAATATTTTGAATAAGGGTGTGCAGCAGGGCGTATTTTTGCGAGATATTAATATTGCTGTTGTAACCAGGGTTATAATAGAAAATATAAACGTATTGCTTAATACGCGGGTTTTCCCTCCGGAAAAATATAGTTTGCGTGAAGTTTACCGAAGCATTTACCTGTATTATTTCAGGGGTTTATGCTCAACCGAGGCAATAGCCAGCGCTGAAAGGCTTTTTACGAAATCAATTTTGGCTTAAGTTTTTTTACAGCAAAGTATAAATCAAAAAAAGCCGCTAATTGCGGCTTTTTTCCATTAAGCCAAAATTTCGGCGCTACTTTTTTAAATGATTTTTTTTGATCCATATATCACTTTGCTTAAAAATGCCTTGGGTTAGAACCTATAATGCGTGTTTCTTAATAAATTACCATGGGTATGAGTTAAAGCATTTTTAAGCACAAAGCTATATGGAGGTTATACAAAGTAAATTGTACTTATTTATTTCACAAACAGCCTTATAAAATGCCCGCTGGTAATACTGGTTAAAATGGCCATTATTGTTAGCGCTACAAAAATAGGCTCGTTAATTAAGCCAGCCTGCAGTGCTATGGTAGCCAGTATAATTTCCATGGCCCCGCGCGCATTTATGCCGAAACCAATGGCAAGGCTTTCACGCTGGGTAAGCCCGCCAGCTTTACCGCCGAGGTATCCGCCGGCAATTTTAGAAATAAACGCCACGCCTATAACTATTAATGTTATCAGCAAATCGAAATTGCCGATGAAATCTACTTTTAACCCAACAGAAACGAAGAATAACGGCGCGAAAATATTGGTTACAAACTGGTGAATAATTTCCTTGCTCCGTTCAGAAAAATGTACACTTTCACCAAAAGCAATACCCATTATAAAAGCTCCGAAAATGGCGTGTATGCCAATATATTCTGTAAATATAGCGCCGGCAAAACACATCATCATGGCAATGGTCATGTTGCTGCCCGTTCCCGCAAATTTCTGGTTCAGCGCAGATAAGCCCCTATCAATTGCCAGCTTAATAACAGTTAAGGTTACTATGGCAAAAGCCAGGGTAAGTAATACGGTCTGCCACACTTCCATGGTTCCGCTCGCCGGTCGCATGCCTGGCATTAAATTCAATACAATGGCAAATAAAATCCAGCCCACAAAATCATTCATCATGGCGCAGGCAATTATCAGGCTGCCTATTTTACTGTTAAGCAAATTAAGGTCGAGTAAAATTTTAGCGATTACAGGCAATGCGGTAATGGAAAGCGCTGTACCGAGAAATAATGAGAAGGCGAGCCGTGAATCGCGGAAACCGTGGAAAATGCTTTCGTTGCCATACCAGCCTAATGCAGTGCCGAGCGCAAGTGGAATGATAAAGCCTATAAAACTGATAAACAGCGCGGTACGGCCATTTCTCCATATCAGCGGAAGCTCAATTTCCATTCCTGAAATAAAAAGCAGCATTACCAGTGAAATATTAAAAATGCCATCCATGGCAATACTGGAATGCGGATGTACAATAAACAGTTCGTTGTACCATTCCGGCATTAAAACGGCAAAAACAGAAGGGCCAAGCATTATACCGCCTAAAATTTCGCCTACAACAGCTGGTTGTTTCAACCTTTTGGCCAGTTCGCCGAATGCGCGCGCAAAAAACAGCATAAGCGCCAGCTGTAACAACAGGAAAAGTACATCGGAATGGGCGAGCCGTTGCATTAGTCTTTGATTAAAAGCAGTTTACATGGCAGGTTTTGCAAGGCATATTCTACATCATGCGGAAAAATCCTGTCCAAAATGCCAAGTCTGAAATCGGGAAAAGCATCTATCATCAGGTCGGCTTTTATTTTGTTGGCGAACTCTACCACCGCCAGGCCTGAGTGCCCGAATACTACTTTCTTGTAGATATCAATGCCATCTGTATCAAAATACTGCATAATTTCATCGAGATAGCCTAATTCGCAGCCAACAAGTTCTGCGTGCGATTTTTCAATTTCATAATCGGCATAATATTGCGACAGGCCGAATTTTGCGCCATGCAGAACCGATTCCTTTACCAGAAAAACTTTGCTGCCCTCGGTATTTCGCGCAAAGTGCAGTCCCGATTCTATAACCCGGCGTGGAACTTCATCGTTTATGGCAATTACAATTTTTAATGTTGGCTCAATGGGCAAATGCGCATCGGGAATTAATAACACCGGTATTTTTGCCCTACGTGCCAGGTTTCGCGATACCGAGCCAGTATAAAGCTTGCGCAAAGGCTCACGCCTTAAGGCGCCGGTAACAATAAGGTCAATATGTTCCGCCTCGGCAATTTCGTTAATGGTGTTGTTTATGCCGCCGCGCTTAAATATAATCTTGTATTCGCTTTCGTTAAAGCCATATTTCTCCAGATGCGATTCGAACAAGGCCTTTTGATCATGACTTGGATTACCGGCGTGTATAAACGTAACCCTGGTGCCAAATTTGCTGGATAGGTTTCGCACTTCTGCAATCAACGCCTCCAAGGTAGGCGAGAAGGCAAAGCCCAGCGCTATGTTTCGTATGGTTCTGATAAGGCTTTATTTTGCGCTAAAATAACAATTAGAAATTTAGAAAGCCTTGAAAAACCAAAAAAATTAATTTTAATTTAACTTCAGCCGGCAAGCCAAAGCCGTTTTAAAATGATTGGTAAATTGCCGGTAATTGTTTAATGTATTGTAAACCTTGCAATTGGTTTATAAATGAAACATAAATGTATATTTCCCGAAATATTCATTCATTCTTACAACCTAACATGCATTCATTGTTTATTTTTGCAAAGCATTTTTTGTAATACTTATATATGGTTTTACAGTAAATGTTTAAATGTAATAATGTATGAAGATTTCATATAACTGGCTGAAACAATATATTGATACTGATTTAAACGCGCATGCATTAGCCGAGAAAATAACATCGGTTGGGCTTGAGGTTGATGATGTTACAAGATTCTCCACGATGCCCGGTAATTTGGCCGATTTTACAATTGGTGAGGTTAAAGAAGTATGGCAGCACCCGAATGCCGATAAACTGAGTGTTACTAAAGTTGATATTGGCGCGGATAATTTACTGCAGGTTGTTTGCGGTGCGCCAAATGTTGCGGCAGGGCAGAAGGTTGCAGTTGCTACAGTCGGCACAAGAGTTTCTCCTTTAAAAGGTGAAGCGTTTACCATCAAAGCATCAAAAATTCGTGGTGAAGCCTCTGAAGGCATGCTTTGTGCGGAAGATGAGCTTGGAATAAGCGACGATCACGATGGTATAATGGTGCTTGGTAACGATGCGCAGGTTGGTAAGCCTTTAACAACTTATCTTATTCCGCATGTAGATTATACAATTGAAATAGGTTTAACACCGAACCGGGCCGATGCAGCTTCGCACCTTGGTGTAGCGCGGGACCTGGCTGCATTGTTCGGGCAGAAAATTAATTACCCGGTATTAAATACCAATCTACAGGTTGCCGATGCAGCTTCCGGTGAATTTTCTGTACAGATTGAAGAACCGGAACTTTGCCCGCGTTACAGCGCGCTTGTAATCAGGAATGTAAAGGTTCAGGATTCGCCGGACTGGCTAAAGAACGCTTTACTGACTATTGGCTTAACACCTATAAATAACATTGTAGATGCCACGAATTTTGTAATGTACGAAGTAGGGCAGCCTATGCACGCATTTGATTTATCGCGCATTAGCGGAAATAAAATAATCGTGAAAAGAGCTGAAGCAGGAAGTACATTTGTAACGCTCGATAAGCAGGCGCGGAAGCTTGATGGAACCGAGCTGATGATATGCAATGCAAACGAACCGATGGCGCTTGCCGGGGTTTTTGGCGGTCTTAACTCAGGTATAACAGCCGATACACAAGATATTTTACTGGAAAGCGCCTATTTTTCACCATCGGCAGTACGCGCAGCTTCTCGTAAGCACCAGTTGTTTACCGATGCATCTTTCCGTTTCGAACGTGGTACCGATCCGAACATTTGTGTAGATGCCTTGCGCCGCATTGCAGATATTATTTTGCAGATAGCAGGCGGTGAAATCCAGCAGCCGGCCATAGATGTTTATCCAAATCCCATCGCACCAAAAATAATTCATTTGCCATACGAACTGGTAGATAAGGTTGCCGGCACACATGTTCCGCGAGAAGCCATTCGTAATATCTTGGCAGGGTTGGAAATAAGAATTTTACAGCAGGAGGAAAACGGCCTGCAGCTGCAGATTCCAACAGCAAAATACGATGTTACCCGGCCAATAGATGTTATTGAAGAAATTTTGCGTATTTATTCTTTCGATAAAATACCTGTACCCCAAAAGGTAACAGCAGTATTGCAGGTGAATAAGCTGGCCCACCGCGAAACGCGCCGCAAAAGAGTTTCGGATTATCTG
The DNA here is from genome assembly GCA_036846145.1 of Bacteroidota bacterium. Lineage (GTDB taxonomy): Bacteria > Bacteroidota > Bacteroidia > CAILMK01 > CAILMK01 > DAIUCM01. Next base: position 9,980 of record DAIUCM010000069.1, read on the forward strand.
GTAAGCAATGGTTTTTATGAATCGTACCACTTGTCTTTCGTGAAAGAATCGGAAAACCAGTTAATCAGCGAAGATATAAGGGGTGTAAAAGTGTTGAATCCGTTAAGCGCCGAACTGGAGTATATGCGCACCTCTACACTGGTAACAGGGTTAAAGAGTGTGGCATATAACCTTAACCGGCAGCAGAGTAGTGTAAAATTTTTTAAATGGGGCACCACTTTTAACCTTGATGGTGAAGCCATTGCAGAAAAAAAGGTACTGAGCATGTGGCTTACCGGGAATACTTATACTGCCAACTGGCATACCAAAGCCGCAAGAACAGATTTTTTCCTGGCCAGGGCTTACATAGAAAATGTGCTTCAGCTTTGTAACGTTACAAAATACAGCACCGAAGCATTTTCCGGCAATAGTATATATGCGTACGGCCTTCATTATATGTTAAAGGGCGAAATTGTAGCCACGGTAGGTTTGGTAAACAAACAAATCTGCAGGGAACTGGATATAAACCAGGAGGTGTTTTTTATTGAGGCAGATGCAGCGTTTGTCTTGGAAAGCGGGAAGCAGGAAACACGCTACAATGCCATATCAAGGTATCCGCGCGTAGAACGAGATATTTCCCTTACTGTACCCGAACAGGTAAGCTACAGCCAGATACGCGAACTGGTAAACAAGCTCAATTACAACATCCTCAAAAAAATGTATATATTTGATGTGTACCAGGGCGAGCAAGTAAAGGAAGGTTATAAATCTTACGCTATACGCCTGGCTTTTGAAGACCCGAACAAAACCCTGGAAGATAAGGTGGTGGACAAGATGATGAGCAACATTACAAATAAGCTGGAGAGTGAGTTGCAGATTGAGATAAGGAAATAGAATTTAAAATACAGGAGACAGAAGTAAGAAAGTGAGGTAAAATTTGAGATATTAGCTTCAGAGTGTCTTTATCCCGGCAGCAGGAGGCATCTGATTTATTGTTATAACCGATTAATAGGAAATTGAAAGTACATATATCAATACCCGGAAAAATGCTTTAAAATAACTGGTTACTGCTTACCGGTAACTGGTAATTGAAAAAAACATGAACGAATTAAGCAGGCAGTTGCAAACAGTAAAGCAGAAGGTAAAACGGCTGGTGCTGCTTTATAACCAGACAAAAGCAGAAAAGCTAAGCCTGCTGGAAGAAAACCTGGGTTTGAAACAGGCGCTGGCCGAGGAAAAGAAAAAAGTAGCAGAGTTAGAAAATAAAAATATAAATTTGCAATTATCCGGAAAGTTTGCGGGCGGCGCAGGCGATAACGAAGCGCTTAAGCAAAAGCTGGATGAATTTATTAAAGAAATAGATACTTGCATAGCCCAGTGGAAAGGGTGAACCAGGTAGTTATCGATGAAAAAAGAAGAAATTTCTATAAAAGTTAGTATAGCAGATGTTGTGTATCCGCTGCGTATTTCTATAGATGAAGAAGAAAACGTACGGAAAGCAGCAAAACTGGTAAACGATAAAATACGCATCTTCCGAGAAGATTATCGTATTGCAGACAAAGCCAACCTTTTATCTATGGTGGCGCTGCAGTTTGCCAACGAGCTGCTGATGTATAAAGAGCGTAAGTGGATTGAAGACAACGGGGTTACAGACGAAATTAATGCAATAGAACAATTGCTCGATGATGGTTTGAAACCCTAGCCCGCTTTACCGCAACGCATATTTTCTTCAATTTTCCCGCTATAATTACCTTATACTTTTTCCAATTTTGGGATGCTTTGCAGGTGGCTGTTTCTGAAGTGTTTTAACATTTAAACATCACAGAGAGAAACGTATGGAACTGGTACTGATAGCCGTAATAAGTGCTTTGATAGCCGCTGCGGGAGCATATTTTATAACACGCTCCACTTATGAGAAAAAGCTTGTAAGCCACGATGAAGAGCTGCAACGCAAAGAAAAAGAACTGCTGGCCGATGCCAACGAAAAGGCAGAAATACTGAAAAAGAATAAAATTCTTGAAGCGAAAGAAAAATTCCTGCAGCTTAAAGCAGAACATGAAAAAGAAGTTTTAAGACGCAACCAATCTATTGCCGCAGAAGAGCAGAAACTGAGGCAGCAGGCCCAGGAGCACTCCAAAAACCTGGAAGGCCTCAAGCGCAAGGAAACCGAAATAGAGAACCTGCGCACCAACCTTACCCGGCAGCAGGAAGCCTTGCAGGTGCGCCGCGAAGAAGTGGAAAAGCTTCACAAACAACAAGTAGCTGCTTTAGAGAAAATTGCCGGCATGAGCGGTGAAGATGCGCGTAACCAGCTGATAGAAAACCTGAAAGAAGAAGCCAAATCCAAAGCCAAAGGTTATATAAAAGACATTTTGGAAGAAGCGAAAATGACGGCCACCAAAGAAGCCAAAAAAGTGGTGATGCAAACCATACAGCGTGTTGCGACAGAGCAGGCCATTGAGAATTGCATTTCTGTTTTTAATATTGAAAGTGATGAAATGAAAGGCCGTATAATAGGCCGCGAGGGAAGAAACATACGTGCTTTGGAAGCTGCAACAGGTGTGGAAATTATTGTTGACGATACTCCGGAAGCCATTATCCTTTCAGCATTCGACCCGGTTCGCCGCGAAGTTGCCCGTTTGGCATTGCACCGTTTGGTTTCTGATGGCAGGATTCACCCGGCACGTATTGAGGAAGTGGTAGAGAAAACCCGCAAACAGATTGAAGAAGAGCTTGTAGAAATTGGTGAAAGAACTTGTATCGACCTCGGCGTACACGGTTTACACCCTGAACTCGTTCGTTTGGTTGGTAAAATGCGTTATCGTTCATCTTACGGGCAAAACCTTTTACAGCACAGCCGAGAAGTAGCTAATTTCTGTGCAATTATGGCGGCAGAGCTTGGTCTTAACGCAAAAATGGCCAAACGCGCAGGCTTGTTACACGATATTGGTAAAGTAAGCGATGAAGATCCGGAATTGCCGCACGCACTTCTGGGTATGAAACTCGCTGAGAAATACAAAGAACATCCGGCTATTGTAAACGCCATTGGTGCCCACCACGATGAAATTGAAATGACGGATCCAATCTCGCCAATCATCCAGGTTTGCGATGCCATGAGCGGCGCTCGTCCCGGTGCAAGGCGTGAGGTATTTGAATCTTACATCAAGCGTTTAAAAGACCTGGAATCTATTGCCATGAGCTACGAGGGCGTACAGAAAACTTATGCGATACAGGCAGGCCGTGAATTGCGTGTAATTGTTGAAAGCGAGAAAGTAAGCGATGTGGCTGCAGATACTTTGGCGTACGATATTTCTTCTAAAATACAAGAAGAAATGACTTACCCGGGCCAGATCAAAGTAACCGTAATCCGTGAGAAAAGAGCCATCTCCTTCGCGAAGTAAAAGCATTTTTTAGCAACCTTATATATGGAACCGGCAGTGCGAAAGCGCTGCCGGTTTTGTTTTTGGATAATGCATTACCTAAGAATAAACTTTAATGCCCAGCTCAGTCATTTTATTTAAAAAGGCTTCAGGTAGAATAGATGAACGTAAATATTGATAATAAGGCTCTTTACGCGTTTTCAAATAATCTGCATATTGCTGCGCAAGTAATGTAGCAGGCGAAAAGGTATTAAACACCGCAAATTTTTCCATGTTGCTTTCTACTGGTTTTCCGTTTCTGCCGTTCCTGATAAAAGTAGCCCTGTGATCGAGTGAAAGATTAAACAGCACAAGGTCGCCGGTTTTATGCATAATATCAATTACATTTTCATGTTTTTCTATCTTATGAAAAACAGAAGTGCCGGTAATTTTCTGAAGTTTGTTTTTTATACGATGAAATATATTACCGTAATACATTTGTACAAATCTGTCATCTACATATTGCGAGCCGGGAACCACTGTTAAACCACCACCCGCAGGGGAATTGGCCTGGAAATAAGTAGCAGCTACAATAAATAATGCATCGGGATGATGGTGTACTTTATTGCCATTGGCTTCGCCGGATGTTGTATCCTTATGCCAGTCGAAATACCGGTTATGGTGAACGGCGCACTCGGGAATTATGCCGGCATTTTGTCCAGTAATTTGTTTTATGGCGCTGCAATATTTCTCGTTGAAAACGATATTGATTAAACTAGGATAAAAAGTGTAAATATCGTTGATAATAGTTTCGCTGCTAAAAGGTGCCTGTTGCCAGTCTTTATTTCGGAAGGCTTCTTCAAAAATTTGTCTTCCCCGGAGAATTTCATCTTCTGTGTAAACATCATTAATAATACAATAACCATCGCGCAGGAAATTATTTCTCAGTGTTTGCATTGTAGCTTCATTATTAACCGGTAAGCGCGGAGAACTTAGTATGATGGTAAAAATAACCAAACGGCTTGAATTAAATTAATGCACGATAAAAATTATTATAGTTGTGATAATAATGTATTGTAACCTTAACTTGGTTTAAAAACAGCAACATCTGCACTTCTTTGTGTAAAGATGTGAAATTTTATAATAATGAAACCGATACAAAATTTGCATTAGCTTTTCTAGTTTTACCTGAGCAGGTTCACCGTTCCATTAAAATAGTGCATCCTGTTCTCTAAATCTTTCACTTCCAAAACATAAAAATAAACATCCATCTGCACAGTTTGGCCAGAATTGTTTACAGCGCCATTCCAGCTTTTTTGTGTTGGCGTTGAAGTGAAGATGATCTGTCCCCAGCGGTTGTAAACCTTGTAGCTGTAATCTTTTATGCCGGTGCCGTACACCGAGAAAACATCATTTACTAAATCTCCATCCGGTGTAAACGTATTAGGAATAAATATACGGAATCTCTCACCGATGTAAATCTGGCCAAAAGCGGTATCAGTGCAGCCATTCTGGTTTTGCGCCACAAGTGTAATGAAGTATTTTCCGGTATCGGTATATATGTAGCTCGGGTTTGGCGAAAGGCTGGTTCCACCGTTCCCGAAGCTCCACTTGTAAGTTGTACTGTTGCGGCTCTGGTTGATGAATTGTATCTTATTTCCTTCTATTGCTGTATCTATAGGGGTGGTATAAAATGCAGCAATGGGTGTAGGTTTTACAGTGATGAAAATACTATCTTGCGCAGGTTCCGAGCAGCCATCCTGCAAAGTTACTTTTATCCAGCCGTTTTGGTTTAGTGTTGTTTCAAATGCAGGTGTTTTTACTTCGGTATTTTGCCATTTGTAAGTGTAAGCTGACTGGTTTCCGCCGGTTGCATTGGCTTGCACAATAATTTTTTCTCCGCCGCAAACAGCTGTGTGTTTCGCCTGTAGTTTTACTTCCAGCTTGGGTTTTACCTTTAACCACATGTAAGAAGTATCTGCACAGCCAAAAGCATTTTTTACAACAAGCATATATAGCTGCGTATCGGGTGCAGTGGCAATGGGATCGGGTATTTTGGGGTTGCTGAGGTATTTGGCGGGCGTCCACAGGTAGCTTATGCCGCCTTTGCCTTGCATGCGGTAAGGCTGGTTGTAGCACAAAACTGTATCCGGCCCGGCGCTTGCCTTGGGTAAGTCATAATGCTGCAAACGGAAAGTATCTATGTTCATGCAATTGCCGTTGCCTTCCAGCATCAGGTAATATGTTCCTGTATCTTTTGCCCATATATCATGTTGTTTAAAAATGCTTTTATCCGGCTTTATCCAGTAGAATTTTGATGTTGCAACTGTTGGTGCTTTCACAAAGACGGAATCATAAGGGCAAATGGATTGATTGGGAATGTTGCTTTGTATTTCATCACGGAAAATAATTGTTACCGTATCGGTATTGGTGCAATAACCGCTGGAAATGGCCAGCCAGTATTTGCCACTTTTGGTAACTGTTATTACTGAATCTGTACTTCCGTTGCTCCAGCTGAATTTGTGGTTGTAGCCTAAATTATCTTGACCGGCATTTAATGTGTATGATTTAGTATTGCAAATAATAGAATCGTTGCCAAGATCAGAAATAGGGTAAAATTCTTTGCCACAGGATATTTTTATTTTTCGTTTTTCATTTATTATATGCAACTTGCCTTTTTCCGCTTTATACCCATCAGTAAATGGCAACCAGGTAGAAATAAGATCAATATTGTTAGAATTGTTAGTTAGGGTTGTGTCTGTTACTCCACAGCTGTTTGAGCTATCTCCATGTATCTTACGAAACCCTTTTATATAGTAATTCCCAGGTATTAAGATGTCCCCATATATATCTGCTGCAAGATTATTTGTTGCAATCCAGTTTAAATGATATCGATTTTTATCTACTACTTTGGTGTATAATATACTACCCTCTTGATTAAGAGTAGTTAAAACATTAGCAGTAGGCTTAATGTAACGAATCGAATCGGCATGAACTCGGATATGAACCTTAAGTTTGTTATTACTCATAACCAAATCTGAAATAAAACCATGACAGCTAAAATTCTTTGCCCATAACAGGCTGCCGTTTTCATTTAATTTTACAATCATTGGCTTATTTTTAGAAGAGTCAATAATATGGTTATGAGCCCTAACATAAATATTACCTATATCATCTTCTATTGCATCACCACCAAATAGCGTTCTATTTTCGCATTGTTTTCTAATTCCTTTGGCCCATACTATATTTCCATTGTCATCAAATTTAAATATACTGTTCGCCGCATTTAAAGTCATCCAACCAAAAGTTAGTAAAAAACCTCCGTTTCTTAGCTTTAGAAAATTATTATTATCAACAGCTAAACTTGAACCTCCAGGGCAATTCATAGTAAAGTTAGGCAGCAGAAACCTTTTTGACCAAAGCACATCGCCGAACTTATTAAGTTTTGTAATAGCGTAATATTTTTGATCGTTTCCAGGTATTTCATAGCTCGCATAACCAAATACAATAATTCCACTGTCATCAGTAGGCATTAAATGCTCTACAATGCCATAACCTTTCGCGCTGGAAGCCGGCACATCAAAATATAATTTTACCGACCAAATCAATTCTCCATTTACATCAAGTTTATGAATAACAGGCCAAAGATTTGCAACTTCTTCGTTATAATTGGCCAGTATAAATCCACCTTCTTTAGTTTGTGCAATTGCCGGAGAAAAATAATTGCCGTAATAGGTTGCTTTTTGGACAGACAGGTATTTCTTGCTCCACAATGTATTAAAGCATCTATCATATCGGATTAAATTGCAAAAAGCCATACTATCATATGAATTATAGTAACTATATTGATAACTATTGGGAGCATCATGTACAAGGTAGCCGCCATCATGCAACGGAATAACTTTTGTGTTGGGTGATGAGTTTTTTATTTCTGCTTCAAAAGGCGGCTTCTGCCCGATAGCTCCATTACAAATACAGAGAAAACACATAAGCACGAGAGAACTATTGCGCATAGATGTCAATTTATTGTTTTTCAGCAGCAAAGCATATATAGCTGACGAAGAAAATACTTCAGGGGTTGCCAGCGTAATAATTATCTTTGTTATGTTAAAAAAACAATATGCATTTTACTGCAACAACTTTTTATAAATATGTAAACTTTTTTATACAGCATGTTAGACGCTCGTGTATTTGTTCGCATATCTACAATTCGCCAAAAATGCTTAAATGCATTTGATGTATGTTAGAAAAGATAATTTCCTCATCATCTCATCACATTTACCGTTCCGTTAAAATAGTGCATCCTGTTCTCTAAATCTTTCACTTCCAAAACATAAAAATACACATCCATCTGCACGGTTTCGCCGGTATTGTTTACTGCGCCATTCCATATTTTTTGTGTTGGCGTTGAAGTGTAGATGATCTGTCCCCAGCGGTTGTAAACCTGGTAGCTGTACTCTTTTATACCTGTGCCGTAAACAGAGAAAACATCATTTACTAAATCTCCATCCGGTGTAAAAGTGTTGGGAATAAATATGCGGAATCTCTCGCCAATGTAAATTTGGCCAAAAGCGGTATCGCTGCAACCATTCTGGTTTTGCGCTATTAATGTAATGAAGTATTTTCCGGTATCTGTATATATGTACGTTGGGTTTCCTGCACTGCTGGTTTCACCGTTCCCAAAGCTCCACTGGTAGTTTGTGCTGTTGCGGCTTTGGTTGATGAATTGTATCTTATTTCCTTCTATTGCAGTATCTATAGGATTGGTATAAAATGCTGCAATGGGCGTTGGTTTTACAGTGATGAAAATACTGTCTTGCGCAGGTTCCGAGCAGCCATCCTGTAAGGTTACTTTTAGCCAGCCGCTTTGTGTTAATGTTGTTTCAAATGCAGGTGTTTTTACTTCGGTATTTTGCCATTTGTAAGTGTAAGCTGACTGGTTTCCGCCGGTTGCATTGGCTTGCACAATAATTTTTTCTCCGCCGCAAACAGCTGTGTGTTTCGCCTGTAGTTTTACTTCCAGCTTGGGTTTTACCTTTAACCACATGTAAGAAGTATCTGCACAGCCAAAAGCATTTTTTACAACAAGCATATATAGCTGCGTATCGGGTGCAGTGGCAATGGGATCGGGTATTTTGGGGTTGCTGAGGTATTTGGCGGGCGTCCACAGGTAGCTTATGCCGCCTTTGCCTTGCATGCGGTAGGGTTGGTTGTAGCACAAAACCGTATCCGGACCGGCGCTTGCTTTGGGTAAGTCATAATGCAGCAAGCGGAAAGTATCTATGTTTAAACAGTTGCCGTTACCTTCCAGCATCAGGTAATATGTTCCTGTATCTTTTGCCCATATATGCTTACTTTGTAATATGCTTCCATCGGGCTTTTGCCATACTACAGCAATTGCTGTATCCGGTACCTGAAGCAGGAAAGAATCATTAGGACAAATAGCAGCAGTTTTGACTTCGAGTTTAGCAATCAGTTTATGAAAAATGATATTTACTGTATCAGAAACTGTACAAAAGCCGGAACTTATACTCACCCAATATTTGCCGGATTTGGTCATTTCAAGCGATTCTGTAGTATCACCGGTACTCCATAAATACTTGCTTTGTAAATTTTGTTTAACATTTAAAATATAAGATTGAGATGAACAAATCACAGTATCATTTCCAAGGTAAGCATCAGGATAAAAACGATCTGCGCATTGTACGGTTTTGCGGTATTTTATTGATGTAAGGGTAGTTTTAAAATTTTGACAAGAAAAACCTGACCCTTCCTTAAAGCTCCATTTACCCAAAGTTGCATCACAAAAAGTTTTTAGAATATTTGTATCCTTATTATTACATACTGTACTACCAAGCTTATTTATTTTTACAATTCGTGTATAACTTTTATTATTTATACTTGATACTATATATCCACTGTCTTGTGTTTAAGTAAAATCTTTAGTATTCCCTAAATTACCGTAATATAAGGCATTATAACCTAAGTATACTGAATGCAATGATTTAGCATGAAAAACTTCACCATCCTTATTAAGCTCAATTACTGTAGTTGGAAAAAATTGTCCATTTCCATGATAATTACTTATAGCTGTGAGGATTAAATTTCCTTGCAAATTTAAATCTAAATTATGTTCTATCGCAAAAAGCCCTGATGGAGTGTTACTACTTGCAATAGAATCATTATACAAATAGCCCCATTGCCGATTCATATTTTTATCGAATTTAATTAAAGCTATGCTTCCTCGCCAATTATTAATTCTTTTATAATAATGGCCAACTATATATATATTGTCATCATTATCTAACACAATTTTCCTTAAGCGGAATGTATAAGGATTACCGGTTGAACGCCTATATAAATCATCATATGTCCAAATTGTATTTCCAAGAGAATTGGTTTTAATTAATATATCTGCATACTTTATTAGAAACAGAATGCTTATATCTTTCATAATAGCAATTTCTACTCGCCCATCAAAATTATATAGGTCCCAATATCTTTTGTTCCCTATTTGCTTTCCATTTTTATCAAAAATGTTAAAAAAGAAAATGGATCTGTATGTTGGTGTGTTCACTGGTGTATAAATACTATCCATGAAACCTGCAATAATAAATCCACCACCCGGCAAATATTTACAAGATAAACTTTGTATAACTCCACCTTTAAAACCGTTATTTAATTTTTGTGACCGTATTAAACTACCATTTCTATCAAATTCAATAAATTTACATTCTTCATAAATGTTAATATCGGTATATG
>DAIUCM010000070.1:0-19874 GCA_036846145.1 Bacteroidota bacterium
AGTATTAACACAACAGGAATTTGAAATTATAAAAGAGCATTTACGGGAACAACACCTGATCAAATAAAAAAAATAAGTTTTGATAAAAGATTATTGTTTCTAAAAATTGTCACTTCTTCCGATTCCATAACTCACTTTGGCAAAAAATACTTCGCTCTCTAAGTTTTTGCTTTTACATTCACTGAATGAAATTTTGGCCTTATATCCCGAATTGATGCTAAACCAGCTAAATTTGAGGAATTAATTTTTCAGCCTGCAAAATAAAAAGCGCATGAAGCTCACCAAAAAAATACGTAATTATGTTTTCCGCACATTACATCCGGGCGATAAATATTACTGCCTGTATTGCAAAAAAAGCTACGGAAAATTTCTGCATGAAGGTGTAAAGGCCGATGTTTTTAAGAGATATAAAGTAGCAGGCGGCGGCTATAAAACAAACACGCGCTGCCCGAATTGCGGCTCTGTAGATCGTGCAAGATTACTGGCGCTATTCTTCGAATTGCGTACAGATGCTTTTCGTAAAAAAACAGATATTCTTCATATTTCTCCCAATAAAAGCATTGCCAATTTTCTCATCGCCAACCCAACTGTAAATCATGTTGTTGGCGCGCTGGAGCCAGATCAGTTTGCCGAATACAATCCCATAGAAATGGATGTGCAGAAAATTCCTTTGGAAGATAATATTTTCGACATTGTAATTTGCTGCCATGTAATTGAGCATGTTGATGATGATGCTGCCGCAATGCGCGAAATTTACCGTGTTTTAAAACCGGGTGGCTTCGCGGTTCTCCAGGTTCCGCTGGCGCTGAATCTTAACAAAACACTCGAAGACAAAACCCTGAAAACCGATAAAGAACGTAAAATAGCGCACGGCCAGGTAGATCATATGCGCCTGTATGGAATAGATTATTTTGATAAGCTGGCAGCGGCGGGTTTCAGAGTTGTACGCGATAATCCGTTCGACAACAATTGGTTAAGCCCGCAGGAGCTGGATAAGCACCGGCTGGATAGGATAGAAGATGTAATAGTTTGTTACAAAGATTAATACAAAGCATTTTTTACATTATGCATATATGGAAAACAGCACTTTAAAGAGCTGTTTTGCCGTTTTATTGTACTTATTTCCTTCTTTAAAAATTCACTTTTAAATTTTAATGAAATTAAAAAATCATAAGATTAATGGAGCTGAAATTGCAGAAATAACTGCTGATAAGCCGGTTTTTGAAACTGTTGCTGATGGAACAGATCTTTTAGGAAATTTATATTACCAGGGTTTCGATAAAGTAATTCTTCATGCAGAAAACATTTCGCCAGGTTTCTTCGACTTAAAAACCGGAATTGCCGGAGAAATACTGCAGAAATTTACAAATCATCGGGTGCAATTAGCTATTGTCGGCGATTTTACGAAATATAGCAGCAAAAGTCTTCACGATTTTATTTTAGAAAGCAATAAAGGCAGGCAAATAAACTTCTTCAGCACAACTTCCGAGGCATTAAACAGGCTTTCGAAAAATTAATGCTTAAATTAGTACATCTCCAAATATCAAAAGCTTAAAGCTTTAAGAATATAGTTTTAATGCATATATAAGTTTGGTAAAAAATGCTTCAAATGTTATTTACCTGAAAAAATTTAAGCCTTATATTCTTGTCGCCTATTAAATTTATGATTGCCTGGCCTGATGTGAAGGCAAAATTCTTGTACAAATCATAACAGTAATTAAAAACAGTAAACCTATATATAGCATAGCCAGAAAATACTTTCAGGTAAAACACCATAAACTGTTTACCGATTACTGTTGGCTGTTACGTACCTTTGCAGTTTAATACGGAAAAACCAAGTGTAATTGCATAGTATTTGCCATTGTTTTAAAGCGTATAAAATGTGGCGAAGGTATTTTTTATGAAGGGATTATATAGCAGGTTTACATTTAGCATAATATTAGTGGCTTTGGTGTTCGGCATAAGCGCCGCACCGAAGAAATATCCTATATATGACAAAAGCCGTTGGGTAGATTCTGTACTCAGCAGCATGACGCTGGAAGAAAAAATAGGCCAGCTTTTTATGGTTGATGCCTTCAGCTCTAAAGAAAAATACAACCTCGCACAGCTCGAAAACCTGGTTAATAAGCATAAAATTGGCGGTATAATCTTCTTTAAAGGCAGCCCGCACAAGCAGGTAGAAATGACAAACCGCCTGCAAAGTATTTCCAAATTCCCTTTAATAATTGGTATGGATGCCGAATGGGGCGTTGCCATGCGGCTGGATAGCACTATACAATATGGTTACCAGATGAGTATGGGCGCGCTGAGAGATGATTCGCTTATTTATTACATGGGCCGCGACCTTGCCAGGCAATGCAAAAGGCTTGGAATGCATATAAACTTTGCGCCCGATGTTGATATAAATAATAATCCGCTGAACCCGGTAATACACATGCGCTCCTTTGGTGAGAACAAGTACGCCGTAGCACGCAAAGCAACCATGTATATGCGAGGCATGCAGGATGAACATGTACTGGCCGTAGCCAAGCATTTTCCCGGCCATGGCAATACCGCTATAGATTCACATTTTGATCTTCCTGTACTTAACCAGAGCAAAAAAGAGCTGGATACGCTTGAGCTTTATCCCTTCAGGCACATGTTCAAGGAAAACGTTGGCGGCGTAATGACTGCGCATCTCAACATTCCAGCTTACGATACTACACCCAACGTCGGCGCATCATTATCGCCAAAAGTTACAACCGGGCTTTTGCGCTGGGATATGAATTACCGCGGTATAGTTTTTTCCGATGCGCTGAATATGAAAGGTGTAGCAAAATATTTTGCACCGGGCGAGCTGGAACTGAAAGCCTTACTTGCCGGCAACGATATACTTTTATACTCAGAAGATGTACCGAAAGCCATTACTTACATTAGGAAAGCCATACAGGATAGTTGCATTGATATAGAGTTTATTGATGAAAAAGTAAGGCGCATACTGGCTGTAAAAAAATGGGTTGGGTTAGATAACTGCCATTACACCCCAATAAAAAACGTAACTGCCGACTTAAACACTCCCGGCCAAACACTTGTAAAGCAATACATTGCAGAGCAGGCTGTTACTGTTGTTAAAAACGATTCCAACTTAATTCCGCTAAAAAACCTGCAGCATTACCGTATTGCATCGGTAGCAATTGGAACAAAGGGAGAAATGCCCTTCCAGGATATGATGCGGAATTTCTGCAAGGCCAGTTATTTTGTGGCGCCAATGTTATCGAAAGATGCGGAATGGGATGCCTTGCGCGATTCGCTGAAAAAATATGACCTTGTAATATTTAGCTTACACTTTCTCAGCAATAAAAATACGGCTACTTATGGCCTCAGCGATAAAGCAATAGCGTTTGTTAACAACATTAATAAAAGGCAGAAAGCCATATTGGTTAGTTTCGGAAGCCCTTATGCGCTGAGCCGTTTCCCCGATTTTAAACATGTAATATGCGGCTACCAGGATGAAGTTTCATTCCAGCTTTCCGCCGCACAGGTTTTATTTGGCGGCATCGGCTCGCGAAGCAGGTTACCGGTAAGCGCCAGTAAAAGCTACACCATTAATTCCGGTCATAACACTAATCCTATAAGGCTGAAATATACCCTGCCGGAAGAAGCGGGCCTTTCATCCAGGAAACTTATAAAAGTAGATTCGATTGTGGAAAGCGCTATAAAATTGGGCGCTATGCCCGGATGCCAGGTTGTTGTAGCGCGCGCCGGCCATATCATCTACAATAAAAGCTTTGGCAACCCTACTTATAACAGTAAAGCAAAGGTAGATAATACAAATTTATATGATGTTGCCTCAGTAACCAAAGTTGCTGCTACTACATTAGCCACTATGCATTTGTACGAGCAGAAAAAGCTTGATCTTGATGCTAAGCTGGGAACTTATCTGCCCGCATTACAAGGAACAGATAAGGCTGATATTACAATAAAGGAGCTTCTTGGCCACCAGGCCGGCCTTACCAGCTGGATTCCATTCTACAAATCAACCTTTATGGAAAACGGCGCTCTGGACACGAATATTTACAGCAGGCTGGCTTCTATAGATTATAATTTACCGGTTGCCGATAGCCTGTTTGTACGCCAGAGCTATGCAGATACCATGTTCAAGATTATACAGAAAACACGTATAGAAAACAGGGGAAAAGTAAAGTATAGCGACCTGGGTTTCCTGTACCTGCAGCAGGTGATAGAAAAAATCACCTCCAAACCGCTTGATAAGCTTACTGACAGCCTTTTTTACAAACCGCTAGGCTTATCTACCCTTACCTATAATCCGCGCGCTACAACAAGCCTCAGTAAAATTATACCCACCGAAAACGATACTTATTTCCGGCAGCAGCTTATACATGGTTATGTGCATGATCCGGCAGCGGCGCTTTTAGGCGGAGTTGCGGGGCATGCGGGCTTATTCTCCAATGCAAATGACCTGGCTATAATTATGCAGATGCTTGTAAATAATGGCGTTTATGGCGGCAAGCGATATTTTATGCCATCAACAGTAAAGTTGTTTACTTCGGCAACTACAGAAAGCAGCAGGCGCGGACTTGGCTGGGATAAACCCGCGCTTGATTCGAAAACCGGTTCACCTGCTTCTAAATATGCTTCTTCATCAAGTTTCGGGCACACGGGCTTTACTGGAACCTGCGTTTGGGCGGATCCTACTAAAGAGCTGGTTTATATCTTCCTGAGCAATCGTGTTTATCCAACCGCAGAAAACACCAAACTGGCGCGCATGAATATCCGTACAGATATACATGATGCTATTTACGAGGCAATTATTACGGAAACTGCTGAAAAGAAACCGAAGGCAGTAGAGCGGAAATAGAAGTTAAAGGTGAAGTTTTTTATTCACAAATTAATGTCCTTTAATAAAGAATTCATAAAAAACCCTGGTTTGTGAGCCACAAACCAGGGTACGTGCATAAACCGTCTGAAAGGACTGAGACAACACAGCTTGGAGCAACGCCCAAAGTAAACTGAAGGTAAATTCCATATATAGATTATCGAAAAATGCTTTAATTCAGCCAGAAAGGTTTGTACAACAAATTTTAGAGCAACACCTTAGCTCTCGTTTTTCAACTTTAAGTTTAGTGGCATTTTTTATGCATATAAACAATTTTCGCATCTTTGCTTATATGGCCATTGTTTAACGCGTTGTAACCCGGTGCTGCTGCCTTGAAAAATACTTTCCGTAATACTTTTATAATTCTTGGGTGTGCAATTTTTATGCTCATACTTGCTTTGTGCGCCGATACGGTGCTGAAGCCTGCCATACGCCGTATCAGCCTGCAAATGCTTGGTAACATGGCGCAAAAAGAATTACTGCGTAAAGAAGAGAAAGCAGCCGTTTTAATAAACGATATAAGAGATAAATTCCTAAACAATACAGCTTTTGATGAGCAGGAGCTTTATAAAGAGAGCCAGCAGAACAATATTTATATTTATATTTATAAGGATAACGTTTTAACGTTCTGGACGGACAATGCTGTTTTCCCCGATAAGTTTAATCCCGGCCAAAGGGCTTATATTCAAAAACTTGGTAATGGCGTTTACTTACAAAGAAATACCTCTGCCGGCGCATTCCAGTTTGTGGCGCTGGTGCCGGTACAGCATAATTACATCATAGAAAACCAGTACCTTAACAACAGCCTGGCGCTGTTGGGCGATGTTAAAAACATCAGGCTTCATTTTAATCACCAGGAAAATACAATACCCGTTTTTAACCTAAATGGTAATTATTTACTCAGCTTATCTAAACAGGGTAATGAAGTATATACCTGGATTGCGGCTTTATTCGTAATCGGCTTAGCCATAATTATTATTTGCCTGCATTTGCTGGGTACTAAAACGCTTCGGTTAGGAAGGCCATACCATGCGGCATCCATATTTATTCTTAATATTTTACTGGTGATTGTGCCCTGGAAAGTTTTGAGAATACCAAACTCCTTAATGGAAAGCAAACTTTTCAGCCCTGAGTATTATGGCAGCTCGGAACTTTTATCATCACTTGGCGACCTTGTACTGCTTACAGTTATTGCCTGCTATGCAGTATGGCTGATTTTAAAAATTGATTTCTTCAGGAATATAAACTCTGTTTTTTCGAGGATCGGCGCTGCAATTTTTTGTTTCCTGGTATTTTTATTCGCCGGTTATGCCGAGCATATCATCCGAAGCCTTGTACTCGATTCGCAAATTTCATTCGACCTTAGCAATATTTTCAGTCTTTCGGCATACAGCTTTATTGGCCTGGCCTGCGTTTTCGGCTGGCTGGCTGCATTCCTGGCGCTGGCAAAAAGGTTCTCTCAATGGCTTGCGGAAGTAGCCAGCAGCAACAAAAGCATTTTTACCATACTGCTTATATGCAGTGTTGTAACCTTATTGCTGCTCATGCACCTGCAGCTGCCCTTTATAGCTGCCGCTGCGCTTGCGTATTGCAGCGTTCTGGTGCTGTTTGTACATTTCCGCACCGATGCGCATAAACGCTATATGCGCGGCTTTATTTACCTTGTTTTGTCAACGCTTTTTTTAAGCACCTGCCTTATTTTTTATACACAGCAGAAACGTATAGATGCGCAAAGGCTGCTTGCCACACGCCTCGCAACGGAAAGAGATGCCATTGCTGAATACCTTTTTGATGGCATACATAAAAAAATGCGGCAGGATCCTTATATCAAAAGCTTTTATATTAACCCGGTAATGTCGTCGAGTTTTTTACAAAAGCGTATAAAGCAGCTGTATTTTTCGGGGTATTTAGATAAATATGATGTATTGGTGAGCAGCTATACTCGTGAAGGCATTCCTTTTAAGATAGATTATGAAAAGCCGCTGGAATTTTATAAAAATCTGCTCGACAGAGGCGCCACGCCGGTTCGGGACAACCTGCTGTATTTTTTACATACTTACCGCGGATTACCAGGTTATATGGCCACCATACCTGTTACCAAAGATGGGCAAATACTAGGTACAATTCTGCTACAGTTTCAGCAAAAAGCGTTTTATGAAGAAAGTGTTTACCCTGAGCTGCTGTTAACCAGCAACATACAGCATTATAACGAGCTTAGTAATTATTCATATGCCATATTCAATAAAAATACTTTATTCACGCAAAAAGGGTCTTACCCGTATCCGAGTGTATCGCTTTTTCCTCCTAAGCCCGATAGCGCCGGTTTTGCCCGTTTCAACCGTAACGGATATACGCATCTGGTACACTTTATAAACCAGGATTTAAGAGTTGTTGTAAGTCAGCCGCAGCAAAGCGTAATATTCTTCTTTTCTATTTTTACATCGGTATTTCTTTTTCTTGGCGCCTGCTGGTTCATTGTAATTTCAATACCCAAGGTTACATGGTTTGTAATACGCAATAAATACCGTAAAAAGCCATTGCGGTTTTACATGCAGCGGCTTTGGGCGGGCTTGTCATTCAGGTATAAAATACTTACAACCATTACCGGTGGTATAAGCCTTGCTTTATTCCTGGTCGGTTTCGCAACGGTTGCGTATATTGTTTTTCAGTATGATAAAGACGAAGTAAAAAAGCTGGAACGCCGGGCAAAAATAATTACTACGAGGCTGGAAAATGAGCTGCAAAGGAACGAGCAGGCATCAACCATGGGTGAAGATGAACTAGATGCGATGATCAAAAACCTGTCGGATATGTACCGCTCCGATATAAATCTTTTTGATGCTTATGGAAACCTGCTATCATCAACACAATCGGGCATATACGATCAAAACATTATTGCCCGGAAAATGAATGCAAGGGCTTATTTAAAATTCAGGCAGGAGTTTGCATCGCAGGTTACGCAGGAAGAAAGCATAGGCAAGCTGAATTATACTGCTGCTTACATGCCCTTGCGCAATATGTTCGGCGATATAATCGGGTACATGAATATTCCTTACTTCTCTAAGGAAAAAGACCTTATGGACAGGATATCGAACTTCCTCATCGCGTTAATTAACTTGTATTTATTAATCTTCCTCATCCTTGTAGGCCTGAGTTTATTTATGGCTCGCGCTTTAACCACGCCTTTGGATATTATTCGCAATCACCTAAGGAAAACAAGCCTTGGCGGTACGCCGATCTTTCTGCAGTGGCATACAAAAGATGAAATCGGAAAGCTTGTAAACGAGTATAACACCATGTTAATTGAGCTGCAGAACAGTGCCAACAAGCTGGCGCAAAGCGAGCGTGAAGGTGCCTGGCGTGAAATGGCTAAACAGGTTGCGCATGAAATCAAGAATCCGCTTACCCCGATGAAGCTGAACATACAGCGTTTACAGATGGCTTTTAACGAAGGCAAGGAAGATATTCAGCCATTGTTCGACAAAGTTACGAGGCTATTGATAAGGCAGATAGACAGCTTATCGGAAATTGCAACGGCTTTCAGTTCATTTGCACAGATGCCGCAAGGTACACCGCAAACTGTCGATGCAAACCACCTGATGCGCGATGTTACACAGCTTTTCAGTGAGCACAAGGATGTAAATATTCATTTGAGCCTGCTCGATAAACCTGCGCTTGTAAAGGTAGATCCTAACCAGCTGAGCCGCGTGCTTACTAACCTGGTGAAAAATGCAATACAAGCCATGCAAGAGGGCAGGAGAGGAGAAATTTGCCTCCAAACAGCTGAAAATGATTCGAAAATTTTACTGAATGTGCATGATAATGGAAGCGGAATTCCAGATGAATTGCAGCAGAATATTTTTGTTCCAAGTTTCAGTACAAAGACAAGCGGGATGGGGCTGGGTTTAGCCATCAGCAAGAAAATCATAAACAACGCTGGCGGCGATATTTATTTCCAAACCGAAGCTGGTAAAGGAACCACTTTTACGATAGAACTGCCGAAGATCAGTGAACAATGATCAATTAAATCAGCTTAGTTTAAGTTGCAATAGATTCCATATAATAGTATGTGTAAAAATGCTTTAAAC
The DNA here is from genome assembly GCA_036846145.1 of Bacteroidota bacterium. Taxonomy (GTDB): domain Bacteria; phylum Bacteroidota; class Bacteroidia; order CAILMK01; family CAILMK01; genus DAIUCM01. The sequence goes on from DAIUCM010000070.1 coordinate 8,965, forward strand.
CTACAGCCTGAAAGGCTGAGACAACGCAGCTTGGGGCATCGCCCCAAGTATTCGGCACAAATCATTAAAATGACGGATTGAGTTAAATTTTATCAAAAATAAAATTAACAATTGTCTTTAGCCAATTGCAATTGAATTTAGAGTTGCATATAACTCATTTGCATTGTGCCTTAATTCAATGCATTAGAAAATATTTTAATTGTAAATAATGTAGAAATGGCAATTTATTCTGTCTCAACACTAAAATACCAAAAACAAACTAATTTCCAATAGTGAGATTCGAAATTTCAACTACATCTTTACAAACTTCAACGTATTTTTTCCTTGAGAATTATTCAATTGCAGAATATAAATACCATTTGGTAAATCACGCGCAGATACTGCTTCAAAACCAACATTAATATTACCCGATTTCCATATTTTTCCCTGCAAATCTACCAAAGTAAAAGTATAATTGGCAGCTTTATCAGATCTTATATTTACTTCATTACCAGTGTGGTTGTATTGCATATATACATCTCCTGAAAAATGCTTTTGCGCAATACCAATTGTCGGCGACATACAATCTTCCATCAAAATATCAACTTCGTTACGTACTTGCGGCAGGCGAACATAAACGCTATCGCCCGGGCATTCCGTAGCGCAGCCATCTCTGTGCCCGCTGATGGTATTGAGTAAAACGCCATTATGTATAGTATTCTCATTGGCTTCAATGTTTTCCTTGTTCATTTTCCAGGCAATTAGTTGTTCCAAAGCTTGCAAAGATGTATCGGTTGGCGCCACTTGCTGGTAATCGCCAATCATGCTGATTCCCATGGTGTTGGTGTTTTTCCCGCAGAAATGCGCGCCGCGGATATTATCATCTTCATCAACGCCCATTCCATCACGACCCTGGAAAATTATGCCATCGGGCGCTACAAGAAAATTATAGCCAATATCATCCCAGCCATTCACTTCTGTATGATATAAATATATATTTCTCACAACATTAACATAATCTGTCTGCGAATTTGGTGTTGCCGTATGATGCACAATTATATGTGTAACTTTATGCGCTGCAGGCGTTACTGTTGGTGCGGCTAATCCTGCGCGCCAAATATCCTGGTCCACAGTAACAGGTTTTTTGCAGCCGGTTTTATTCCTTTTCTGCTTGAAGGCATTTTTATCGAAAGCTATATATGGAACCTGCAGAAAATGCATGGTAATTTCGCCATGGTAATCTTCGCTGCAAACGGTAAAAGTAGAAATGGGTGATGGAAAAACTACCAGATGGCTGAAAACTTTTCCGTTTATTTCCTCCGCATCTGCATCTCGTTCCACGAAGTATTTTTCGCCATCGGCATATATGTAAAAACCTTTGGTGTAAGAATTATTCAGCCATTGTACAGTTGCGCTGGTGGCCGGTTTTTCAAGATCAACCAATACGCATTTTGAAGCCGCTATTCTTTCCGAATGTTTAAAATACAATGGCTTTTGCTGCGCATTTACTTCAGCCAGAAATAAAATTACATATATGCTGATGGCGAAAAATGCTTTGGAAACAGGGGAGAAGTAAATTTTCATGAAATTGACTGATATAAACATGCAATAGCAGAATAACCTAATTTTGCAGTGGATAGTTGAAAAAAATGGAAAAAGACAAAATACTTATTCTCGGCGCGGGCGGGCAAGTTGGTACAGAACTGACGCTTACCATTCGCGAAAATTTTGGCACAGATGCAGTTGTAGCAACAGACATTAAACCGGCGGAAGGCATTTTTACAGATGGCCCTTACGAAATGCTGGATGTAATGGATGAAAAAAAGATCCTGGAAGTTGTACAAAAGCATAAGCCCACGCAAATTTATCACCTCGCGGCGCTGCTTTCGGCAACAGCTGAGAAAAACCCGATGTTCGGCTGGGATCTCAACATGAAAAGCTTGCTGAGCGTACTGAATATTGCGCGCGATAACAACATTAAAAAGGTTTACTGGCCAAGCTCCATAGCTGTTTTCGGACCAACAACGCCGCGCGAAAATACGCCGCAGGATACGATAATGGACCCGAATACAGTTTACGGAATCAGTAAGCTTGCCGGCGAGCGCTGGTGCGAATATTATTTCCAGAAATATGGTTTGGATGTTCGTAGTTTGCGTTACCCTGGCCTCATCAGCTACAAAACCGAACCGGGCGGCGGAACAACAGATTATGCCGTGCATATTTTCTACGAAGCATTAAGGCACAACAAATACACTTGCTTCCTTAGCGAAAATACGCCGCTGCCAATGCTTTATATGCCCGATGCTGTAAAAGCTACTTTAAACCTGATGGATGCGCCGGCGGAGCAGATTAAAGTACGCAGCTCATACAATCTTGGTGGCGTAAGTTTTACACCGGCACAATTGGCAGAAGAAATTAAAAAACATTTGCCGGATTTTTCCATTAATTATGAGCCGGATTTCCGCCAGAAGATAGCAGATTCATGGCCAGGCAGCATAGACGATAGACGTGCGCAGCAGGATTGGGGCTGGAAAGCCGACTACGATACAAGCGCTATGGTACGGGATATGCTGGAAAATATCGGCAAGAAGCTTGGGAAAAATTAGCAAATGTGCCAATTAGCAAATTAGCAAATTGAAAATTCCATATAGCTAATAACTGAAAAATGCTTTCAGGACCGGCATCATAAAAAATAAGACTTGAATGAAGCTATTTAAAGCGCCCGAAGGCGAACAAAACCATGCCCGTGCAATAGATGAAATACCTTATCAATTGCAAATTTTCAAGCGAGATTTGGTTTTGTTTAGCTTTAAATAGCGGAATGAAAGCGCATTTTTTATAAAGCCTTGATTTTTGGTTACTTTTCATCAAGGAAAAGTGACAAAAACAAACAGTTGAAATACCAGAATAAATTAATTGCCATAAACTAAACTTAGAATAAAAAAAGCTCTTACTACATGAAAATAGGGATTGTTTGTTACCCCACATACGGCGGTAGCGGCGTGATGGCCACAGAATTAGGTAAGGCGCTGGCACACAAAGGTTATGAAGTTCATTTCATCAGCTACAGCCAGCCTGTACGTTTAGATTCGGTCGGCATCGGGAACAATGTCTATTTTCATGAAGTTACAACTTTCAATTATCCGTTATTCGATCATCCGCCCTATGAGTCGGCATTAATAAGCAAGCTGGTAGATGTTATTAAGTACGAAGGCCTGGATATTCTGCATGTGCATTACGCTATTCCGCATGCCTTCGCCGCTTATGTCGCCAAGCAGATTTTAGCCACGCAAGGCATTCATATTCCAGTAGTTACAACTTTACACGGTACAGATATTACATTGGTTGGAAAAGATTCTACTTATGAGCCGGCAGTTACTTTTTCCATTAACCAGAGCGATGCCGTAACAGCTGTTTCTGAATATCTTAAAGATGAAACTTACCGCTACTTCAAGGTAAAAAAAGACATAAAAGTTATTCCAAATTTCGTTGATTTCGAACGCTTTAGCAAAAAGTCAAAAGACCATTTCAAAGTGGCTATAGCGCCAAACGGTGAAAAAATCATCGTTCACACATCCAATTTCCGTGCGTTAAAACGAATTGATGATGTCGTAAAGATATTCGCCTTGATACGAAAAGAAATGCCTGCGAAACTTTTGCTGGTAGGGGATGGGCCGGAAAGAAATCATATCGAAATGCTTTGCCGCAGCATGTGCCTTACGCAAGATGTTCGTTTCCTTGGTAAGATAGAAGCTGTGGAAGAAGTGCTTTCCATTGCAGATCTGTTCCTGTTACCATCTGAAAAAGAGAGCTTTGGCTTAGCAGCACTTGAAGCAATGGCCTGCCAGGTCCCTGTTATTTCATCAGATGCTGAAGGAATTCCGGAAGTAAATACAAATGGTGTAACAGGTTTTGTAAGCGCGGTTGGAGATGTGGAAGAAATGGGGAGAAACGCAATAATGTTGCTGCAGGATACAGAGCTGCACAACAGGTTTAAAATGGCGGCTTTTGAGCGCGCTAAAGAGTTTAACCTGGATAGTGTGATGCTTCAGTATGAAAATCTATATAAAAGCCTTGTAACGCATAAAAAAGAGCCTGTTGTATAATATCAGCCAACTTACTTGCTAAAATCAAATACCACATCTACCAGCTCCCAATTGGCTTTAATGTTGAGATCTTCAGTATGATAAATAATTTCCTCTGGCAGCTTTTTTTGTAGCACATTTCCAGTATCCCAGCGCCCGTTACGGTTGTCATCTTTTATAAGCCTTAGCCTGTATGTCCCTGGCGCTATATACGGGATAGAAATCCGCTCATCATCTTTTACAGCTCGGCTATAATTAATTGTGCCTGAGGTTGATGTGATTTGCGCAATGTAGTAGAAGCTATCTTTCGGCAGCAATATTCTGGTATTCAGCAAACCGAAATTTCTGCGCTGCGGTAGATCTATTTTATGAGTAACTGAATCTGAACTCTGGTTGAAATACGAAACCAGTGCGCCTTGTTTCATCTTAACCGAATATGCTTTTTCCTCATCAAACGGGTAAACTAATGCTATTGTGGTTCTGCTTGAGTCGGTAAAATTCATCTCTTTAAATATAACTGGCTTGTTATCTTCAAGTAAAGAAATGTTTGCCGGCACTATAGTTTTTATTGGATAATTTGCCTGCAAAGCCAACGGACTTCCTAAATTATTCGCTGAATGTATTGCGTTAAGAAATTCAAAACTCAGCTTGCCGGTATCAACACCTGCAGTGATCTGCAAAGTTGTATCTAAAATTAAGGCGCCACTCCGGGCATGAATACTTATTTTGTTACCCGTGAAACGAGGAACATTTAAATTGTATAATATAAATGAATCCTTTCTTTCATTTATAAATGTCTGGATAGAATTAAGCGGTACAAATTGTTGATTAATTGACAGAGAATCAATAGTTTGCGTAAAAGTAAAAGCATTTTTTCTATTATCTATATATGCAGTTCTTAAACGCAATGTACCTAGCTTAGAGGGAAATAATAAAATAGGATCATTCAAAGAAATAGATGAGTCAATATTGACATCCGATCCATAAAATCCGACCTGTTCATCGCCATCCAGTAAATAGTTCTGATTGGCATCAGTTAAAGCATATAACTTATATCTTCCTTTCGGTAAATTATCAATACGGAAATTCCCTTGTGCGTCAGCTGAAGTAAAATAACTGGCCCTGGTTTTATAAATTGCTGAATCATTAATATCAGCCGGGTATAAACTAATCCGTACATTTTCTGCTGCTTTTCCTGTAGCGGATGAAATAACATTGCCTCCGAGATACAGAGAATCTATAAAACTTCCTGTAGAAAAAACATACCTGTAATCGCGCAAAATATTCCCCTCGTTAATATCCCTGATAGATTGCCCGAACTGGATTACATATGTTGTGTTTGGCTGTAAAACAGATTTACGCAAATTTATATAAACGCTTTTCCTTGCGAGATAAATTTCCGGTACCTGGGGTAGGGCAGGAGTAAAAGTTATTTCCCTTGCCTGGTTCGATAATTCGATATATTCGTCAAAGGAAATAACTATTTTATCGGCATTGAAATTAGTTGTACGATTTGCAGGTTTTTCGGTAGTAACTTTCGGCGGAGTCATATCCTGCTCTCCTCCAACCGGACCTCCGCCTCTTATGGCACAGGAAGCTAAAAGAAGCAAACTAACAACAAATACTAAAAGGATTTTTTTCTGAATCATTATATGGATCTATCTTCCTAAATGAACTAACAGCACAGAAATATCGGACGGAGAAACTCCACTTATACGTGATGCCTGGCCAATAGACAAAGGACGAATTTTAGTTAATTTATCCCTGGCTTCAGAAGACAAAGATTGTATAGATCTAAAATCAACATTCGGATGAATTTTAATATTCTCCAGCCTGGTAATCTTATCAACCATTTCCTGCTCTTTTTCTATATAGCCTTCGTACTTGATAGCTATCTCCGCAGCTTCACGAATCTCTTCATCAAAATTGTTCAGATACGCTGCTGTTTCCGGAATATGATTGATAATAGATTCTATACTAACATTCGGCCTTCCGATTACCGATTGTAAAGTATTGCTCTGAGTTACCGGCGAAGAACCCAAGCTATTCAAAAGGATATTCAGGTTATCCATACTTACTTTTGTCTTAGCGAGATATTTTTTGATCTGCTTAATTCCTTCCTGTTTGTCCAACATCCTGTTATATCTTTCTTCCGTAGCCAAACCTGATTTGTAGGACAATTCTGTTAATCTTAGATCAGCATTATCCTGCCTTAATAGGATTCGATATTCTGCACGGGAAGTAAACATGCGGTAAGGCTCTTCGGTGCCTTTATTTATAAGGTCGTCAATCAATACGCCAATATACGCCTGCGATCTTTTTAGTATTACAGGTCCTTCCTCCTTCACCGCCATATGCGCGTTTATGCCCGCCATTAATCCCTGCGCTGCAGCTTCTTCATAACCAGTAGTACCATTAATTTGTCCGGCAAAGAAAAGATTTTTAACCGGTTTTGTTTCTAATGTCAGGTTCAGCTGGGTAGGAGGGAAGTAATCATACTCTATAGCGTATCCCGGGCGGAACATTTTTACATTCTCAAAACCAGGCACCATCTTTAATGCATTATATTGTACCTGCTCAGGTAAGGATGTAGAAAAACCGTTTACATAAACTTCCGCAGTATTCCAACCCTCTGGTTCTACAAATAATTGATGGCGGTCTTTATCTGCAAATCTTTCAATTTTATCTTCTATAGAAGGACAATATCTCGGGCCCAAACCTTGAATTCTGCCGGAAAACATTGGCGATTGCTCAAAACCTGTACGCAGAATATCATGAACTATTTTATCGGTATAGCTTATATGGCAACTGCGCTGCGTGGTTAAGGGCGCAGTAGAATTACTATAGGAAAACTTGCGTGGATTCTGATCGCCAAACTGCTCTTCCATTTTAGAGTAATCTAAGCTGCGGGAATCAACTCTTGGCGGCGTACCGGTTTTCATTCTTCCCGACTCGAAACCTAAAGCGATAAGCTGTTCTGTAATTCCGGTTGCAGCCTTTTCACCTGCTCTGCCACCACCAAACTGTTTTTCACCAATATGTATAATTCCATTTAAGAAAGTACCATTTGTGAGCACAACTGCTTTGGCTTTTATTTCAATTCCCATCTGGGTTTTTATGCCGATAACTTTTCCATCTTTAATCAAAAGTTCGCGAACCATTTCCTGCCAGAAATCTACATTTGGTGTTTGCTCCAATGCAATTCTCCACTCTTCAGCAAATCGCATCCTGTCATTTTGTGTTCGCGGGCTCCACATGGCCGGGCCTTTACTCATATTAAGCATGCGGAATTGAATCATACTTTTATCGGAAACAATTCCAGAATATCCGCCCATCGCATCAATTTCTCGAACAATTTGCCCTTTTGCAATTCCACCCATAGCCGGGTTGCAGGACATTTGACCGATGGTTTGCATATTCATGGTTACCAACAACACTTTCGAACCCAAATTTGCGGCTGCAGCAGCGGCTTCATTCCCTGCATGGCCCGCTCCAACCACAATTACATCATATTCCTGGAACATATCTTAAAAATCACAATGTTTCACGTGAAACAATAAGGTTAATATATTTATTTTCAGCAAGTTGCATCTCTTTTTTTAACGCATCCGTAGAATCTTCATATCCGCATAAATGCAAAACGCCATGAATTATTACTCTATTCAATTCCTGGTCGAAAGAAACGCCAATTGTAGATGCATTTTCTCGCACTCTTTCAACACTAATGTATAATTCAGCTTCTATTACACCAGGCTCTTCCGCGTAATTAAAGGTTATAATATCCGTATAATAGTCATGCTCAAGAAACTCTTTATTGATCTGAAGCAGCTGTTCGTCATCTAAAAAAATTACATGTAAATAGTTTAAAGACTGCTTATAGTCGCTGAATATATTTTCAATAACAGGAATTAGCTTTTCTTCGGCTGCTTTATCTAACTGAAATGCTGTATCAGAAAAAAATTCAATCATAAAGGCAAAGTTACGCACATTCTATCGAACAAGCGTAACGGGTGCAGAATACACCTTGTAAGACTTATCTATTCCTATAACTTCAAGCCTGTAAAAATATACTCCCTCCGGCGCGTTAGATCTTCCCGGTATTGTACCGTCCCAACCTTTCCAAATTTCACGGCTTTCGATAATTTTCTCACCCCAACGGTTGTAAATGGAAAACCTGGATTGGGTTGAATCTGCATATAAGGCAATTGGTAAAAATACTTTATTATAAATCCCCTCAGGGTAAAAAGCATTTGGTACATTAACAATAGGCGGAACTGTGTAGCAAACAGTATTAGAAAAACTTCTTTCCTTAAAACCGTACTGATTTCCATCTGCCTCCACCGCTACAACATAATAACAAATACCGGGACGCGCGTCACTGTCGAACTCCTTAACATCATCATAAGTTGTACCTGTATTGGGTAGCTTAGCAATCAACTCTTCGTTAACGTTACCTTTGGTGGTAGAAACCCTGTAAACCTCGTAACTTTCTACATTTGCAGGCCAGGTGTTGTAAGCATTCCAGTAAAGTGTATTTTTTCCGTTGCCGATGTTTACACGCAGATTTATACTGTTTGACAGATTGCTTCTGCCAAGTGTTTTTCCGCAAATGCTGTTCCCTACTATACTGTAATACCATACAAAATTACTATCGGCGTTAACATCATTGTAAACATAATTTGTTAAAACACTGGCATTTACACGCGCTATATTATCTAAATTAGCAGGTGTTTTTCCGCGTTTCACATCAAAAAACAAGTAATTATGATTGACATCTACATTCCACTCAATATTTAACTGCCTGGTATTTTTAACATGTGTTACATTGCTTAAATAAACACGCTGCGTGGTATCTTCAAAACTGGTTGTAATATTTACACGGTTAGATGAAGATGTGATTTTATCATTCCCGCTTTTAACAGCACGAATAAAGAAATAAACCTTTTTATTATTTGGTACAAGCCTGGCGGTAAATTGTGTCTGGTTAGTTGTGCCAGCTTTAAAATAACTTAAATTTTCATCAAGCGAATAATAAAGGTCATATCTTTCAACACCTGCGCTCCAGCCAATATATTCGCTCCATTTTAAATATACTTCAGAAGCGCATTTATCCTGGCTGATTTGCAGATGCATTGTTTGATGAAAATTACCAATTGCAGCAATATTATCACAACTATCGGTAGGGGCAATTTTATATTTTTCAGCCTTGCTAGATGCATCTCCATTCTGGCTATCAGTATAAGTTGTGCTGAACCTTCCATCAACCTGGCCTACAATTTTATTAACAGTACCATCTGCACGGTAAATAACATAACTTTTTGCATCAGGTGCAGATGATGGCGACCAGCCAAGTATAATTTCACCATTAGGGCCTACGCTAATTGAATCTGGCTCCATTACGGCTGGCGGCTGAACATCTACAGTAATTGTATCCGAAAAAATATTATATGTAATTCCATCGGAACAATCATAAACAAACTCAATATAGTAAGCGCCAGACTGGAAAGCGCTTGCATTTGTATGCGCATAACTATTTGTTGGATGTTCGCCAACACCAGTATAAATATTTCTAAAGGCGCTGAACTCATTTTCTCTGGCAAAAATATTCAGCCTAACCAATGAACAGCTATGCGGCACCGGGAACCAGTAAACAGTGTTAATACCGTTTCTTGCAGCGCAAATACGCTTAATATTAGGTTTTGCCTGCGCCTGCAAAGCAGCAAACAAAGCTAAAATAAGCAGTAAAAAGTACCTGAAGTATTTTTGGCGATATGTATATATGTAAAACAGAATAGCTTTAAGTTTAACTTTGTAAAAGAAAATTTGAAATATACTTATGAAACGTAATATTGACAAAAAACTGCCAAAAACTAATAAAAATTCCGATGATGCAAAAATCAGGCTAAATAAGTATATCAGCAACAGCGGTGTATGTTCAAGGCGTGAAGCCGATACTTTAATAACAGATGGTAAAGTTAAAGTAAATAATAAAGTTGTTACAGAAATGGGTTATAAGGTTGACCCCAAAGATGAAGTTACCGTTGAAGGTAAACGCATAAAGCCAAAAAACTCGGTTTATATACTTCTTAACAAACCAAAGGGTTACCTGTGTACAACCAAAGATCCGCAGGAAAGAAAAACTGTAATGGAACTCGTTGCAAACGCTACCAAAGAAAGAGTTTATCCTGTTGGCAGGTTAGATAAAAACACAACCGGCCTGCTTTTATTAACAAACGATGGCGATTTAAACAACGCACTTGTACATCCATCCAAAAGTATAAATAAAATATATGCTGTTGGTTTAGACAAGCCCTTAACAAAGGCCGACTTTATTAACATTGTTGAAGGCAAAGTAATGGTAGAAGATGAAAAAGTGGAGGTTGATGAACTTGCTTATACAAGTGAAGATAAAAAAGAATTAGGCGTACGTTTACATTCCGGAAGCAACAGCCTGTTACGCAAGGCATTCGAAAGCCTGCAGTATAAAGTTGAAAAGCTGGACAGAGTTATGTACGGGATATTAACAAAAAAGGATTTACCCCGTGGAAAATGGCGATACTTATCAGACAAAGAAGTGAGAATTTTGAAGCAACAGTTTGGTTCCACGAAAAAAAGTGAATAAGTGTAAGCTTTTACACAATTCCGTAACATTCTTTTCCATAATTAAAATTACAAGTGTTCCAGTAAATCTTTAAACAAACAACTATTACACAGCATGTGTATAACCCATATATTAACTTATCAATAAATGCTTTAGTAAATATTTGGCTGTGGATTGACCCAAGCTTTTTGTGAACATTGTATTTCCTTTAAAATAAATATTATTTTTTTTCACATATCCACAGC
>DAIUCM010000071.1:0-19460 GCA_036846145.1 Bacteroidota bacterium
ATTTTATATTTATCATTAACGGGTAGTCAGGAATTAACAACTTCATTACCAGTATTAAATATTAGATTTACATATATGCTAAGGCCGAAAAATACTTTTATATGACTATCCGCATAATTGGATAAATAGAATTCTTAAAGTTAAAATGATAGTCGGAGCTGTACTCCTCTCATGATTTAAGAGAGGTGGCCGAAGGCCGGAGAGGTTAACAAAGCAATAGTTCCTAACAATCAGATATTCATTTACTTTTATTTTTACTATGGGTTAAAACTATACCAGTTGAAAAGAATCTAAAGTAGATTTCCGATGCTCAAAAATTTATTTGTTCACTGTTTTAGCTTTGAAATTGGGCTGTCATGTATTTAATAACTCAATTCCCTTGACCCTGTTATCATTTCTTAAATTCCCTGCTGTATTTTACTATTATCCAGGCCTGTTGTAGAATTATTTCCCCGTGAAAATAATATTTATATATTTGTCATATTTGTCATATTTATATGATACTTAATATGGGCAACTCAAATATATTACAGGTAATTAATGAGCAGATGCGCGGTATTTGGTATGATCAGAACAACAGGGTGTGGCAGTTTTTACCGGAAGCTGATGGCGCAGGAACTTTGCTTTTCGATGATAAAAAATTAAAGTACAGGTTTATAGATAATAAAGAACCTAAGCTTGATGTTGAATACCAGGCAACTTACCGGTACACCAGCCTTTTTAATGGCTGCGAAATTCATCTTGAAAAGAATAAGCAGGAGTTTGCTTACCTATCGCGCAAAAAGTTAATTACCGAGCTGGCTGCATTAATTTGAGGTATTTTACAGCCAGGCCATATATGCAAACTACATGGCAGGTAAGCTAATAATAAAGGAAGTACCAACCCCAACTTCAGTTTCCAGTATAATTTTTCCGCTGTTGGTTTCAATTATATTTTTTGTGTTGCTTAAGCCAAGGCCCATACCATCGGTTTTTGTAGTGTAAAACGCTTCGAAAATCTTTTCAGTAAGTGCTGGATCTATGCCTGTTCCGTTATCGCGTATTGTTATGAAACATTCATGGTCTCGCTGTTCTGTAATTAAGGTTACAATGCCTTCTGTATGTTTGATAGCTTCAATGGCGTTTATTACCAGGCTTAGAAAAGCAATTTTCATACTTTCCGCATCAATTTTTACGGTACAGTTGGTATGGTAGTTTTTAACCAGCGTAGTGCCGGATAATGAAATACGATCTGTAGCTTCTGCAAGTACATCATCCAGCAAATCACATATATGCACTTTACTGAAAATGCTTTCGCTCGGGCGGCTGGAGTATAACAATTGCGTAATGAGCTGATCTACACGTTTTATATTACGATCAATAGTTGCAATGTAATTGGAGAGTTTATCGTTTCCTGTTTTCTGTGCTTCGCTGCGGAGCAGGGACAATGATAAGTTTACCGTGGTGAGCGGATTGCGAACCTCGTGCGTAATGGTGCGGGCAAAAGCGTTGGCGGTTTCCAGCTTGCTTTTTTCTATCTGCAGTTCATTGGCGGCTTTCTGCTCGGTAATATCCTGTATAAATCCACTGAGGCTGCGCACTCTGGAGAATGAATCTATAGACGCTTTGTTGCTGCTGTAGAGCCATTTTTGCATGCCATCGCGCAAAATGACGCGGTATTCTATAGAGGCGGGTTTTCCATCCAGTTTCAGCTTATCGTATAATTGCTGTACGCGTTCTTTATCATCGGGATGTACAAAACTTTGCAATATTTCGCCATCTAATTTTTCGGAGCGGCGCAAGCCTAAGATGGAATATAATTGAGCTGATGATTTTACTTTGCCGTTTTCCAGGTCCAGGCTCCAGCTGCCCAGGTGCGCCATTTCCTGTGCTTCGCGCAGGCTGGCTTCGCGTTCCTTCAGCTGTATTTCGGCCATTTTGCGCTCGGTAATATCCAGCATGGCTACACGGCATTGTTTTACCTGGGTATCATCCTCATCGGATAAAACGGCCTCCAGCTGCGCATAAATGGGGATTTTCTTTTTGTTGTAGAGCTTTACATCCAGCGTTTGTTTCCTGGGCCCGCTGAAAACATTCCGCATAAATAAGTAGAAAAAATCCTGGTCGGCGGTTGCAATAAACTTATTGATGTTTTGTCCAATGAGTGCGCTGCGGCTGTAGCCAAGCATACGCGCGGCCGTTATGTTCAGCATCAGGATATCACCTTTTGCGTTTAACGAGAAATAACCTACCGGTGCATGGTCATACAGGATGGCGAGGCGGTTGCGCGATTTTTCCAGCTCGCGCTGTGTAATTTCCAGTTCATCGTACTGCATTTCCAGCTCCACGCGATACACCTGCAGCTCATGCAAAATCCTTTTTATCTCGTGCGGAAATTCAACATCATTGTCGGCAGCTATTTTATCCAGTAGCTGTTCAGCCTGCGCTCGTAATTCTTCATTATGTACTTTACGCCGGTACTTCTTCATACATTGTTCCCGTTATCAATTTCATGCAGCGCAAGCAAAATCATTCCCGGCTCTTTGCCTGCATTATTCTCCACATTTTTTATGCTTACGCGGAAGCTGTGTTTATCGTTTTTGCCAAAAGTGTGTTCCAGCCATTCATTTTCAACAGCCATGTTCCCGTTCAGTACATTATTCACCATTTTTCGCAGTTCCGGTATATCCCAGCGGCCGCCGGCCAGCTCAAAAAAAGTTCGTCCGCGTGCGGTTTCCAGGTTCTGGTGATGATTTTTAAGGAAATAGCGGCTGGTGGCAATTATTTTCAGGCTGTTATCCAACACTACAAGATTTTCCTGTACGGTTTCCAGCATGGTTTCGGTATAGCGCTGCACCTGGTTCAGGTTCTCTTCCAGTGTTTTCATCTGGGTTACATCTACAAATGTAAGCACCAGGCCGTTTATGAAATTATTCAGGGTACGGTATGGCATTATACGCAGCTGGAACCATTTGCCTTCCGAGGTGCGCACCTGTAAATCTTTGGGAATCAGCCTTTCCAGCACTTCTCTCAGGTCTTCGTCTAAAGCATCGTATTGCAGCTTGTTCACAATATCTGTAATGGGCCGGCCAATATCTGTCTGCAGCAGGCTGAAAATGTGCGAAGCGGCAGGGGTAAAACGCAGGATATGAAAATCGTTGGTGAGGAAGATGGTAGCTATCTGCGTGCTGTCCATCAGGTTCCGCATATCGTTGTTTATTTCCGTAAGCTCTTCGGCCTTGTTCTGGTACATCACGTTCAGCGTCATCAGCTCCTCGTTCAGGCTCTGCATTTCTTCCTTGGTGGTGATGCTTTCTTCGTTGGTGCTCTGCAGCTCTTCGTTGGTGCTTTGCAGCTCCTCGTTGGTGCTTTTCAGCTCTTCCAGCGATGTTTCCATCTGCTCAATGGTGCTTTGCAGCTGGTTGCGGGTATAATTCAGCTCTTTTTCAAGCGCGGCTACATGAATATCCGCTTCGGTACGCACTACTCCTTTACGGGCTTTTTTCTGTGCGGGTACAATGCCTTTGTCCTCGAAAGCAACCAGCACCAAACCCTGTAATGCCTGTGGTTCTTCCATGTAGCAAACGGTGATTTTTACATAATGCGTATGCTGTGTAAGCTTCACTTTTATGTCTTCGCCTACTACGCGTTTTCGCTGCGTTACCGCTTTGTGTATGGCATTTCCCAGCTCGTACTTCAGGTCTTCGTGTATAATACGATGAATATTCATAACAGCCTGCCCGGTGCTAAGCTCCATGTATTTTCCCATGCGCCCGTTGATGTACAGGATATCGCCTTTATCGTTGATAATAATGCTTGGCGGCGTATAATTTTCCAGCAGAATTTTCTGGAAGTTCTCGGCCAGCGAATTTCCTTTTCTTGGCGCCGGAGCGGTTTCCTTGCTTTGCAGTTTACCATCCTGCCTCGAAACAGCGAAAGGAAAATCTACCATGCGCGTATAAGTATTTTCCGTTTCTTTGCGCCTGAATATTTTCCATTTGCTTTCTATAGGCGTAAAAAGCTCTAAGTAAGAACTTACCGACTCCGAAGGGCCCAGGAAAAGCAAACCTGTTGACAAGAGCGAGTAATGGAAAACCGGCATAATCTTCTTCTGCAATTCGCCTGTTAAATAAATAAGCAGGTTTCGGCAGCAAAGCAGATCGAGCTTGGTAAAAGGTGCGTCTTTTATAATATTGTGCTGCGCGAAAACAATCATCTCGCGCACTTCTTTCTTTATCTGGTACTGGTTGTTCTCCTTTTTATTGAAAAAGCGCTCCAGCCTTTCGGGAGAAACATCGCCTGTAATATTACCCAGGTATTGCCCAACCCTGGCCTGTTCTATGGCATCCTGGTCCAGATCCGAAGCAAACATCTGTACGTTAAGCGAGTGTTTGTTGGGCAGCATATCTACAATTTCCAGCAACATCATGGCAACGGAATATGCTTCTTCACCGGTGCTGCAGCCTGCAATCCACACGCGTATACTTTCGCCTTTATGTTTTTTCTTCAGTATGGTGAAAAGCTCCTGCTTTACAATATCAAAAGCCGCCGCATCTCGGAAAAACTTGGTAACGCCAATGAGCAATTCTTTGAAAAGAAGGTCAATTTCATCCGGATTTTCGCGCAAAAAATGCACATATTCCACAATATTATCCAGCTGGTGAAAAGCAATCCTCCGCTCCACTCGCCTGATAATGGTACTTTGCTTGTACAGCGAAAAATCGTGCCCGGTATGCGAGCGCAGCAGCATGAATATCTTCTGTAATGCATTGTGGCTGCTGGCAACTTTTATGTTCTCGCGCCCATCGTGTACTATAACCGGGTGGCTCAGGTAATTGATGAGCGTATCGGGCATATCTTCCGGCGGCAGAATATAATCTACCATGCCGGTTTGTATGCTGCTCCTGGGCATGCTGTCGTAATCGGCAGTATCGGGATCTTGTACCATGGTCATGCCCATGTTCTCCTTGATCATCTTCAGTCCCAGCTCGCCATCGGCGCCCATGCCGCTCAGCACAATGCCAACCACGCGCTGCCCCATATCACCGGCTAAATTCTCGAAGAAATAATCAATCGGCATGCGCAGACCGCGCGGCTTGCTTGGCTCCAGCAGCAAGAGTTTGCCGCCATGTACGCTAAGATCTTTGTTTGGCGGAATGATGTAGATATGATCCGGCTTCATCTCCAAACCATCTGTAATTTCCGCTACAGGTATTTTGGTTGCGCGTTGCAACAGTTCAGGCAGCATGCCTTTGGCCGTAGGATCTAAATGAACCACAACTACATACGCAATGCCGGTTTTTTCCGGAACATGGGTAAAGAATTTCTCCAGCGCATCGTAAGAGCCTGCCGAGCCGCCGAGCGCAACTATAGGGAAAGATTTCTTTTTTGTACTTTTAAAAGATTTCTTTTGGCTTCCTTCGGGTGAATTATTCTCAGCTGTTTCGCTTGCTTGCTTCTTTGGTGATTTCGCCATGATGTAAGGTAAACGTCAAATTTACTATACTTGTGCGGTATAACAGCGTGTAGTTCTGAATGAAATAGGATCTTGATCCTGCATATATACTTAGGCCTTAAAATGCTTCAAAATATATATTTCTGAAAATCAGTTGTAATGTGGAGCAATTTCCTCATCTTTGAAAGAATTTGTAGCGATAACCCGTAGCAATACCTGCTGTTTCTGCACTTAAAAAAATTAATTGTGGAAAAGCGTAAAAGAATTGTTTTAGCAGGAGAAAAAAGTAAAGTGCCGCAGGATTTGTTTACTCGTTTCCTGGAAAGGTTTCCCAATTCGTATCTCGATCATCATGGCGATTTCAGAAAATTCACCAGTTTACTTGGCCGTAACAACCGCCTGACCACTTGCGGCGATGAAACTCTGCTGATATTGAACCTGGATAACCCGGCCTTTTTTTTATCGGAAACATTTGCCGCACTCAGCGGCAGCTGCTTAAAAAATGTACCGGTTGTGGTTTTAATGCCGCATGAAGCAATGGAAACCATACGGGAATGTTATCATAACCATGTTGCCAGTGTAATTGTGGTATCGCCCCTAAATAACAATTACGAGCGAACCATTGAAAATATTTTTGATTTCTGGCTAAGCGTATGCAAGCTTCCTAAAACACAAATGCCGGCTAACGAAACAATAAATATTAAGAACAGCCTTGATGATGATTTTTTCAAAGGCAAACGTAACTGAAAGCATTTTCCAGCAAGAGTATCTATAGAAAATATTCCCGGTACTTCAATTTAGAACTTATGTACAGGCTTGCCAGATGGCAGCTTGGCCGAGCGCAGCCAGAACTCGTAAATGGAATCTATAGTTGCGTAGTACTTTTCAAGCTCAAAAGGCTTTACCACGTAACTGTTGGCATATTCATCATAGGCATCTTCCACATCACTTTGTTCCTCAGATGATGTAAAAACAATAATTGGCGTTTTACGAAGCCTTTTGTTTGTTTTAAGCTCATGCAGAACTTCGCGGCCGTTACGTTTCGGCAGGTTAAAGTCCAGTATTATTAAATCCGGGATGTTTATATACTCTTCCTTCTCTTTCTGCTGTATGTGCTCAAGAGCCTCGTTGCCATCTTTACAAACAGTAATGCAGCACTCAATACCCAGTTCCTTAAAGCGCCTGGTAATGAGCAATATATCACCCTGGTTATCTTCAACAATAAGTATATTTGCCTGCTTGGTCATATGGTTAAATGCAAATAATTACAATTATATCGGCTTTATGTTTAGCAGCTACCGCACGCCACAAGGTTTTAAATGTTACCGGGCTGCAATAACATTGGCCGCAATTACAACTTTTTAGCATCTGATACCTTTTACCTAAAATTTATTGATATGCAGGCACATGATATTATAGTAATCGGAGCATCAGCAGGTGGATTGCAGCCTTTGCTGGCCATAACATCTCAGCTGCCAGCCAATATAAATGCCAGCATATTTATTGTAAAGCATGTATCGCCAGAAGCCCCGGAAAATGTACTGATGCAATGCCTTATCAGCGATTCGCGCATGCAGGTACGAGTGCCAATACATGGTGAACCATTTTCAAAAGGTTGTATATATGTAGCACCACCGGGCAGGCACATGATACTTAAGGACGATAAGATACTGATTACACAAGGCCCGCGCGAAAACGGCATGCGCCCTTCCATTGATGCCTTGTTCCGCTCGGCTGCGGCAAATTATGGTAGCCGTGTGGTTGGTATAGTTTTAAGTGGATTATTGTATGATGGCTGTGCAGGAATGGATGCCATAAAACGCAGCGGCGGAAAAGGAATAGTACAAAACCCCGATGAAGCTGCATATGCCGATATGCCGAAAAATACTTTGGACCATATACCGGATATTGATTATGTTTTACCCAGCCGCGAAATGGCGCGTGTAATATTGGAGCTGAGCGTAACGCCAATACACCAGAATGGCGGCGTACCACGCGATATAATACAGGAAGCCCGCATTGCAGAACGTGTGCTGGCAGATATTGGCGTGGCTGACGATATTGGCGAGCGCTCACCTTTTACCTGTCCCGATTGCGGCGGCACTTTATGGGAAATGAAGAACGGTAATATACTGCGTTACCGCTGCCACACCGGCCATACTTTTACGGCGAACATGTTCATACGCCAGCAGACTGATGCCATTGAAGAGATTTTGTGGGTTGCCATGCGCATGTTTGAAGAACGACGTATGATGTTTAAGCGATTAATTGATACGCAATATGAAAAAAATGCCAGGGAAAATTTAACTTCCATGCAAGAGAAAATGATTGAAGCCGAGCATAATATTGAACGCATAAGAACCATATTGCTGAGCACAGAAACCAATACAGATACGGTTAATACAAATTTGAATTAGTATGGCGTAAAATATTGCCCGGCATGCTGGTAATTACTGCCATATAACTGCCTTCCTGTTGTTCAACATCGGGCTTTCACTCATCAAACTGCGTTCTCGCAAGGCCGAAAAATTAATTGACGGAACCGCCGTAATACTCGTGGAACATGGCGAACTGATACAAAACGCCATGCGCAGTTCGCGTGTTGATAAAAACGACATCATGCAAAGCGCGCGCGAGCAAAACGGCATTGAAAAAATTGAAGAAATAAAATACGCCATTCTTGAAAAAAACGGCACTATTACCACAATTCCTTATAAAATTATTAAGTAGTAGTTTACAATGGATGATAAACAGAAATGGTCTTTAGAAGGCCATGGTTTGTGGCTCACAGACCATAACAATTCAGTCAAATTCCGGCCTGTGAGCCGCAGGCCGGGGAGCACAACTACTTAGTTTTGCGTCTGAATTGTAGTTTTCCACACTATCATACATTGTAAACCACTACCAAAGATTAATTATACATTCTGCCAGAATCTTCCGCTGTAAATAAAACATAAGGCAAAGAATTTTTAAGCCGTACCTTATATGTACTATTTTGAAATTGAAGGTTTTACTCGAGGATCTTTAGCAGCTTCATTTTATTATATAGCGTTTTACGATCTATATTCAATACTTTGGCGGCTTTGGTTCGGTTATAATTTACTTCCTTCAAAACACGCATAATGGTTGCCGCTTCCGCTTCGTGTGCCGAATCTTTCAGCGTTAGCGCCTGGTATTTTTCACCATCCAGCGGTATTTTTTGTACACGCTTCATATGCGCTTCACGCACAATTTCGGGCGGCAGCGATTTCAGCTCAATATCGAGGTATTCGGTCATTAATGCTGCGCGCCGTATCACGTTTTTCAGCTCGCGTATATTTCCGGGCCAAGAGTAAGCCAGCAGTGTATCAATTACTTCACCGCTAAAGCTTCTTATGCTTTTTTTGAGCTCGTTATTGGCTTCCTGTAAAAAATATTCGGCCAGAACGATAATATCGCGTTGACGATCGCGCAATGGCGGTATTACAATACTGAATTCGTTTAACCTATGGTACAGATCCTGGCGAAACTGTCCTTTTTCCACCGCCAGCGCAAGGTTTTCGTTAGATGCTACAATTATGCGTACATCTACCGGCAGATCTTTTGTTCCTCCAATTCTGCGTACGCGGTTTTCCTGCAGAACGCGAAGTAACGAAACCTGTGTATCGTAAGGTAAGTTAGCAATTTCATCGAGGAAAAGCGTGCCACCGTTTGCCAGCTCAAAATGGCCTGGCTTGCTGTTTATTGCACCGGTAAAGGCGCCTTTTTCGTGACCGAAAAGTTCACTGCCGGCCAGGTCTTTTGATAATGCCCCGCAGTCTAAGGCTATAAACGGCTTGTTACTTCGCTTGCTTTTATCGTGTATGGCATGTGCGAGCGATTCTTTTCCTGTACCGCTTTCACCCAATAAAATTACGCGGTAATTAGTTTCGGCTACTACTTCAAGCTGGTTCATAATAGTGCGCATTTCCTTGCTTTCACCTACAATAAACTTGTGCTTTTCTGTAGCTTCTTTTTTATCAGCACCGCCCGATGCAATGGCATCTTTTATAGTGATCAGTATTTCATCGGGATATAAAGGTTTGGTTACATAATCATACGCGCCAAGCTTAATGATCCTAACCGCCATTTTTATATCGGAATACTCGGTAATCATAACTACCGGTGTATTGGGTTTTATATCCTTCAGCCTGATAATTATTTCAAGCCCGTCAATATCGCCAAGCCTGAAATCGGTTATTATGAGATCGAAATTTTCATTTTCCAGTAATTTTAACGCGCTTGTGCCGCTGTAAGCGTTGGTTATGCTGTAGCCCTGCTGCGACAGATATTCGTTTAACATTAAACCAATATCTATTTCATCGTCAATTACTAAAATTCGCTTTTTTGTAGTCATCCAGTTGTTTTAAGTACTACATTTAAATATTAGATTTATTCAAATATATCAATAATATTCAAATGTGTATTACAATTTTAAGCAAAATTACAACAAGCTCATAATACGAACAAGAATACTTTTGTTGAAGCTTAGTTATACATTTGCGGCTTTTCTAAATTAATTACACATATTGGGGAAATTATTCTACATGTACAAAAAATTGACATTTTAAATTAATTCTGTTTATTGGCCGTATTACATGTTTAATACTAAGATTTGGGCTTTAAGGCATTCTCAAAAAAAATTCTGGCACGGAATTGCTTAGCGGTGGATCAAAACTTTAATTTAACCAATAACTGTTTTCAGCAAAAAAACACCCTATGCATTTAACAAACATTGAAGCACTGGAACTTACTTTCAAGTTCGAAGCCATTTTTGAAGCTTTTCCAGATATACTTTTTAAACTGAGCCGGGATGGAAAAATTCTCTCCTGCAAGGCCGGAAAACCATCATTGGCTTACCTCGAACCCGAAAAATATGTCGGGCAGTATATAAAGGATATTCTTCCGCATGTATGCATGGATACTTTTAAAGCCTGTGTTGGAAAGCTGAATAACCTGGGCGATACGGCTTCATTTGAATTTCCGTTTGACAATGGTAAAAAGCAATACTGGTTCGAAGCACGCCTGGTACCGTTTTATAAAAAACAGGTGCTTGCCATATTAAGAGATATTACCGACAGGAAAGAGATTGAATTGAAGCTTGAACTGGAAAAAACAAAAGCAAAAGAAAGTGAAGAGATGAAAAAGGCCATTGCCGAAGTAATTTCAGATTCAGCGGAACTGCCCGATATGTTAGATGATCTAAACGACCTGGAAATACTGAAAGCGAAAATAACCGAATATAACTTACTGAATGAAAGGTTGAACTACGAAATTAACCTGCGCCGGGGAATAGAATCTACCCTGAAAATGCATGTGCAGGAGCTTCAGAAACGTAATAAGGAGCTTGAGCATTTCCGTTACCTGGCTTCGCACGATTTCCAGGAACCATTGCGCCATATAACATCATTCGCAAAAATACTTGCATCAAAATTCAGCACGCATTTGAATACCGAGGCAATAGAAATGCTGCAATTTATGGTGGATGGCGGTGAACAGATGCAGCAGATTGTACTGAATTTATCGGAATATACATCTATTGAAAACAACTGCCAGCACAAGGAACTGATAAACCTGGAAGACAAGGTTACGCTGGCAAGGAAAAGGTTAGCCACAAAACTCGAGAGATTAAACGCAGTGGTATTTTTCGATGAATTACCAATGGTAAAGGCTAACCGTGAGCAAATTATAACATTATTTGAGCACCTGATAGATAACGCCCTTAAATTTTCGCAAAAGGGTGTACAGCCGGAAATTTTAATTGGTGTGGAAGAATTTGCCGACTATTATGAATTTTATGTAAAAGATAACGGCATTGGTTTTCATATGGATTTCCATGACCGCATTTTCATGCTTTTCCAGCGTTTGCATCCACGTTCCGAATTTACTGGCGCTGGAATTGGCCTTGCTTTCTGCAAGCGTATTGTAGAGCAGCATGGCGGTGAGATCTGGGCCGAATCTGTACCGGGAGAAGGCAGTACTTTTTACTTTACATTGCCTAAATAGATTCTGCATTTGCCGGAATTTACATCCTAAGCGTTGCTTTTTCAGCCAAAAATTTTCTTGTATATTAAATTCAATTTAAAGGTATGCCATATATTAAAACCGCCAAAAATACTTCAAAAACACAAAATTTTAATTAAATCAATGTCGTTTAGTTAAGGATTTAATAAAATCTATCGAATAACCTCAAACAATAGAAGCAATTGCGATGCATTCACAAATAAAAAAACATAAAAAAATAAAAGATATATGAGTAAAAGTTCAAGGCTGCAAATTATAATGCTAAAAATAGGTTTAAACCATATTTAATCCGAAACAGGAACCAAAGTTAATTTGAAGATAAATGGATGGCAAAGCCATTGATTACTGATAATTGATAATTGATCACTGGTTAGCTAATTTGTTAACGTTTATAATTTTAGGTAGTTCCAGCGCTTTGCTGTACTTTTTACTTTTAAAAAGCATTGAATTTATTTCAAATCTATTTAATTACGGTTGCACCAAGCCCTGCAATGGCAAACTGTGCCTGCATGGGGCATTGCCCTATGTTTTGAAAACATTAATTAAACGACATTAAAATTAAATATCAAGCTCGAATACTAAAAAGTTGCTTGCCGGGGTTTGTAAGGTAATAAACAAAAATTATTACATGAAAATCCTGATTTATGTATTATTACTTTCGTCATTAACTTTATTCTGCACCAACCGGCAGCCGGAAACCAGGAAATTTCCCGAAGGTTTGCTGTACAGCGATACAACCATGCATCAGCTTGCACAAATTTTAGATTCCTTGAACCTGAAATTTAAGGTTTGCGACCTGAATAAAACATATAATTCTCATTACCAGGGCAAAGCGCATTATTTCAGGCTCAGCAGCGCCGATTTAAAGGCAGCCAGAAAAGCAATGGAAAGTAATATAAGCCTGGAAGAATTTATGAAAAAATTTCCGAACCTTACGTTAGATAAAGATCTGCTTATTGTGAGGCACAAATATATGGATTATGACGGAAAAAAGGTTGTTAAGTTCCAAACGGTAGATCTGCATGGCAGAAACGGGCATGACTTACATTTGGATCCTGAAAAACTTAAAAACGGTTTGCCCGGAAAATGGCTTTACAGGCATGTAAAACACCAGGATTACGATGAAGAATTTATATTTGGTTTTTATTTGGAATCAGAGCCTGTAAGCAAAACATTGCCGGAAAAGTACGCGCGGATGGTGCAATATTCCGAATGCTTAATTGATACCAATACGGAGGTTTTTATAAGCAAAAACAGAAATTCATATTACAGCTACAAAAGGGAAAAACCTGCTAAGATTACTGCATTTATAGATTATATAAATAAGGAAACCAACAAGCCAGTTTACGAAGAAGCAGATCATGATACCCGTACAGGCAAAATGCAAAAATGGGATTCCGCCAGGTTTACGGTTATTGATAATAAACTGGCAAAACAGGCAAAGTTCAAGCAGCTTTTAAACGATGCTGTGGCACAATCGCTTAACGAAGGCTCTGACGATGAATTTGAAGAATATGTTTCCCGATATTACTCCAAAAAAACCGCGCTTGAGCTAAAAAGAAGCAGGCGTGTAATGGGTTTTTGCAGTATGGATGATGGCCCGATCCGCCACGCTATGAATATTGCGGTGCTTTCTGCAGAAGCTTTGAGCTGGGAAACATTTCTGCGCTCGCATTTAGATATAATGAATGATAAGTTTGTAAGAATGAGCGATGGAAGCTACGCGCAGGAAGGCCGTAAAACATACATCCGCGAGCTTGAAGAGCTTGATATTAATGTGAATGATCTGTTGTTAGGCATAAGCTTCGGTATAGAAAATCCAAGCAAAAATCACTATTTCGGCCATATCGGCCGACTGGGCAGGGCATTAACTGAAACCAAAAATCCGCAGGCTATAGAAACTTTAATGCTTGAAATTATAAAGGATAAAAACCTGGATGATTATAACCGCATACTCGTTTATTTTCTTTACCTGAATTATATTGACCACCTGATAGAAGAAGCCCATAAAAAACATAATAAGCAAAAACTGCAACTGGCAGTGAATGAATTACCTGCATATCTATCTACGCAGATAAGCATCAGGTAAAATGCATATATACATTGCGCTAAAAATGCTTTAGGCTTATGCAGCCATAACTCCCTGCAATACTTTTTATTATAGGCATTAAAAAATACCACTAAACTCAAAAATCTTCTCACCGGCTTCTACTCGAAAGGGAATTTTATTTTCAGCGGGCGGAACCGGGCATTTATAATCATGAGAATAAGCACAGTACGGGTTATATGCATCGTTAAAATTAAGCTCTACCTGCTGCATGCCGCTTTTATAAAGCACATCCAAATACCTGCCGCCCGGGTAAGTTTCCTTACCATTTGTCTGGTCGAAAAAAGGCAAAAAAAGCACGTCTTTTTTTTCCGGGTGGTTAATAAAGGCTGCATTCTGAAAAACAGATAATGTTACAGGCTTGCCGGTTAACTCAAAACTTACTTTCGCCACCCTGAAATATTCCTGCTCCATACCTTCCGTATCCTGTATATAAACACTTTGCGCCGGCGAAATTTCGGTATAGCTGGCTGTAACTACATATTCCTGCTTCGGCTTGAAATAATCGAGCGAGAGGAAATTTTTACGGTCGTTGGGATGTATGGGCGACTGCTCATGTAATTTAAAAAGCGAATCGCGCGTGTATCTTTTCGCGTGCTCCCGCCTAAGGAAAGGATCGTTCGTTTCCAGCTCGCAGCCGTATAAAATAACTGAAACTGCATATATACTTATAGCAAAAAATAGTTTGTACATGCTTTATTTAATATGTGTTTCCTGCACTTGTGCAACTTCAAACTTATCCTGCCGCTCATGAATAAATGCTGCCAGGTTGCATTCGTCTTCTTTCCAGTTATCAGGTAATTTAGCGTTCAGGCTTATAATAAATGTCTGGCCTTTGCGGCAATTATCTGCAAGTTTTAAACCTGTTGAAGGCTGCATAATGGCACGGAAAACATGTGTGTGTTTATAGTTGGAATCAACACCTGAGGGTGTTAACTGCAAATCTGTAAAATTATCTTCGGTAACAAATGCGCTTATATATTGCGGCGAGGAAACATCTTTGGTATAAACAATTTTAATCTTGATTTTGCAGGTACGATTACCGGTGTTATAATCCTTCTGCATGAAAGTGATATTAACGGGAGGAACCAATGCAAGCTGCTGGCTTACAAGCGATTTCCATTGGTAATCATAAACAAATGGTGTTTTATTGCTGCCAAAAATTTTACGGTCAATTGTACCTACTGGCAAGCTGGTTTCACCACCCAAATAGGCGTGCAGGTTTCTGCCATCAACGGTTTGAAAATCGTACTTACTTTCATTATATTTCCTAGCAAAATCAGTTACATGTATAGCGCTTACGATTACCCTTGCAGGGTTTGCCTGCTGTATTTTTTTTGCTTCTGCTTGCGCACGAGGACAATTAACACAACGAACACCAGTAAAATCTTCCAGCAGAACATTTTTTTTCTGAATCGAATCGTTACCATCACCCTGGTAAGTACTATCAATTTTTAAAGTATTGAATTCCGGCCGGTTAAAATTTATCAGATCGTTTTTTTCTTCGCAGCCGAAACCTGCCAGCAACAATATATATAAGGCAAGCTGAAAAAATGCTTTCGTTTTCATAATTACTTAAAAATTAGTACTTAAACCTGCGCGCAAACCGCTAAATGCGGGCTCTATACGGCAAACGCCACCGGTACAAATAACACCTGCCACCTGCTTTGCGTAACCTATGCTGAACCTGGTTTGCTTTTCGGTGAAGGATGCAAAAAAGCTGTAATAATGCACTGGTTTTGCCTGGTCCTTTGGCCTGGTGTTGATCATATCCGATATAGAAAACGAATACCTTGGGGCCAGGTTTAGTTCCAGTAAGCCAAATGCAAAATCGCCTCTATCTTCACCGGTTTGCAGGTACTGTAATTCCGTGCGTATAGATGGACGTAACCTGCTGCGTTTTGGCCTTGGCGCGTTTGGGTCAATTGCCTTTGGGCTTCCATCAAGCCTGTAAGAAAATTCGATGAACGGCGTAATGGTTTGTACAGCTTTTGCCCTTGGTTTAAACTCGTAAATTTCCTGGTCGTAATAAACCGTATGGAAACCAAAAATACCATGCGCGCGCTTGTTGAACTTCTTGTTATAATCGATATAATATTCGCGGAAAAGCCTGTTGCCGTTAGGGTCAAATATTTGCGATGTATTGAAATTGAATGTGCTTGTTTTGTTATAGGAATATGTAATTTCTGCCTGTACGCCTTCTTCGCCCTGGGCCAGCGCCGCTATGCTGTAACGGGCCGGCAGGCGGAAATTATGCTGCTTGCTTAAGGCGGGAAGATAATTCATGGTTCCCACTAAAAATGTGGTATATGGTGATGTGCGCAGAATAAAATTATCGACCTTTTTATATTGTAAATTTAGGCCAAAACCGGAGAACGAATAACTTAAGCTTGTGTAAAATACATCGCCACCTGTATTGGCAAGTTCTATATTTCCATCTCTGTCCGATAAAATTACCGCTTCCTTTGATTTTTTAGCGTACTCGGTATATAAGCTTACATTATTGAACCTTAATGTGTTGTAAATGCTTCCGGCATAAACATTATACTTAGGCGTAAAAAGTTCTTCATAAGGCAGTGCATTGATCTGGTCTGCTAATGCCTGCATGGTATTTTGGTCTAAAGTACGATTGAGAAATGCACCACCTGTTAAAAAATCCAGGTTCCCGATTCGCCATATTTGCTCTGCGTTGGCGCCTTTCATTACCTGCTGGTGATGATCGAAACGGTTTTTTTGCAGGCCGGTAAAAACCTTCACCATAAAACTATCGGTTGGGTTGTATTGCACACGCACGCCCTGTATTGCGTAATCAAGCCCTATTGTACGGTCCTCGAAAGCACGAAAAACTATGCCGCTGCCAAACTGATCGTAAAAGTGCCCAACGGTAAGGTCTAAATTTTTTATTTTCTTAGATAATGAATAAAAGCCCAGGCCCTGCCGGGTATAAGCCTCATTTGGGTTCATCAGCGGCGAATTGTTAAAAAGATCGAACCTGGCCTGTACGGAAAAATCGTTCAAGCGGTAATTTAAGAACAACCATGCTTCCGCCGAAGATTTTTCGTGAAAATACTGCGTTGTATTTGTGCCGATGATGGAATCGTTATCGTAAATACTGAAATTGGTCTGAAAATCTCCACTGAGCTGCCCTGTTTCCTGCGCAAATACGTTCAGCGAAAATAAACTTCCGGCTATTGCCATATATAATATCTTCCAAAAATGCTTCATTAAGTGCAATGTGTGAATGAATGAGTGAATGAGTGAATGAAACTTCTTAAAATAATATCATTCTCGATTCTTAATTCTTAATTCTTAATTCTTAATTCTTAATTCTTAATTCTTTACTCTTGTCAAATTTTCCCGAAAAATATCTTAAAATAAAATAGCGGGTTCTGCATCTGTTTTCGCAGGTCGAGATCGGTAAACATGTTTGTAAAAATATTCTGCAGGTTTTTACTGCCGTGTATGCGGTTCACCACAAAGTTAAATAACCATGGGTAAGTAGTTAACTGCTGCATTCTATGGCTCAGCTTTAGTTCGTTCCATAGCTTCTGGTAAATTATACTATCGTATTCCTGTAAAGCATTATGCGAAAAATTATTGCTTTCCACAGCTTTTTTGGCCATGCGCGAAGCAACAAGCCCGCTTACAATTGCATTACCCACGCCTTCACCTGTAAAAGGATCAATCAGCGAAGCAGCATCGCCCGTTAAAATAAAATTATTACCTGAAATATTCCGTTTTTTAGAACCAAGCGGCAAGCCCCAGCCCAAAACATTACCTTCCAGCCTGGCATTTGCAAACCTTTCCTTCATGCGCGGATGCGTAGCGGTAATATCGAGCATGGATTTCCGCAGGTTTACCTTATTCTTCTTTATATCTGCCGATAACATGCCCATGCCTACATTCGCCTGCCCGTTCGACAGCGGAAATATCCAGAAATAGCCCGGCAATAATTCCTTCATAAAATGCAGCTCGAGGTAATTTTCAGCATGCAGCCCTTTAACTCCGGTATAGTATGCCCTTATGCCGCCGCAAAAATGCTTATCGTCCTGCTCAAAACCCTGCAGCTGCTTTTTAACAACCGAGCGGCTGCCATCTGCCCCAATCACTAATGGTGTAGTTAAAGTTTTTTGCTGGTTTTGATATGTAAGGTTTATTTCAACCCCGCCATCGATGTAATTTATTGCGGTAATTTCTGCGCCTTGCCAAATATTTGTGTTGTTTTCTACCAGCTGACTGTATAGAAAATTGTCGAATTCTTCCCTTTTGGATAAAAAACCTACCGGCAGCTCGCCTTTTGGTTTGGGAAATGCGATATCTACACTGCGGCCATTTGGCGCGCTGAACTGTATGCCGTAAGTAAGTAATGTTTTATCCTGCTGTTTACCGAAATTTTTAACTTCCTCCGGATGCAGCTTTGAAATGATTTCAAGTCCTTTACCGCTTATTGCATCTCCGCATATCTTATCCCTGGGAAAAACACCTTTCTCCAATACCAGGTGCGGAATTTTTTCCCTGGTGAGATACAGCGATGTGGTTGCACCGGCAGGGCCGGCGCCAACAATAATTACAGGGAAATCGAACTTTACCAAACCTACTGAAAATAAACTTCAAAGATGCAGAAAATTAATTTCCGACTTATAATATTAGTAAAATACTTTGTGTGAATTCAGCTTATACTATTTTTATAAAGCTTTAGCCGCTGCCACCAGCAGGGATAAAGAGTTATGAACAAAGAGTTATGAACAAAGAGTTATGAACACGGAATAATAATGATGATATTAATTTAAGAAGACTCATTCAATCAATCAATCATTCAATCAATCAATCGCTCATTGCATTTATTCATTCAACAAAGCATTTTTCAATAATTCATTATATGCAAAGAGGCCGCCTCATAATTTGAGACAGCCTCTTTTTATATAAAAGTATTTGCTTCTTTGGAAAAATTATTTACATTTCAATGGCTCTACTTCCATTGCTCCTGCAGTCCAAGTACCGGTAATTGCTGCTGCTTTGGTATCCCAAGTCCAGTTAACAGTTACAGTTACAGTACTACACGCACCAAGTGTTCCATTTACCGTAATATCGTAATTGTTAGAGCTACCTTTTCTAGCGATAGTATGGCTGATGTTATCGCCGCCAGAAATGCTAACTACTGGCGTACCAGTTGAACCATGAATATCACCATCGATTGTAAAGCTGCTCATGCCATCTTCAGAAGATAAGGTATAAACTGCCTCGCGTGTACCAGTGCAGGATGTAACATTACCGCTGAAATTATCTCCTTCAAGCGAGCAAGAATTGCAAATGCCAATCAGGTTGTAAGTTGTATTACCGCTCATTGCAGCTGCTCCATCAAACACTGTTTCAGCAATTGAAACTGAAGTTTCGTCGCAACCATTCCATCCGCTGGCTAATGGGAAAGTATAAGTTGCAGATTTATGATTAACAATGGTATTACTTTGTGAAACACCATTTACCGTTACAGTTATAGTAGAAGAAGATTTGCTGGTTACCGGAGTTCTGTTATAAGAAACTACCACCACGAAATCTGTTTCGGTATTATAGGCGCTATAGGTAATACCTTTTGTATTGGAGCCTATTTTACCTGATAAAGAACCGGATTTTACGAAATAATCGCCAGAACCAGCTACTATACACTGGCTTTCGCAGCTTTCGTATGCCGCTGCCTGCATGTGCTTTACAGGTGTGCTGTTTGTTGAAATAATTTCTTCTTTAGCACATGAAGAAAGTAATAGTCCTAATGCAAGAACCGGAGCGAAAAATAATCTTGTTGTTTTCATTAATTTGTTTTTTTAAAGTGTGTTTCAAATGTAAGATTAGTTTGTTAAATAGTTCAATTTAGTACTCATT
>DAIUCM010000072.1:0-19458 GCA_036846145.1 Bacteroidota bacterium
ATTTTAACTCATTCTAGCAACTATGAAGCACCAGGAACAATAATTTATAATTCTGAAGGGAAAATTATTCGCAACCTTGAGTTAAACTCAGACTTTACAAGGATTTTCAAGGAATATAATTTCGTGAAGAAAGAATTCATGGATGTGCCGCTGGAAAATGGTGTGAAACTGAGCGCCTGGATGATAAAACCGAGAGATTTCAACAAGAAGAAAAAATATCCTTTGCTGTTTACGATTTATGGCGGTCCCGGCCACCAGATGGTTACCGACCAGTGGGGCGGCGGAATGGATGTTTGGTATCAATATCTTGCAGATAAAGGCTACATCGTGGTTTGCGTAGATAATCGCGGAACGGGCGGAAAAGGCGCGGATTTCAAGAAAATAACTTATAAAAAACTTGGCCAGATAGAAAGCGATGACCAGATTGCCGCCGCGAAGTATTTTTCCACCTTACCATATATAGACGGCAAAAGAATTGGTATTTACGGCTGGAGCTTCGGCGGTTACATGAGTGCGATGAGTTTGATGAAAGGCGCCGATGTGTTCAAAATGGCCGTAAGTGTTGCACCGGTTACAGACTGGCGCTATTACGATAATATTTATACCGAGCGTTTCATGCAGCGCCCGCAGGATAACCAGGCCGGTTACGATTCTACTTCCATCATGAAATATGTTCCGAATCTGAAAGGGAAATTATTGCTGGTTCACGGTACTTTTGATGATAATGTTCATCCGCAAAACTCTATGGAACTGATCTCAGAAATGATTCGCCTCAACAAGCCTTTCGATTCTGAATTCTACCCTGATAAAAACCACAGCATTTACGGCGGTTTAACCAGGCTGCATTTGTACACCAGGATTACAGATTATATTTTGCAGAACTTGTAAGAATTGCTATCCCCCTTAATCCCCCTTCAAAGGGGGACTTTGGTGCTCCGATTGTTATTTTATGAGTATTTCTCAATTTATTTTTCAGTCCATATTCATCGTTTTTTTAAAACAGGCTGTCAGTCGGAAAGAAAAAATTTCGGTTTTCTAAAATACAACAGTCGGAGCGCCCATGTCCCCCTTTGAAGGGGGATTAAGGGGGATGGCAAAATCAAAATTTAATCAAAAAATGCAAGCCACTTTAAACCAAACCAAAAGCATTTTTCAGCGAAAGCATATATAGAAATCTTTTAAATGTGAAGATATGCAGATATGAAAATGTGAAAATTGGCTTCACATCGCGGAATTGATAATTGCTTATTGATTATTGATCGTTGAAATGAAGCATTTTTGGGCAAGATGAGATATGGGAAACAGGATAAAAAATCAATTTTCCGGCGGAAGATAAACCAAATTCAGCGAAAAAATATACACGAGGACTTTTAATTAAAATTTATTCCATAGTTTAGCCAAAAATTTATAATCACACTTTAAGAAAATGGTAAAAACACCAAGAGAAGAGTTCGAAATTGCGCAAGGACCTATTGATCCGGCGCCGGCGACAGGCGGCCACCCAAAAGGCCTTTACCTCCTGTTTTTCACGGAAATGTGGGAACGTTTCAGTTACTATGGCATGCGGGCTATTTTAATGCTCTTTATGACCAAAGTATTACTTTATACAAGCGATTTTGCTTCAGGGATTTATGGAAACTATACAGGCCTTGTGTATTTAACACCGCTAATTGGTGGTTATATTTCAGATAGGTATTGGGGCAACCGTAAATCTATTCTTATTGGTGGTATAATTATGGCAATCGGCCAGTTTTTACTTTTTGGCAGCGCCTCTTTAATTGGAGATGGCTCGGATAAAAGCATGGCTACTATTTTCTTTGTGCTAGGCTTAACAGGCTTAATAATTGGTAACGGTTTCTTTAAACCCAATATTTCCACCATGGTAAACCAGCTGTATGCGCCTGGTGATAAAAGGGTAGATGCGGCATTCTCTATTTTTTACATGGGTATTAACCTGGGTGCGTTTTTCTCGCCATTGGTTTGCGGTACTTTAGCAGAGAAAATTGATTTTAAATGGGGATTTTTTGCTGCGGGTATTGGTATGGTTTTAGGCATATTGCTGTTCATTGCACTTAAAAATAAATATATTGTAGATGCTAACGGTAAACCAGTGGGTGTGAAACCGGAGAAAATCACCAATCCTGATGATCCGGGCAAAGCCCATAACGAGATTAAAGAATTCAGCGCGGGCCGTGTTGGTTTGTGGCTGGGTATTTATGCAGCGTTATGGCTTTTCTTCTTATTTGTATTGAATTTTAACGTAATCAGTACACTTATTTTTGCTACCTCACTGGCTGCGTCAGGCTTTGTAATTACAGATCCAACACTCAGTAAAATAGAGCGCGACCGAATTATTGTAATATATGTAATAGCATTTTTTGTAATATTTTTCTGGTCGGCATTTGAACAGGCAGGTGCATCGTTAACACTTTTTGCGGATAGGAATACAGACAGAAATTTGTTTGGCTGGGAAATGCCTGCCAGTTATTTCCAATCAATTAACCCATTGGGTATCATAATTTTAGCACCGATTTTCGCGTCTATATGGGTTGGTTTAGGTAAAAGGAACCGCGAGCCGGCATCACCTGTAAAACAGTCTATCGGATTATTTTTATTATCGGTAGGTTATCTTGTAATTGCTTTTGGCGTTAGAGGTGTAGATGATAACAGCAAAACCAATATGATGTGGCTTGTAAGTATGTATTTTATACATACCATGGGTGAATTATGTTTATCACCGATAGGCCTTTCCATGGTAGCGCGTTTATCTCCGCTTCGTTTAGGCTCATTACTAATGGGAATATGGTTTATGAGTAATGCGATGGCAAATGATTTTACCGGTATGCTTAGTAAACTATATCCTGAAGGTGGAGTAGCCAAAAACTTCCTTGGTTTCCAGATCGATGATCTCTATTCATTCTTTATGATATTTGTAGTAATGGCAGGTGTTGCATCAATCATTCTGTTCTTATTAAGTAAAAAGTTGTTGAAAATGATGCATGGCGTTCGCTAGCGTAAAGCATTTTTCGCAATAACCATATATAGCAAAGCCTTCTTCTTAATTGAGGAAGGCTTTTCTTTTTACGAACTATCCATATCTCACTTCCACAAAAAATACCTTAGGTTTTTGGATCAATTTTCACATAATCACATGTACATATTTTCACATTTATTCTCGCATTATGCGTAATTTTGCTATAAAATAACAAGTAATATGTCAACTACTTTCGAAACACATAAAGAACTTTTAGACCAGGCAAGCAAAGCCGTAATTGACCGTAACTTTTTTGCTGCTTATCCCGAGCATCCAAAAGCTTATGCAGAAGATGGCATGGCAAAAGGCATGGAATGGTTCAACAACCAGTTAAACAAGCCATTTACAGAATTATTGCAAGGCGGCGAAACCGGATTTAAAGGAACAGAATCATCGCCTTACACGCAGGAATTACTGAATATAACATACCCGGTTTTTGAACCTGAAACACTTGTACAAAGAGCGAAAGCAACACAGCGCACCTGGAAAAACGCTGAAGTGGAAACACGCGTAGCCATTTTAATTGAAAGCCTGGACCGTATAAAGAAACGTTTTTTTGATATTGCTTATGCAACCATGCATACTTCAGGGCAAAGCTTTATGATGAGTTTCCAGGCAAGTGGGCCGCATGCTAATGATCGTGCACTGGAAGCAATTGTATTAGGTTATCATGAACTAAAAAGATTCCCGGGTTCTGCCGATTGGGAAAAACCAATGGGCAAAATGTCAGTAAAGGTAAAAAAATCATGGCGCCCGATTGGCCGTGGAATTGGCTTGGTAATCGGTTGCTCTACTTTCCCGGTTTGGAACAGCGTACCAGGTTTATATGCAAGCCTTATTACAGGAAACCCGGTTATTGTAAAACCACACTCTGGCGGTGTATTACCAATTGCAATTGTTGTGGCGGAAATTCAGAAAACTTTGCTGGAAAACAGTTTCAGCCCCGATCTTGTACAATTAGCGGTTGACACACATTCCGATCCAATAACCAAGCATTTGGCTGAACATCCGCAGGTAAAAATTATAGATTATACAGGAAATACCAAGTTTGGCGATTATATAGAAAGCCTTCCGGGTAAAATTGCCTTTACAGAAAAAGCTGGTGTAAATTCTGTGATCTTAGATTCTGTAAATGATATTGATGCGGTAATGCAGAATCTTGCTTTTGCAGCATGTTTGTACAGCGGGCAAATGTGTACTGCTCCACAGAACTTCTTTGTACCGGCTTCCGGAATAAAAGTGGGTAACGAAAACATGCCGTATGAAGTTGTGGTACAGAAGTTTGCAGATGCTGTTCGCGGTCTGGCGAATCATCCTAAAATGGGAGCAGGAACTTTAGGTGCCATTCAAAATCCGGCAACAAGCGAAAGAGTTGCAAATGCTAAAGACTTAACTGATAATCTTTTATTGGAAAGCCAGCAGATATTAAACGAAGAATTCCCGAATGCGCGTACTGCTTCACCAGTAATTATGGAAGCTGATGCCAACGATAAAGAAACCTATTCGCATGAATTATTTGGCCCTATTCTGCTGATCATTAAAACGAACGATACCGAACATTCTGTAAAACTTGCTGCTGAACTGGCTGCAACGCAAGGCGCAATCAGCTGCGGCGCATATACTACAGATGAGGAAACTAAACGCATGATCGCCGAGGAGATGGAAGAAGCCTTTACACCGGTAACTTTCAACTTCACCGGCCCAATTTGGATGAACCAGAACGCTGCATTCTCAGATTTCCACGTTACAGGCGGTAATCCTGCCGGTAATGCTACTTTCACAGATTCTGCGTATGTTTCTCGCAGGTTTGTTTGGGTTGGGCATAAGGAAATTATCTAATGTGGAGATGTGAAGATGTGGAAATGTGAAAATTTTAGTACGAAATTCCGAAATTTCAATATAAGCTAAAGCTAAAAAATCTTTAACAAATAAAGCAAATCCTAAAAAAGAGCCTGCTAACTTTTTGGCGGGCTCTTTTTATATTCTACAAGCGCCACTCTGTCCATTTCAAATGTCAGTATATCTTCAACAGGTATTTTTGGGCTTTGCCATATATGGCGAATGCGGTTGGTTTTCCCCTTGAAATCGCTCGTCTTTTCATCAAGCGTTAAATTATCCGGGTCAAAATTCTTATCGGCAGGTTTCACCTCATAATAGATGCCAATTACCTGCTCTTGAGGGTCGATAGCGCTTTTTATATAAAATCCGCTTGTATAAATATGTTGGCCACAAATAACCTTTAAACCGGTTTCTTCTTCAAATTCGCGCACAACGCAGTCTTCAGGCCCTTCGCCAAACTCCAGCCCGCCGCCGGGAAATTTAGTAAATGGAAAATTATCGATCTGTTCCTGCGAGAGCAGAATCTCGCCCCTTTTATTTTTTAATATTCCGTAAACACGCACAGTAAATCTCGAAGGCAGCATAAGTTTTGCATATATTGGGTAATTAAAAAATGCTTTGCTTATAATGTTGAAGCATTTTCACGAAATTCGCAGAATATTATGCCTGAAAATACAAACGAATTATATTTCTGGAAGAAAAATCCAAACCGCGACGATGCGCTTGAGCTGGTTTACAGTTTTTTACGGGCCATGCGCCGCAAGAATGATAAGGAGGCTGCAAAGCTAATTGCTGTAAAGGATATGGCATTTTTTATCAAAGTACTTCACGATTCATTATTACAGTACCTGGATCTTGTTATTGAAGACGAGCAGTGGGAAGAGTTTGAAGGAAAAAACCTGGCCTTTGAAGTGGACGATCCGGCAACACTGGATGAAGACCTTACCTTACCGCAATTTAGTGGCAAGACTTTTGAATTAACAACCGGAGAAGAGCTGAGTGTGCAAGTTGGTTTGCATGGTCGTGTTACCCCAATCAGGCTTCATTTTGCAGTTGCGGAAGCAGATGCGCTATATTATATTAAATTACAGCGCATTACAGCAAAATAATCCCGAAATGTTAACTCCTCCGAATGACAGAACTATACGAAGGTTTTCATGTTTTCCAATTTTAACTTATTTTTGATAAAATTATATATTAAAGACTTCTAAATACTTGATGACAAAAGCAGTACTTGTAGATGACAATTTGGCGCAACTGACCAATGCTATAGTTGAAGCCATGCAGGATAAAAAAGCTAAAAATATAGTTGCCTTAGACTTACGAAAACTCAATAACAGGGTAGTAGATAAATTTATAATTTGCCATGCGGATAACGACCGCCAGGTAGAAGCGATTGCAAGATCTGTTGAAGAACAGGTAAAAGAATCGCTTAACGATAAACCATGGCATAAAGAAGGTTTTGAAAACAAAGAGTGGATTTTGCTGGATTATGTGAACATTGTAGTACATGTTTTCCTTGACGAAAAACGCGATTTCTATGCAATTGAAGAGCTTTGGGGCGATGCTGAAACCGAAAGGTTCGCTGATGTTGCTTAAGCCGGTTTCCCTTAATTATTTACATTGAAAAATTCTGAATGATAACGCCAAAGTTAAATAAAAAGAAAAAAAATGAGGATGGTACGCCTTCACCTAAAAAAGATGGATCATCCAACAAACCCAAGTTTAATTTTTACTGGATTTATATTCCTCTCATTATACTTTTCCTGATTGGCTATTTCATGCCAAAAACAGATGTCAAGGAAAAGCAGTGGGATCCGGATATTAAACAAATGGTTGTACGCGGTGAAGTGGATAGCTTTATAACCGTTAAAAATCTTGAAAAGGTAGAAGTTTACCTGAAGAAAACCCAGGCCACGCAACCAGCTAAAAAAGAAGATTACAGGCTTTTTGGTAATACTGCTAAATCGCCCGACTATTATTTTGACATGCCGGTTAACACCTTTATGGATGAACTGGACAGGTTAAAAGCTTCTAATAAGGAAATTACCGATTTCCCAACAAATAAAATTGTTACAAGGCACGATTATCTGCGCGATGCCATTGGCTGGTTGATGCCGATCGTACTTATTGTGCTGATCTGGGTATTTATTATGCGCCGTCTTGGTGGTGGAGCTGGTGGAGCCGGCGGACAGATATTCAATATTGGTAAAAGCCGTGCGCAGCTTTTCGATAAAGATACCAAGGTAAATGTAACGTTTAAAGATGTTGCAGGCCTGGAAGAAGCTAAGGTAGAAATAATGGAGATCGTAGATTTCCTTAAAACTCCTAAAAAATATACAGAGCTGGGTGGTAAAATACCAAAAGGAGCTTTATTAGTTGGCCCTCCGGGAACTGGTAAAACCTTATTAGCCAAAGCTGTAGCCGGTGAGGCGAATGTGCCTTTCTTCTCGCTTTCAGGTTCCGATTTTGTGGAGATGTTTGTTGGTGTTGGTGCTTCTCGCGTTCGTGACCTTTTCCGCCAGGCAAAAGAAAAATCGCCTTGTATTATATTTATAGATGAGATAGATGCAATTGGCCGTGCAAGAGGTAAAAATCTTGTTCAGGGCGCAAATGATGAGCGCGAAAATACGCTGAACCAGTTACTTACTGAGATGGAT
Organism: Bacteroidota bacterium; assembly: GCA_036846145.1. Taxonomy (GTDB): domain Bacteria; phylum Bacteroidota; class Bacteroidia; order CAILMK01; family CAILMK01; genus DAIUCM01. The sequence continues at coordinate 7,534 of DAIUCM010000072.1, forward strand.
GGTTTCTCTACGAACAGTGGAATCATCATCCTGGCAGCTACAAACCGTGCAGATATTCTGGACAGAGCATTGATGCGCGCCGGTCGTTTCGACAGGCAGATTTATGTAGATATGCCGGATCTGAATGAGCGTAAGGATATTTTCAAGGTTCACTTAAAGCCATTGAAATTAGATCCATCGGTTGATGTAGATTTTCTTGCAAGGCAAACACCAGGCTTTTCAGGTGCTGATATTGCAAATATCTGTAACGAAGCTGCGCTTATTGCCGCACGACACAATAAAAAAGTAATTGAAAAGCAGGATTTTCTAGATGCTGTTGACAGGATAATTGGCGGTTTAGAAAAGAAAAACAAGATCATTTCCGTACACGAAAAGAAAATGATCGCTTACCACGAAGCAGGCCATGCATCTGTTAGCTGGTTGCTCGAACATGCGCATCCACTGATTAAGGTGACAATTGTACCGCGAGGACGATCATTAGGCGCTGCCTGGTATTTACCGGAAGAAAGGCAGATTACAACAACCGAGCAGCTTTTAGATGAAATGTGCGCTACACTTGGCGGAAGAGCTGCTGAGGAGATTATCTTCGGTAAAATTTCTACTGGCGCTTTGAGCGACCTGGAGAAAGTGACCAAACAGGCTTATGCAATGGTAACTATTTACGGCTTAAATCCTCGTATTGGTAATATCAGTTATTACGATTCAACCGGCGCAAATGAAAACGGTTTCACCAAACCTTACAGCGAAAAGACAGCAGAAGCCATTGATGAAGAAGTGAATAAGCTTATTGCTGAAGCATACCAGCGCGCGAAAGACATTCTTCTTAAAAATAAAGATCTGCTGACACGTTTAGCTGATAAGTTGCTTGAAAAAGAAGTGATCTTTAAAGAAGACCTTGAGCTGATTTTTGGTAAGCGCCCGTACGATAAGGAAGAAACGCCTTTGTTAAAATCTGATGAAATTAACAATATAAGTCAGGCTACTCAATCGACTGGTGATGTTAACCAAACCGGTAATTCTGGAGCTGGAAAAACAGATACTACATCTTCAGATACCAATAACACTGGCGCAACGAGCTAATTATTTAACTTACATATATATAAGTATGAAAAAATGCCTTAAAAGTTTCCATTTAAATTTGACGTGAACTTAAAGCATTTTTTAGCACAAACATATATGGAAATCATAATAATTATTAATTAATAGTTAGTAATTCGTAATTAAGAAAAGCGTGGATAACAGTACGCCGAAAGAGAAGATACTCAAAAAAGTAAGGGCTGCACTTTTGCAAAAAGGCAGCCCTTATTCTGCGCAGATTGATTTGGAAAGCGATGTTTTTATGCCTGAAATTGGTGAACCGATCGAGGTTTTTGCATCGAACTTTACTGCGCAGAACGGGAACTTTGTTTTCTGTTACAATCCATTCCATTTTGCCGATGAATTTTTAGCTGTTGCAGAAGAAAATAACTGGCAAAGTGCTTTCTGCTTAGAACAACCACTGCAGGAACTATTTACAAATTGTGAATTCCCTTTCCAAAGTAAGAAAAATGATGTAAAACTGGCTGATGTTGGCATTACAGGTTGCGATGCTTTGATTGCGCGTACCGGAAGCGTAGTTTTATCGAGCAGAGGAAATCTGAGCCGAACAGCAAGTATTTTCCCGCCGGTTCATGTAGTTGTAGCTTATAGGAACCAGGTTCATTACGATCTGAAGCAATTCTTTGCATCTTTAAATAACCAGGCAATTACTGATTGGGCGAGCATGACGAGTATTGTGAGCGGACCAAGCCGAACCGCGGATATTGAAAAAACCCTTGTCTTAGGCGCGCATGGTCCGAAACAGATCTTCGTTTTCTATATTGAGCAGGATAAACCGTTGTGAGCCAGCCAAAAAATATATACTTCGCTTCCGATTTTCATCTCGGCGCGCCGGATCATACAAGTTCTCTGGTTCGTGAAAAGCGCATTCTTTCCTGGCTCAATCAAATTCAACCAAACCTTAAAGAGCTTTACATTTTAGGCGATATTTTCGATTTCTGGTTCGAGTATAAACATGCTGTTCCAAAAGGTTTCGTGCGATTATTGGGAAAACTGGCTGAGATCAGCGATTCAGGCATTCCAATTCATATTTTTGTCGGCAACCACGATCTTTGGATGAAAGATTATTTTGAGCAGGAATTTGAAGCTAAAATATATCGTGAACCAATCATCAGGGAAATAGATGGTAAACGTTTTTATCTCGCGCATGGCGATGGTTTAGGGCCCGGAGATCATGGTTTCAAAATGATGAAAAAGGTTTTTACATCGCCGGTTTCCAATTGGTTGTATAGCCGATTGCATCCGAATTTCGGAATTGGTTTGGCGAATTATTTCGCTCGCAGAAGCCGTAAAATCACCGGTGTTAAAGATATGGAGTTTTTCGGCGATAAAGAGTGGCTCATCCAGCATTCCAGGCAAATTTTAGCCGAGCAGCACATTGATTATTTCGTCTATGGTCATCGCCATTATCCGCTTACATATAAGCTTAGCGAAAAAAGTACTTACATCAACCTCGGCGACTGGATAAATTATAATACGTATGCAGTTTGGGATGGTGAGGCGTTACAGCTGGTAACATTTCATCCATAATTTTTGATGGATTAAAATCCATTCCTACAAAATTTAATCATCCCTACGGGATTTTATCAGCGCTACAATCCAAGTTCTATAGGAACGGTCAATTTTATAGCAACGGATTTTAATCCGTTGAATCTTCGTAATTTTGCACCCATTTTGCATATATACAATGCGTAAAAAATGCTTTGTATAAAAATCGCAATCTTTTTACAATTACAATCGTTTAGAAAATATGGATCTGCTTAAAAGACTTGAAGCTATAAAAATACGTTGGGAAGAAGTAGGAGAGAAGCTTACCGAGCCGGATGTGGTTACGGATATGAAGCGCTTCACCCAGTTGAACAAGGAATATTCCAACCTGAAAGATATGGTGGAAGTATATCACATATACGCGAATTTACTCAGCAATATAGAAACCAATAAGCGCATTATTTCTGAGGAAAAGGATGAGGAATTCCGTGATATGGCGAAGATGGAGCTCGACGAATTGACGGCAAAACTGGAGCCGATGGAAGAGGAAATCAAGCTGATGCTGGTTCCATCTGACCCGATGGATGACAGGAATGCCATTATCGAGATTCGTGGTGGAACTGGTGGTGATGAAGCTGCACTTTTTGCCGGCGATCTTTACAAAATGTACACCCGTTACTGCGAAACAAAGGGCTGGAAAGTAGATGTAGTAAGCTTGAGCGAAGGTACTGCCGGTGGATTTAAAGAGGTAATCCTGAATGTTTCCGGTGGAGATAAAATATATGGTCGCTTGAAATACGAATCAGGCGTACATCGTGTGCAGCGTGTTCCTTCAACTGAATCTCAAGGCCGTGTGCACACTTCTGCAGCTACAGTTGCAGTTTTGCCTGAGGCTGAGGAGTTTGATATTGACCTGAGAGAATCTGATATACGAAAAGATACTTTTTGCTCAAGCGGTGCGGGTGGGCAGTCGGTAAATACAACGTATTCTGCGGTTCGTTTAACGCACATCCCGACGGGTGTTGTGGTGAGTATGCAGGATGAGCGTTCGCAGATCAAAAACCTGGAGAAAGCGATGAAAATTCTTCGCAGCCGTATTTACGAAATGGAGCACCAGAAATATATGGATGAAATCGCTTCCAAGCGTAAAACAATGGTTTCCAGTGGCGATCGTTCTGCAAAGATCCGTACGTATAATTTTCCGCAAAGCCGTGTTACAGATCATCGCATCAACCTTACTTTATATGATCTGGATAGCGTATTGAATGGTTCAGTTGACCAGTTGATTGATGCATTACAGGTTGCAGAAAATGCTGAAAAGCTGAAAGAAGGGAGTTTGTACGAAGCGTAAATTAATGGTGAATTGTGAATGGTAAATGGTGAATGAAAGAAATATTTAGAAACAATAAGAGTGTAACTGTACAAAAGGTTATTATTTCCTGCTTGTGCTTATACGTGTTTTTTGATAGCATTGGAGTTTTGATAGATTATTATAATAATCGTGTAAATTACAGAACTTTCGATGGGTGGGGAGACGGAATAAAATCAATGTTTTTTGCTTTTATTGTGGGAGTAACCATGTTATTTATAAACCGCAAAGATTCTAAAAGAGATTTCTTTGTTACTCTTATTCTATTTGTTAGCTTTTTATTTGCAATTTCTTCCTTTGGTATTGGTGTATTTTGGTCTAGGACTTTATTTACAGGACTTTTTATTTTGTATGCTTTTTTCGATATACTATTTAATAATTTAAGAAGTGAGGAAAGCAAATAATTTTTCTTTCTAAAATAATTCTGAAACAATTTTTCTGCGTTTAAAGCGTTTAAACAGCAAAAGTATCATTTCATATAAAAAGATATAGAAAAATGCTTTGGCGGCTGGAACTTTACAAGCCTTTGCTGCGGTTAGGTACTTATAGAATTACAAATATAGATAAGTGAATATATGAGGAAAAAGGCAGTTTCGTTGATGTTTTTAGTGATTTTGGTGGTGATGGGAGCCGTTTTCTATACAAATATGGCAGTTGTGAGAGCAACAGAACCCGAAGCGGCCACAAACATCAGTGTGCCGGTTTCTACCAGTTTTACGCAATATATTTCTAATTTATATAAAGACTTGAATTTAAAATCTGCAGGATTGGACAGCGCCTTGTTCTCGAAAGCTTTTGCAGGTTATTACAATCTTAAAACACAAGGCGAACTTTCAGAGAATAAAAATATACTTTCGGTTATAGATTTCCGTAAGAATTCTACCGAAAAAAGGCTTTGGGTAATTGACCTGAACAAAAAGAAAATATTGTATAACAGCCTCGTAGCGCATGGCAGAAATACAGGCGAAAACAAAGCTGAAAAATTTTCGAATATTCCGGAATCAAATATGAGCTCCTTGGGTTTTTATGTAACAGGCGAGACTTATTTCGGTAAGCATGGTTTGTCGCTCTTTATTGATGGTAAGGAAAATGGATTTAACAACAACGCTCGCAACAGGGCAGTTGTAATTCATGGCGCGGATTATGTTAATGATCAGTTTGCAAAGAATGTTGGCCGCATAGGCCGCAGTTTAGGTTGCCCGGCTTTACCGCAGGAAATTGCGCCGAAAGTGATAAACGATATTGCAGATAAAACCTGTTTGTTTATCTACGGTAACGATAAAAATTATGAGAGAAAATCTCAGTTAAAAGATATGGCAACTGCTACTGCAGCATTCAATAAAGAAATGCAGCAGGCAATGCTACAGAAATAAAAGATTAGAAGATTTAGGTTTGTTTGGTTGATGGTTTTGGCTGAGGGGTGGTTCCCTCAGCCTTTCTTTTTTTAACTGTTTATAATGAAATGATAAATAAGCTGAAATACTTAATATTCCCAAATTCGCCGAATAGAAACCACCATAACATAAATTAATAAAATAAAGCCTCCCACACCAACCAGTGCAGCCATGGCCAGCATATCTGAACAAACAAGCAGGCAGGAAAGTACAATAATTACCATAAGCGCGAGGATGCCCAGTAAAATCAATAAAACGGTTGCCGCAATCTGTCCACCATCATTTTTCTGGTTACTGCTGTAAGGTGAAGCAGCTTTCTGATCATTTAAAGGCACTTTTTCTTCAGCCTCAAAGTATTTATCGTAAGTGCTATACAGGTAGCTAACCGGCTTTGAATATGAATAATCGCCCGCTGTTCTTATCCCCATGTTCGTAAATAATGCCAGGCTGCTTAAAACCACAAATAGTGTGGCTATTTTTTTCCTGATAAAAGTTGGCTTAAAAAATCCAGACTTCACTTTGCGCACAGGGTAAAGAATTACACTTGCACAAGCCGATAACCCCAAAATATCAGCTGTAAAGTCGGATGTGCGAAAGCCAAGATCATATAAGTTGCGGCCGGCAAATAATGCTGTAAAGGCTATACAAAAATGTGCGGCGCCAATTATATAAACAGCTTTTCGACGGTTATCCATAGCATAAAGCGCTATTTTTTTGTTGAATCTGTTCAAAGGCCACAGCAGCAGCCCCAGGCCAATAGTCGTCAGTGCGGTTAACAGTAAAAAAGTGCCTTCACTTGTATTGGATTCATTCGGTTTACGATAGAAATTATTTTGTGTGTTTGTGTTTTTACGTTTTATAGTTTTATTTTCCGATTCTATACTTAAAGCTTCAAGATCAGCATAATTCGTTTTGTTGTTTTTTGGTTTTATATAAGGTTTTTGATTTGAACTGTTGCCGCCAGGAATTTTTTCATTTGCCTGAAGGTCATAATTACCGGCATCTGCTTCATTTTCTGAAGTTTCTGACTGCTGTTTTGTATTATGCTGCGCAAAATCGAGTTTTTGAATATTGCTTTGCATATTACCTTCCCTTGCTGTATTGCATGAGTTGAGCAGGATAAATAATGCAATAAGTTTATAAAGTAATTTCTTCATAGTATATAAAAATGAAGGTATAAGATTGGGCTTATCGGCTGATTTTTAAATATATTTCCAAATGTAATAAATTAAATAACAATGCGAAATTTTTTTATTCATTTAAAAATCGTTAACATTGTTCGGAAAAACATTATTAAATGCGCTTTCTGCTTGTTGACAGAGTAACACGAATTGAGCCCGGGAATTTTATTGAAGGCGTAAAATGCTGGACCCTGACAGATGAAATTTTCGAGGATCATTTTCCCGGTTTTCCGGTGGTTCCGGGCGTGCTTTTAATTGAATCAATGGCGCAGCTGAGCGGATTTTTAATTCAGGAAACGTTTGAGGCTGAAAATCCAGAAATGACTGATAAACTATTCGGTATTCTGAGCCTGGTGCATAAAGCAAAGTTTCATAAATTCGTTATGCCCGGTGATAAATGTGAGATGAAAGCGAGCTTAAACGTTATTGAAGAAATGCGTGCCAATACCAGCGTGCAGATGTATGTTGATGGCGAAATGATGGCGCAGGCCGACCTTACTTTTATGATCACATCAATTAAAAATCTTTCCGAGCATTTTATCGCCCGGCACCAGCAATACAGGCAGATTACCAAATACAAACTCAGCAGTAAAAAATAATGCAGCGCCCTGTTTACATCAGCCATTATTTTGTACTTGCGCCCGGCATTGATAATACCGAAGCATTTTCGAAGCTTGTATTATATGGAAGTAACGATTTGGATTTCAATAAAATAGAGTTTGATTCATCATCGCCATTTTATCCGCAGCGCAGCGATCTCAAAGCCATGCGCGAAGATGTGGTAGCTTCGGTAATAGCAGTTTCCGAATTACTGAAAAGCGCGAATATTACGGCAGAAGCATGCGAAAATATTGGCCTTTTTACATCTACCGGCGTCTTCTTTGGTGAAATTTCCAATACTATCAATACTTTAAAATCGCGACTGCTGGAAGAAAACGAATCTGGGAGGATACGTGAAAACAAAAGTGAGTATTTTGATGCCATACCGCCTTTAACAGCTTTGCGAACCTTAACCAATGCCATAGAAAGTTATGCATCATTATACAGCAAACTGGCCGGCGAAAACGCTGCTTTCGGCGGCACTTCCGCCGGCGGATTTTATGCTTTGCAGGAAGCTCACCAGGCTATTGCACATGGCAGAACGCAAATGGCAGTGGTTGGCAGCGGCAACATCGGCGAGCCTATACTGCAGTATGCGTACAGGAATTTCAATGAAGATGGCGAAGGCTGGAAAAGTACTTCCTGCGCGGCTTTTTTAATGCTGGAATCGGCAGAAAGTTTAGCGCAAAGAAACCTTCAGCCGTTGGCGAAGATAAAACAATTGAAACAGAGCAGTCGTGTGCCTAGACTTTTTATAAATCAGGGAATTGGGTTTGACGAATTATATAAAGATTCACATCCGGAATTTTGTGTTTTTCCCGGTGGAATGAACGACGCAGATTACTTTCATGAAAAGTATTTTCTGCAAGGAAGAGATATGGAAGTTTTCAGCCTTTTCCCGCTTTTGGGTAACACCAACAGCGCTTCGGTTTTTATGTCGGTTGCAGCTTCGTTGGCCTTGCAAAAGCAGAAAGGTTTTAGCAAAAGTATTTGCCTGGAACGTGATGTGTACGAACGCGAATTTCTTGTTGAACTGGATTATGATCAAATGATATGAGTGAAAGGGTTTTTGTGCTGGAATATGATCTCATCAGCCCGTTGGGAATTGGGAAGCAGGCTGTGCTGCAAAGCCTTCGCGATAATGTATGTGCGGAGTGTGAGGTTTCGCAGTTTTCTGCCGATGAATTTTCATATAAAACCGCAGCTGAAATTAAGCAGCCTATATCTTTTTTGTACCAGTATGAAAATGAGCAGGTTTTGCGTGCCTTGCATTACGACCGAAAGCTGGAACTCATTGTTTCCATATATCAATACATGAAAAAATGCCTTCATCCATTATTCCAAAAAATACCGGCGGCAAGGGCAGGCGTTGTATTGGGAATTGGCGCCGACGTTCCTGATTTCGAAAAGATTGATGATAGTTTAGGGCATATTTTGTCAAGCGAAACGAATGTATTCAAAACCATAGTTACCAGCCTGAATACACAAAAAAGCAAACTGAACACTGTTTTTAATCCATTTGATGTTTATGCTGTGTATCTCGCTGAAAAACTGAATCTTGGCGCTTTCCAAAAATCATCGTTAACAGCTTGTGCGGCCTCCACGCAGGCAATTGCGCAGGCATTTAACGCTATTCAATCGGGCAATGCAGATATGGTCCTGGCGGGCGGAACAGATTCCATCATCAACTCTTTCGCATTTTTAAGTTTCGCCAAACTGGGCGTGCTGGCAAGCAGCGATGAAACTGATGGCGCGGCATGCAAACCTTTCGATGTAAACCGCAACGGCACACTGGCAGGTGAAGCTGCAGGTTTGTGCGTGCTGGCAAGCGAAAACATTTGTAAAGAGCTGAATATCACACCCAAATTTGAGTTGCTGGGCTATGGTAATACTTTAGATGCGTATAAAATCACCGCGCCTGATCCATCGGGCAAAGGAATACAGCGTGCCTTGGAAAATGCCCTGGAAATGGCCGGAATTTCAACGCAGGAAATTGATTATATAAACCTGCACGGAACCGGAACGCGCAATAACGATGCAATTGAACTGGAAGCGTTAAAAGTTGTATTCGGGCCGGCTTTGAAAAACATCCCCATCAGCAGTACCAAAAGCAGGCACGGGCACGCTATTGCAGCCGCAGGCATACAGGAATTTGCTATTTTATGCCTCTGCATGGAGAATGATTTTATTCCCGGAAACTTGAATTTACACAAGCCTATTGATACGGAAAATACAAATCTTATTACAGAAAACCTGCAGAGAGAAATACGTATCGGCATGACGGTGAATTTTGCTTTTGGCGGCGTAAATACAGTGCTTATAACACGGAAAATATAAAATAAATGGAGCTTGCACTAGAAGATAAAATTGTGGTTGTTACTGGCGCATCCGGTACAATTGGGCAGGCAGTATGTAAAGCATTTTTGGCGGAAAAAGCATATGTAACTGCCATTTATAAAAGCAATGTCCAGGCCATAGAGAAGCTGCAAGACCGGGCACAAGAAGAACAGACAACTAAAAATTTTCACGCTGTTCAAGCAGATATTACAGGAGCGCATACCGCGGAAAATATAATTGACGAAATTCTTGAACGACATGGTAGGATAGATGTATTGGTAAATGCTGCCGGAATAACTTTTGAGAATCTATTTTTGATGACGGAAGATGAAGATTGGGAAAAATTATGGAATACTAACTTTACAGCCACAATGAAGATTTGCAGGGAGGTACTGCGGCCAATGATGCGCCGGAATAGTGGTTCTATTATTAATATTTCATCGGTTTTGGCTGGTAAATATGGGCGGGGCGCAATAGCGTATGCGGTTAGCAAATCGGCTATTGAAAGATTTACGCAAACCCTGGCTTTGGAAACCGGTAAAAAAGGAATACGGGTAAATGCGGTTGCGCCGGGCATTGTAGAATCGGAAATGGCAATGCAGGTAATTTCATCTATGGGAAATAAATTACTGGAAAACACGCCGCTTAACCGCTATGGAAAAGCAGATGAAATTGCGCAAACTGTATTATTTTTAGCATCTGAAAATGCGTCGTCCTTCATTACCGGCCAGGTGCTGCATGTGGATGGCGGCTTATCGGTTTAAATTATCATTAAATGGAAACAGAAAAAATATACAATTCAGTTAAAAAGAGCATTATAGAATCATGCGGTGTAGCGGCGGAAAAAATACATCCGGATGCTACACTTTTCAACGATCTTGGCATAGATTCCATCGATCTTGTAGATATACTTTACAATGTGGAACGCGAGTACAAGATAAAGCTGAAAGTAAGCGACATAAACAAGCGCGCCAAGGTTGCACTGGATGGAAAACCTTTTGATATTGACGGTAAAATTACGCCGGAAGGCTTAAGTGTTTTACGTGAAAACATGCCTGAATTGAACCAGAAAAAACTGGTGCCGGGCCTTACCATCTATGACCTGATTCAACTGTTAACCGTCCGCTCACTTTGCAACATGGTTCAGTTTAAGCTTGCCGAGAAAAATGCCTGAAAAACTGGTGTTGCTGGGTGCGTATGGTTACACCGCTGCCATGATAGCCGAAAAGCTTGCTGCAAAGAATATTTTCCCTGTACTGGCTGGAAGAAATATGCAGAACCTGACGGCTTTGCAGCGGCAGATCTCAGGTGGAAATCAGCTGCTGGGCATTGACATAACGATCAACAGCGAGCTGCAAAATTTATTGGATTTCGACATTATCATCAATTGTGTTGGCCCGTATAACCTATACTCGAAAAATATCCTGGATTTCTGTATAAAATACGGAAAAACATACCTGGATATTTGCGGCGAACAGGCTTTTGTTTTCGATTCATACAGCAGGAAAAGTGAGATAGATAATTCCGGTGCTTGCGTAGTGCATTCGCTTGCTTTCGAATCGGCTCTGGCGGACTTGCTGGCTGCGGAAATTGTGGATGAAAATGAAGTGTATGAAGATATTTCATCCTTCTATTATTTCGAAAATCCGGCTTATTCGCGCGGAAGCCGTTTCAGCATGCAGGCCATGAAGCATTTCCCGATTTATACTTATATGGAAAATGCTTTCCGGCAAACACAATCGTACGCACATGCACATAATTTACCCAATTGTTTTAATGGCGATTTGCAGGCACTATTTATACCCTATCCTGAGCTTATATTTTTCGCGAATAATTATAAAACTAAAAATGCTGCAACCTGGTACATTATGGATGCTGATGATGCTTTTTACGCAACCTCACATGTTCAGCAAACACCCAAATCAATAGAAACCATTAGTCAGAAATTTGCAAAACAGCAAGGCGGGCCAGAAAAAGAAGAAATGGATAATCAGCTTTTCAGATTAGCGGTAGAAGCAAGATCCATTTCCGGTGAGACAAAATGCATAGCCATAGAAGGAAACGATACTTATGAGCTGACTGCTGAAATAATGGTTCAGGCAGTATTACATTTACTGGAAAATCGTGAAAAAGCTATAGGTTTATTTAGCCCGGCACAGTTTCTTAAATATTCATACATAATTAACACAATGCTCGAAAATCAGTTTATTATGCTTATTTGAACTGTTTTTACAGGTCTATTAAGCTGATTTAAAACGTTCATAAAGGATTCTAACGATAAGTAAGCCGTTTTCAGTAATTCCGAAACCTTGTGATTTCAAATTCTTCTAATTTTTAAATTGCAGCTAAAAATGCTCTAATTTTTTAGTTTCATTTCGAATATTTATCCATACCATTGAATAATTTTAGATTGAACTGGTTTAAACAAATAAAAACAACAAGAGCGCTGCAAAATTTG